>JBAZNF010000015.1:0-26216 GCA_041649335.1 Patescibacteria group bacterium
GAAATACTTTGTACGTGGCGGATACGTGGAACGACGTGATTCGCAGGGTAAATATTTCCGGGACTGCGCCCTATGCCGAAGCGGCGCCGGTGGTCAGCAGCGTGTCACCGAAAGAGGTAAATCCAGCCTGGGATCAGGGATCCGGCCTGCAGGTAAAATTGACCGGATCCGGTTTTACGTACGGAGCAAAAACATATTTCGCGGATTTCCTGGCTGACCAGACGTACGTCCAGACCGGCACGGCGCTAGCCGTGAAATTGCCGTTGTCAAAACTCAAACCGGGATGGTATGACGTGACCGTCGTCAATCTGGACGGCCAGCGCTCAACATTGGAAAGGGGACTAGGTATTACCGACAGCAAAGGCACTACGCCGAGCACGTATTATCCCAATTCATCAAAAAGCAGCAGTACTGTTTCTAATGGTACGACGTTTACCGTGGCAGAAGGAACGTCATTTATGGCCTACAACAGTACATTACGCGGCGGATTTCTTGTTTCATCTGGCAACATCCTGAGTACCGGAGCGGATGAGATCGTCACTGGCACCGATACGGGAATTGCTCCAGAAGTACGCGTATTAAACGGCGACGGCATTGTATTGAGCCACTTCTTTGCGTATCCGTCATCTTCACGGTCAGGAGTACGTGTTAATACCTGTGATGTTAATGGCGACGGGTTAGATGAAATTATCACGGTACAAGGAGCGGGCGCTCTGCCAATGTTGAAAATATTTAACGGTAGCGGGACGCTCTTGAATAGCTTCAGCGTTCTCGACGGCAAGTTCCAGGGAGGGGTCTTCCTGTCCTGTGGCGACATTGACGGCAATGGCACCCAGGAGATCGTCGTGGCCGCCGCCAGAGGCGGCGGTGCCCAGGTCATGGTCTATGACAGCGCGGGCAAAGCCCAGGCCAACTTTTTCGCCTATGCCAAGTCATTCCGGGGCGGCATCCGGGTCGCTACCGCTGACATGGACGATGACGGCAAGGACGAGATCATCACCGGCCCGGACTTAGGCGCTCCCCACATCCAGATCTTCAAGATCAAGACCAATGCCATCGTAAGATTATCCCCAGGTTTCTTTGCCTTCGGCACCTCCTACCGCGGCGGCGTCTCTGTGGCTGGTGTGGACATTGACGGCGACGGCAAGAAAGAGCTGGTCGTGGCCGTGGGCAACGACGCCCAGCCCCTGGTCAAGATTTACAACATCAGGGAACAGCTGATTACCCAGTTTTACGCCTTTGCCCCCACCTTCTTAGGCGGGGTCAATGTGGCCGGCGGCGACACCAACGGCGACGGGGTAGATGAACTGATCGTCACCCCGCGCTCTGGGGGTGGGCCGCAGGTGAGGGTGATTTCAGTACAGTAAATATAGACAATTCAGTATTTAATAGTTATACTAAATTTAACAGCTAATAAGAACATACAAGTTTATGAACAAAAAAAATGTATTGCTGATGTTCACAGTCGCTATAGTCATTTTCGGGGGAGGATTTTTTCTTTATAATTCCTTAGTTGATAGTCCTTCCGGTTCAGATGAGAAAAAAACTGATATTACGCAAGAAGATGTAGTGGCATTAGCCGCAACACTGGCCTATCAGCAGGGCGATGTACAGGTAAAAGTGAATGATTCGGACTGGCAGGCGGTTGAGACTGACACTGTTTTTCATGTCGGTGACAGCATCAAGACCGGCACTGACAGCAAGGCAATCATTGAACTGGAAAACGGAGATGTGGTTCGGCTAGGATACGATACGGAAATATTTTTGACGTCCATGAATCAGGATGCAGTGACCGTCACTCAGATTGCCGGGGCCAGCTATAATCGGGTGGCCAAAAACCAGGATCGCGTCTATGAGGTCAAAACCGGTACAGCGTCTGTAGAAGCGCTCGGTACGGCATTTGACGTCCTGATGGGTCCTTCTGCGATAGATGTTAATGTGGTGGAAAGTACGGTAAAGGTGGTCACGACCCAGAATGAACAGGCTGTCACCGAAGGCGAGTCAGCGACATTGGATGCATCCGGTGAGAATGTGGAGGTAAAAAATATGGATAAGAATAAATTGACCAATGAATGGTATACGTGGAATAAGGAGGAAGACTCGAAAAAAACTGAACAGTTGGGAGTGCTCTCCGAGTATGCCGGGCCAGAAATCACGGTCACCAGTCCAGCCGAGGGCGCTTCTATCGCTGAGGGGCAGGTCACGGTCGCCGGCGCGGTGAGCGACCCGGATGCCAAGCTGACCCTGAACGGCGACCAAATGGAAAATAACGCAGGTACATTTTCTCAAGCAGTCACCCTTGCTTCTGGAAAGAACATGATAGCGGTTACGGCGACAGACGCGGCCGGCCATAAAACCATCAAGGAAATCAAGGTTTTTTGTCAGATACTTGCCTCAGCCACCCCTTTGCATCTGGAGGCCGAGACCCAGGCTGACGGCGTTCATCTTGCCTGGAATGCCACAACCAATGGGACTTTCCTTTATTATAAAGTGGTCCGGTCAGTCACCAATGCGGATTTGAAATATCCGGACGACGGGTATATCGCAAAATTGGCAAAGGGGACCGAATCATTTACGGACACGGATGTTTCTGCCGATGGCACGTATTATTACCGGGTCTGTGAGGTGCTTTCAGGCGATCGCGTGTTTTGTTCAAACGTCGCCCATATGAAAGGCAAGGAGCAGGCGGAAGAAAAGAACGCGGAGGCGGAAACAAATGAGTCCGGCATCACTCTGTCCGGTGCCGCGGAAACTGACGGGGTCCATCTCAGCTGGACTGTTACCGGCTTGACGATTGAGAGTGGTTTCAAAGTAGTGAAGTCGGACGGGAAAAATCCGGTCTACCCCGGGAATGATTTCCAGTATTTGACTGATTCGTCGGCCAGAAGTTATACGTGGGCGCTCGCTGACGGGCTGACCTATCATTTCCGCGTATGCCAGTACGACGGGAACGGGAAGTGCCTGGCCTACAGCAATGATCTGGAAATTACCGCGAAGAAAACGGTTGCCGCATCGATCAACCTCATCATGACCGTCAAAGCCGAGGATACGGGCGTCGGTATTTGGTGGACTAACGCGTCCAGCCTGGCCGGCTTCAAATACTACAAAGTCGTTCGATCGGAGACCAACGCCAATCTGAAATATCCGGATGACGGCTACATTGCCGCCAAGTCAAAAGGCGAGTTGAGCCACCGGGATTATTCGGCAGTAAACGGAAAATCTTATTATTACCGGGTGTGTGCTGTCGGATCGACTACGGTGTGCAGTAACGTGGCGCAGGTGACGGCGATCAATGACAATTCGGCCCCGACGGCGGTGAGCCTGTCCGGTGCGTATGCAGACGGCAAGATAGTCCTGACGTGGAGCGAGTCCGCTGAGAAGGATTTTAAGTATTATAAAATCGTCTGGTCGCAGACAAAGTCAGATGCGGCATACCCGGCGGACGGATATCTCGGCGTAGTGTCCACTGTCGGCACTGCAACGTATACTGATGAGGGGGCTAAAGGCGGTAGCCGTTCGGTTGTCGCGAGCCTCGCTGTCGGCACCCACTATTATCGGGTGTGTGTAGTCGATCAAGCTGATCAGGTCGCATGCAGTAACACGGTTACGGCCATAGACGGAATTATTCAATAGATTTTTCGATAAAAAATGAGACCCGGCTCTCTGGTGAGAGTCGGGTCTTTGCAAGCGAAAAAAGAAAGATCGGATTAGCGGAAGGTGGCCACCTGACCGAGTCTGTTACAGCCCGGTTTGGGGGCATCGTCCTTCCGGAAGCGGTTAAGCCGCTGCGCCAGATAGTGCGACCAGGTGGTCGCGTTGGCCCCGTACCTGACGACACGGGGGATGACGTCGCTGATGAGGCTGGAGATGTCGTCGAGCGGTATGCTGGTGGGCTTGATCTCCGGTTGGGTGAATGAAGCGTTGAACAACGCGCCGCCGTCGTTCTTCTGGTTCAAGAAGAGGTACCAGCGGCTGATATTGGTCAGTTTCCTCGGCGATCCCAGATCTTCGAAATCGGTGACCAGTTCGTCCTCAGAGACACCCTGGGCGATCTGTTCCTCGAGCCTGACCGCGCGAGTGACCATCCGCAGCATTTCTCCGTTGAAGGATTTTTGCTGCAGAATGGACGTGGCGCCGTTCGGGCGCTGGACGATGAGGAAGTCCAGGTTATTGAACAGGAATCGGGCGGCCGAGTTGAGTGACCGTAGGTCACCCGGATTGAGAGACCGGGGAACGGTCATGACCTGCCACCATTCGCGCTGGTGGCTGTTGGGAAACGGCTTAATCACCTGAGGCTTCAGCCCTTTGAGGATTTCCACGCATTGGAGGAAATCCATCTGTTTGGCGCGGAAGGCGTCAAACATCGGGACCAGCCACCGGTAGGCTGTTTCCTGTCCATCCGGACCCGAGGCGCACAGGAGTGCCGTGAGCTCGGCGGCGTCAAACAGCTTTGAGGGCGGTTGTTTGGCCAGCACCTGGACCAGATGGCCGAGGTGGTAGAGGGTTGGATCACTGGGATCGAGTTTGTTCTCAGCGAGCCAGCGATCATACAGTTGCGCCAGGCGCCGGTGTTTCGTTTCCCTGACCGGAAATTCGGCGTCGTTTGTGAGGTACGGGAGTACCACTGTGGCGACCCAAACTTCCATGTAGCGGGGTGACTTACGCTTGGCGAAAAAGTTCATCACTTTCACGCACGACGCAAGATCGAGGGCAGTGGTATGTCCGTCGGATTCTTCCCGCCGGACGAAGTTCAACAGCGGAATCAACCGGGGATGATCAGCCACTCCCAGCTGACGGGCCACTAGGTCGGCGGCGCACACGTCTTCTTCGCCATCGCCGTGTTCGTCGAGATCACCCTCTCCACAGCCGATCATAAGATGGCCGTAGAGACGCAGGTATTCGTTCGGGTCCATTCGGATTGTACAGTTGCCTTTGCGCATTTCAATCGGCGCAGTTTCGATCCCGGGCAGTAATTCCTTGCCGTACATTCTGGCGATAATCGCCGAAAGCAACTCGTCGAGGTGTGGTGCAAAATGCGTCACAATCTTCTTGATGAAGATTGTAAATTTTTGTACGAATGATGCGATGTTCACCTGAGCTCCTCCGTGAGGAAGTTTCGGGGTTTCCCAGTGAAAATCTCCGATTGTTGCCAACCGGAAACCACTGGCGTTTATGTCGCTATCAAAGAGCTTTCAAGAGTGATAGCCATATATACTATCAGATTATCCCTAAAATGTCAAGGGGTAGCATGTTCAGCAGATATTATCACCTTGACAATACTGCTGTTTGGCGTTATCATGACCTGATTTTGAACCTTCTGAAAGGAGGAACATATGCAGTTCCCAGTTGAACAGGTGCTGGCGGTGCTGCCGACAATTGCAGCGGCGCTGATGATCCTTTTCATCCTCCTGGCGATGGGACGGGCCCCAGCTTCACGGACGCAGAGCGTGGTTTTCTACGTCCTGGCGATAGTATGCGCCGGGTATGCAGGATTCCATTTCTCTCTGGTTCCGTGGTCTGAAGTTGGCGGCTCGTTAACGGCCGGGATCGCGATCGTCGTGGCACTGGCATTGACGTGGGTGTTCCGCGTCAAACTTGCCGCGCATGACCGGGAAACCAGCGCGTTCTGGCTGAGCGTGCCGTTTATTCTGCTCATCATGAGCGGGGTGCACGGGCTCGTCGGCTAAGATGCGTCTGTTATAAAATTGCGTTGTCGCCCTCGGGCAACGCAATTTTTTTAATTTTAAAAGCGGTCCTGGTGTAGAACCGCTTATGGTAAAAAAGCTGTTGGCAAAAGATCAGATCGGGACATTGAACTGCGCCGGCTTCTCTTTGCGCGGTTTGGCCGGCGGCAATTCGCCCGTCGCCAGGCGACGGAAGATTTCCGAGAGGCCGCCAGCGTTGGCATACGCCTGTCCGGTCAGTTCATTGATAATGACCGGATTGCTGGGCAGGCACTCGATGGACAGGCGCGCCGCATCGAATTCCTTGGTACCCTCCGTACCAAATGCCAGTCCGACGACCGGGATTCGCCGGCCATTGTGGAACAGCATCGCGTCCAGCATGCCAGGCAGCTGCGCGGCCCAGCCGGCGCCGGCGATGAAGACGTCGACGTCGTCGAGATCGATCGTGGGGGAACGGTTGGCCGCGATCTCGGCCAGGTCAGGCGTGTTGCGGTGGCAACTGACGACGCTGACATTGACGACGCTGATTTTGCCGGATTCGGCCTTGATGACGCGTTTAACCTCGTCAGTCAGGTCACTGTCGCTGCCGACGACGATAGCGACGTTCCTGCGCGGCCGCGGGAGGCTGACGCCGAGCTTTTCGGCATACTGCTCGATAGTCATGCCGGTCAGGCGCCAGAAGATGTACCGGTACCGGGCAGTCGTGGCGCTGATCAGTTCAGTGGGTAGTTCCCAGTCCCAGGCCTTCTGGAGGTCGGTTTCGCTCTGGTTATCCAGCTTGTGGATCCCCAGTTTCTTGGCCGCATCGCGGACCGGCTGCTTGTCATAGGACGAAGGGGATTTCCGTTCCGTCTTCGCCTGCGCCTCGAGCCATTCGTTCTGCAGCCAGAACCTGCTCGAATCCGGCGAGAGCACCTCGTCAATCAGGTATATAGTGCCGTCTGCGTGCCGGCCGAATTCGAATTTCGTGTCGGCAATGACCACGCCCCGTTGTTTGGCGTAGGCGACGGCGTGCCGAAAGATGCTGTGCCCGCGTTTCGATTCTTCCGGGTACTTCTCCCGGACCACGGCCGCCGATACGGCGGTATCATGGCCGGACTCCTCTTTGGTGGTCGGTGTGAAAATAGGATACGGCAGCTTGTCGCCGTCCTGGAGTCCATCCGGAAGCAGGTGACCGCAGACTGAACCTTTTTCAAGGTATTCGGTGAGGCCTGAACCAGTCAGTTCGTCGCGGTAAACGTACTCATACTCTTCCGGCTTAACGTTGCGGACGACCATGGCCCTGGCCTGCAGATCCGAGTCACCACGAAGGCTTTCCGGAAGGTAGGCATCGATGGCCGCGCCAGCGGCAACGAAGTGGGTTTTGACCCCGCGGTTCTCGAGAAACATGAACCAGAAATGCGACATCAGGTTGAGCACGTACCCCTTGTTCGGGATCATGGCGTTCAACACGACGTCGAAGACCGAGATGCCGTCGCTGGCCACGAAGAGCAGGTACTGCTCATCGGGCAGGGCGTAGAGGTCGCGGATCTTGCCGCGGTTGAGCAGGGTCAGTCCCGCCAGTGTGCGGAACGCTTTTCGGACGGGTGATAGGATTGCACCCATGATTGATCCTCCTTGCGTTTGGAATGATACGGTTTTTATGGGCTATTTGTTTCTGTTTGAGTCCGGTCACCTTAGCAAATACGGCAGACGTTTGTCAATTAAAAAAACGGCTCCTTTTGAGGGGAGTCGTTGGGTGTGCAGAATGAGATAAAAATCAGTGATTGCTGAACCGGCGATCCTCATCGTCGGGAAGCGTCCAGTAGGTGACGCCATGTTCGGATATGACCTGGCGGACTTTTTTGCCGCTGATAGTCGAACCCGACGTGGCGAGGATCATGATGACCCCGGCTTCAATCAGGCGTTCAGCGCCGTCCGGGAAGGGGAAAAATGAGTCCTGGATGTTCAGAGACCCTTTCGTATCGTGCCCGGCATCCGTCGCCCGCTTGACGGCGAGTTCCGATCCTCCTACCCGGTCCTGCTGGCCGACCCCGTTTCCGATGAGCATGCGGTCTTTGACCAATGTGGCACAGTTGGAGTTGCTAGTCATGTTGATCGCTTCACCGAAAGCCAAGGTCTGCTGCTGATCGACACTTAGGTCCGCGCCTTCTTTCACCAAATTGGGATTGGTGACGTTGAAGACTTTAGTGTAGTTGGATCCGGCGATGAAGCCGCCGCGGATATAGTGGATACGTTCAGCGCGGTCGAGGACGTCCGCAGTCAGGTTTTCGAAGGGGGCGATCATAGCCAGTCCGCTGTGGGTGAGGAATCGGCATTTTTCTTCCTTACCTTGCAGGATTTCCTTTGCCGCGCCGTCAATTTCCGGTGCGATAATGCTGTGGAGGATGCGTTTTCGCGGGCCGGTATAGTTGTAGTAGGCGAGCGTTTCCGCGCAGACCGTGTCCAGTCTGAAGTTGATGATGACGACGGCGCCATGGATAGCGCGCGTATCGCCGTTGATCATATTCTCCAGAGCTTCCCGCGCCGTACGGCCGAAGGAAGCTCCGCATGGGTTGCCGTGCTTTACTGCGATGGCGATGTAGGGCATAGGCCAGCCGTTGGCCTGGAAGTTGGCGGCAATATGGGTCAGCACCTGGAGGATCCGCTCGTAATCGCAGTAGTTGACGAAACTGCAGTCGATGCCGCCTTCCTGGATCAGGTGGTCGGGCAGGGAGAGCGGGTCGCCGCCGTCTGTCGTGTAGACGGTATACGGGCCCATCCAGGCGTTTTCACCTTTCTTATGCTGGCTGACGCGCCGGCCGGTAATGACCTTGTATCCGCCGCCGCTCAGGAATGAGCAGAGCGGAGCGTAGTACGCGAGAACAGTGAACACGGCTTTTTCGATCAGTTCCTGCCGGAACGTGTCATTGATAGTGCCATTCGTCTCGAGCTGCTCAAGGACACGCAGCATATCGGCCGGGTCGGTGACGGGTATGCGTCCGCCTTTGGCCGCGGAAAGCAGCATGGTCGGACCACCGATGTCCCAGGCTTTGACCACCGACTCAACCGTCGCGTTAGCGGCATTAATGGCCGCATGAAGCGGGTAGAAGTTGATATAGACGATGTCCAGTCTGCGGATGCCGAGCTGTTCGAGTTCGGCAAGCTCGTCGTCGCCGGTTGCTAAGCATCCAGCGTGCAAGTCGCCATTGAGCGACACCACCTTGTGGTCCAGGATCGGACCACGGCCGGTGATGGTGGCAATGTCAATTGCGTCAACATTGCCTTCTTTGAGCTTGCTGACAGTTCCCTTTGAACCGTAAATTGTTCCGCCGAGTGCACGAATGCGTTCACCGATTCCGATGGCACCCGTCTTATCGGCCAACATCATCAGTACGTTCAGGTTTGGCATGTTTCACCTCATCTTTCTGATTTCGAAGAACGTTTAGTGGTTTTTCTGTTTGTGTATTAGGGCACCTTAGCAAGATACCTACAATTTTGTCAACAAGATAAGATGCCAAAAAAGCCACCAAACGCATATTTATAGCAGACAGGCAGGGAGGCGAATGAATGACAAAACAGAGCGGACCCAAGGGGATTTGAACCCCTGATCTCCTCCGTGACAGGGAGGCGTGTTAACCGGGCTACACCATAGGTCCGCTCTGTTTTGTTTATTGCAAAGCGGTTGTTATTTTTTTACCGTCTTAACCAGCTCTTCGAATACTTTCGGTTCGTGCTCAGCCAGGTAGGCGAGTGATTTCCGGTCCAGGCCAATTTTCGCCTTGTGTATCAGGCCCATGAACCTGCTGTACGAGAGGCCGTACGGACGGACACCGGCGTTGATCTTGATCTGCCAGAGATGGCGGTATTCCTGTTTTTTCACCTTTCGGCCGCGGTAAGCATGTACGCCAGCCTTCAGGGAGGCGATCCGGGCCTGCTTGATCTTATTTTTTCGGCCCCAATGGAATCCTTTGGTTTTCTTTAATAAGTTTTTTCGGCGCTTTACATGCGCGGTGCCACGTTTTACTCGCATATTATTGGTACGGGGTTAGTCGTTTAATGATTCGATCAAAATGTCCGGATGTCTGGAGATCGCGCCGTTTGTTTTTCGAGGTAACACCCGATTCACGGGCGTTGAAATGGTCCTGTCCGGATTTCCGGCGCATCAACCGTTTACCCGCGGTGTAGCGGAATCGTTTTACCGTCGCTTTGTGCGTCTTGATTTTTGGCATGGTGATCAGTGATTATTAACACATGAATTATATTACATAAATAGCAGGGAAATTTTATATATTCGTACAGCTTCACTACTGTATGTAGTGCTGAATCGTGAGGAAAATATATGAGGATTATTTTTTACCGATAACGGCGAATAGCTGCCCACCCATACTGCTGATCGGCTTATCCAGGGCGATCGGGGTTTCTGCGTTCAGGGAATCAACAAACTGCTGCATAACTTCTCTGGCCCGCGCCATATGGGCGCGCTCCCGGCCCCGTAACCGTATTTCCAGCTTGACCCGGTCGCCTTTTTCCAGGAATTTTTTGGATTGCTGGCGGCGGGTGGCTAGATCGTGGGGACCGATATTGAGCGAAAGTCGGATACCCTTGACCTCAACCTGTTTGACCTTTGATTTCTGTTTACGCTCCTTTTTTTCCTGCTGGTACTGGTATGACCCGTAATTCAGGATTCGGCAGACTGGCGGCTGGGCGAGAGGGGAAACTTCAACCAGATCTAGGTCTTTTTCGCGGGCCATTTGCTGAGCGCGGTAGGTTTCCACGACGCCATGCTGGTTGCCGAGCTCATCAATGAGCCTGACCTGCGGCACACGGATGGCGCCGTTAACGCGTAATTGTTTGGTACTAATTGTTTTAGTCGTTAATGATTAGTTAGTTTTTTTGGTTTGAATTAATTTGAATTTTTTTTCACGCGGCCAGCGGTGGATTTCTGCTTCTCGCTTTCTGGCTGAGGCTAGCGTCCGGTAAGTTTCGGAATGGAGGATTCTGACCGGCAATCTGGCCCTGGTATAGCGCGCGCCGCGTCCTTGATTGTGCCGCTGGACCCTAGCTGGTACGTTATTGGTGCAACCAGTATAAAGGGTTTTATCGGAACATTCAAGGATGTAAACGAAATACTTCATGTGGTATTGGGTTGGCACCTTCGCCTTCGGCGAAGGATGGTGGAAGCGAGGGGTATTGCACCCCTGTCCAGAAAAACATCTCAAAAGTGTCTACGAACATAGCCCGCTCTGTTATTTCGGGCCAAACGTATGGAACGGGCAAAACCGCCTAACCCTATCCTTTTATTGTTTAAGGCGCGCGTGAAGGCTAACAGCACGTCCGATCCCGGTTAATGTCACCGTGGCGTCCTTACCAGGAGTCAGGCGCACGATGGCAGTCGGTTTTTTAGGCGACTGCGAGTGAAGGCATAGCGAATGCCGAAGCAAACGCGCTCTTCACTTTTGAAACAAATGTATTTGCATTTGTAATTGCCGGTAGCCAGTTTAACGTCGTAGTACAAGCACAGGACGGTTCGCTACTTTTGAGGGAGTCTCACTGTCGATTATAAACGCTCCCATATTTTTTAAAGGGACACCTTCGGTTTCCCTTCATCATATTCTTTCCATTGTTTGTATCGCTCGGCCCGGCCGCGTCCACCTTGCTGCCATAAGGCAGGTGGGCGGGTAAGCGTGGCCTCGCGATGATTAAACCAATTGGAAAAGGAAGGCAATGAAAGATAACCGAGGGGGTTTAATTTTTGTGACGCATGAGACGTTGGATGTCCCGGTCAGTTTCCCGCTTTTTGATTTTATCGCGCTTGTCGTAGGCTTTTTGACCACGACAAACTCCGATGCTTAACTTGATCAGGCTCCCCTTAGTATAGACAGAAATGGGCAAAACTGTCAACCCCTTAGCCTTGAGTTTTCCGATCAATTCCCCCGTTTCTTTGCGTTTTAAAAGCAGCTTGCGTTCACGGTTAGGCGGGTATGGTTCCTGACCGGCGGCAGAGGGGTACGGGGAGACGTGACAGTTGATCAGCCACAGTTCATTGTTCCGTACAGACACATAGCTGCCATTCAGGTTGCAGTGGCCGGTTTTGATGGATTTAACCTCCGCACCGAATAAAACCAACCCCGCCTCGTATTTGTCGAGGATTTCATATCCATGCAGTCCGCGTTTGTTGTGGGCTAATGAGGGCATTGTACTTTAATCATATAGTAATTCCCGATAAACCAAAAGTGCAGGTTTATATATCCAAACTCAGCGCAGGCCAGAAAGCCTGCGCTGAGAGATGAACAATTCGGTTATTTCAATTCAATGCTTCCTTGGTCGGCCAGGTCGGTCAGGCTGTTGATCCCGATCTTTTTCTGTGACAGGGAATACAGGCTGCCATCAATAAACAGGTTGCGGGAGATGGCGGTATCGCCGCCGTAGTAATAGCCGCTTTTCAGGGCTTGCTGGTTGTTTTCGTCATGGGTAATTCGGCCCTTGAGTGTGAGCCCGTTCGTTAAGGTGATGTTATATACGTATGAGCCTTGGAAGACGAACTGTCCGTATGCATTCGCTGCGGAATTTGCCGCGGATTTTTGCGCGTCAGTCAGTTCGGCCAACGTCACTGGAATGACCAGCAGGTTTTTTTCTTTATCAAACAGGAATGCCTTGTGGTCGGTCAATGCCGGGGAATCCGTACCGCGGTCGCCGATGACCGTTGTGAACATTTCTTTCGGATTGGTTACGTCACTGACGTCGAAAATGGCCATCTTCAGCCCCTGGTACCAGGCGAAATCTCCTTCTTCCGCTTCAACTGTATCTTTGCCGATGCCGATGATGTGTGTGTCGTCATACGGGTGGAGGTAATCGGAAAATCCGGGGATTTTCAGCTGTCCGAGCACTTTTGGATCCGTTGGGTCGGACAGGTCGACGGTGAAGAGAGGGTCGACTTTCTTGAATGTCACCAGGTACGCCCGATCGCCCATGAAACGTGTGGAATAGAATTTTTCGCCCGGCGCTAGCTCGGTCAGTGCGCCGACCTGTTTCAGGTCCTTGTCCAGCATGAAAACATTGTTCGTGGCGGTGCTGTTCTGCCGGCTGACATAACCGGTGGTGGTGGCGATGCGGAAATAGCCGTTGTATTCGTCCATGGAAAACTGGTTCAGGATAGTCCCGGGTACTTCGGTGGTCCCTTGGTAGGCGATGCTGTCCTGGTTCAGGTTGAATTTGAATATTCCCGTTTTTTCCGTCGGTTGGCGGCCGGTTATTTTATCGATGAACCCGGCTTCGTAGGCATCCCATGTCGTGTTGGCGATATACAGGTTATTGGTCGAGGCGTAGACGTTTTGCGAGGAACCAAGGATCGTCTCTTTAGTGATGTCTTTCGTGTAATCATCAATCGGCAGGCCGATCACGGATACGTACTGGTTGGACGAAATTGGGTCAATATATTGGACATCGGCGCAGCCGACCAGCGGCTCGGACGTGACTGAAGTGTCCGTTGCGGTGGCCGGGATGTCTTTATAGAGCGGGACCGGCAGGGGATTCTCTTCTTCCAGAAGCCGGTAGTCGGGGTAGGTATTGAGGATGAAATACACATATTTTCCTATTTTTCTCGAGGTATTGTACGATCCCTCGAATTCCAGTTCCCGCTTCTGGACGGGGTTGGCCGGGTCAGTCAGATCGTACACTTCAACGAACGTTACGGAGGTTGATCCGTAATAGGGGTAGATATCCGGCACTGGCACCCCTGACGGCGCTGCCGCTGATCCACTGGTTCCGGAACCGCTTGCTTCTGCGGTGTTGTCGGTTTCCAATAACGGACGGAGGTCCGAATAGCGCTGGCCGAACACCATGATATTATTACCGTCGATAAATATTTCCTGCGGTGTACTGTTCGCCTCATACGTGATTTTACCGACGATCCCGGCGTCAGTTACCGGATAGGCCTTGGCGATGTACACGGTGGTGCCGGAGATGTTGTATATGTAAGTCCCGTCAGTTTTTACTGTATCTGCTTCATCCACGCCGGCTACCTGGATGTTGGTCTGGGAATAGTCAGTGGCGTTTTCTGCCACCGGAGCGGCCGCAGGTGCGGTAGCTGTTGATTTTTGAGTCGTTGACCCAATCCCCAGTGCCGTATCTTCGGCGAAATAGCGGTTGCTTGTGTTTTGGTTGGTTTTTAAAGTTTTTGTCAGGTCGGCGCACGAAGCAAAGGTCGGCAATGGGGCGGTTTGCGGTTTGATATTGGCCGCCCCGAAAAATTGGGGGTTGCTTGGGTTGATAAACGCGGTGATGGCAAAGGCCGCGACCATCACGACCAGCGCCGCACTGCCGAACCCGAAGATGATTTTTCGGTATGTATAGTCCATAAATGTGTTCCTGGCCGGACGTTGTTGGTGCGTCCGGTATTCATTGATTAAATTATTTTTTAAGGCGTGGGAAAACCGGGCTGACGGCACGGCGTCCGGAGATGCGGCCCGCAGTTTCTTGATGATTTGTTGTTCGTTCGTATCAAAATCGTTCATAAGGGGCTGAATAATTCGTTGGCTTTTTTCAGGGCGCGGTGTTGGAGCACCTTGACGTTTGATTCGCTTTCGTTCAGCGCCTCGGCTGTTTCGGCGATGGTCATGTTTTTCAAGAACCGGCAGTCCAGGACCCGGCGGTAGTTTTCAGGCAATGATTTGAGGATATTCTCCGCCCGAGATTCTTTTATCGCGGCCAGTGATTCGATTTCCCTATCAGTATCTGTCGACAATACCACGGCGCGTGCGTCCTGATGGAAATTCTCAAGCGGGATAAGGGGATGCCGATAGTATTTGCGCCAGTAGTCAGCTACCGTCCGTTTGGCGATCGCATAGAGCCAGTTCTTGAATGATGCCTGGCCACGGAAGGACGGCAATCGGCGGACCATTTTCAGGAAAATTTCTGAGGTCAGGTCTTCGGCCGTCTGCCGGTGGCCGCATTGCGCGTAACAATAGCGGTACAACGGAGGCAAATAACGTTCGTACAGCTGGCACAGGGCGTTTTCGCTGCCGTTTTGGGCATCAGCAGCTAATTGCATGTCGTTGTGTAAGAGTTCATCCATAACGTATAGTCGTCAGGGGGTTACATATACAGTATATCGTATATTTGCTTATTGGGCATATCGGAGGTTTTTTTATTCTTACTGCAAAAATGCTATACTGTAGCCATGAATTTCAAAAATCAACTTAGTAAAAAAATATTAAAGATAGTTATACGTTTGTGGCCGCAAACTTCAGAGGCGTATTTTTCCGCAGAGGTTGACGCGCCGCCGGACCGGAAGTTCGGTGATTATACGACCAATGCAGCCATGAAGCTGGCCGGCATTGTCCATCAGAGTCCGATGGAAATCGCCAAACAGATTGTCACCATCATGGGCAAGACGCAGGGAATACGTGAAACGCATGTAGTGGCGCCGGGATTCATTAATTTTTTCTTGGATGAGAAATGGCTGATGAAGCAAGCTGAGGAGATTCTCCGCGAAAAATCGCGATACGGCCGCTCTGACGTCGGCGCCAGCAAGCGCGTTGTGGTCGAGTTCGTTTCAGCCAATCCGACGGGTCCGTTGACGATTGGCAACGGTCGCGCCGCCTTTGGCGGCGATGCACTGTGTAATATTTTACAGTTGGCCGGTTACCGGCCGTACCGGGAGTATTATGTCAATGACGTCGGCAACCAGGTAAATATCCTGGCCGAATCCGTGCTGCGCCGGTACTGGCAGCACCAGGGGATCAAGGTGGATTTTCCGGACTACTGTTACCAGGGCGCGTATATCGACGAGCTGGCTCAGACGCTTTACCTACCGAACTATAAATTATCCAACATGCACAAGCTGGAAGCGGTCCGGGACAAGATTAAGGGGCGCATCCTCGAGAAGATGGTCGGCGGCATCAAACGGGTCCTCGTGAAGCAGGCCGGCGTGCGGTATGATGCCTGGTTTTCGGAAAAATCACTGTATACGTCCGGGCTGGTGGACAAAGTGTTGACGTTGCTGAAAGAAAAAAAATTGTTGTACAAATCCGAAGGCGCCATTTGGCTCAAGACGAAAGAGTACGGCGACGACAAGGACCGGGTGCTGATAAAGGCGGACGGCGATCCGGTATATTTCCTGTCTGATATCGCTCTGCGTTACCACCGTTTTTTCAAGCGTGCATTCACCAAGGAAATATTCATCCTCGGCGCCGACCACCACGGGTACCAGGGCAGGATGCAAGCCGCCATGTCCATCCTCGGCCAGGCTGGCAAACTGGACATTATCATCGTCCAGCTGGTCCGTTTGCTGAAGCACGGCCAGGAAGTGCGCATGTCAAAACGGTCGGGCACGTTTGTCACGATGGAGGAGCTCATCAATGAGGTGGGGGCGGACGCGGCCAGGTATTTTTTCCTGATGTATGATTTCAATACCCATATGGATTTTAACATGGACCTGGCAAAAAAGAGGTCGAAAGACAACCCGGTGTATTATGTCCAATACGCCCATGCCAGGATCTGTAGTATAATGAGGAAGGTCAAAGAACAAGCGGTAAAAAACAAGGCAAAACAGCATGCTTCCGGTCCCAGCGTGAAAGCGCCGTTGGAGTCGGCGGAACTGCGATTGCTCAGGCAGCTGATCAAGTGGCCCGAATTGGTGGAAGAAATCGCCCGATCATATCAGGTGCACGTATTGACCGCGTATGCGACGACACTGGCTACGGAGTTCCATAATTTTTACACACAGTGCCGGGTCATCAACGGCCGCGAGGTCAACCAGTCCCGCGTGGTCCTGCTCAAGGCCACCCAGCAAGTGATGCAGAACGTACTGACGGTCATGGGCATCACGGCACCGGAAAAGATGTAATCATAATTTCTTTTTATGAAAATAGGCATTGACTGCCGGACAATTCTCAACCCAGTGGAGGGCGAACGCGGAGGCATCGGCCACTATACGTATTATCTGGTCAAAACCATTATTGAGTCTGACAAGAAAAACCAGTATGCGCTGTATTTTGACTGGCGCGTCAAGGATACGCGTGAATTTGAACGGCCGAACGTCGAAATCAAGCATTTCCCGTTTTCTCAGTACAACAGTTATTTGCCGTTCGCGTATTCGCATATGCTGATCGCCGCGTACCTCATGAAAGAAAGCCTGGACGTCTACCATTCACCGGTTGCGTCGCTGCCGTTTACGTATCCAAAAAAATCCGTCATCACCGTGCATGATCTGGCCATGTACAAGAATCCGTCCTGGTATCCGTCCCAGATCATTACGTCCAAGCTGCTGGTGCCCCAGAGCTTGCGCAAAGCCGACAAGATCATTGCCGTTTCGGAAAGCACCAAGCGCGACTTGAAATCCATTTTCAATATCAATGCGAAAAAAATCGCTGTCATCCATGAGGGCGCGGTAGTAGACAAGATCCCGGTCAAGAACAAAAAAATTGATTCCATCAGCAAATACCAGCTCGGCAACGGTTTTTTCCTGTTTATTGGCACGCTGGCCCCGCGGAAAAATGTCGTGACCTTAGTCCGCGCTTACAAGAAATTACTGGAATGGGATTCGGAGTTTTCCGCCTATCCGCTGGTCATCGCCGGCAGCAAGGATTTCAGGCACGAAGACGTTTTCAACACCATTAAGGAGCTGAAAATAACCAAGCAGGTTAAGTACCTGGGCTATGTGACGCATAACCAGAAAATCGAGCTGTTGAAGAAGGCGACGGCTTTCGTATTCCCATCACTCTATGAGGGTTTCGGGTTGCCGGTCCTGGAGGCAATGACATGTGGTACACCGGTCATTACCAGTCGGGCCTCATCCCTGCCGGAAGTTGCCGGCCGGGCAGCGTTGCTGGTCGACCCCCTGAAGGAGCTGGAAATCGCCAAGGCTATGAGACGCCTGCTGGAAAATACGGACCTGCGAAAAAGACTGGAAACCCTCGGGTATGCCCAGGCTAAGAAGTTCTCCTGGCAGTCGTGCGCTGCCCAGACGATCCAGGTCTACCAGTCATTGTCCAAGAAGTAATTTTTTCGATTTTTTTACGATGCATATAGGCATAGACGGCCGGGCAGTCGGGACGATTGGGGGGATCGGCCGCTATGCCCGTGAATTGATTTCCGCGGTGGTAACCGGCGAACACGAACATTCGTTCACTGTTTTTATTTATACTGATCAGCCCAGCGGGTGGATCCCGGCCCACGCCAGGGTAGTGGCGCTGGACCGGGGGCAGAAAAAAAGGCTGCCGTTCATCTGGGAGCACTGCCTGTTGTCCGGGTATATCCGGCAGCACGGCGTGGACCTGATGCATTTCCCGAATCCAACCGCGCCGCTTAATTATTCACAGCCGTTCGTGGCCACGGTTCATGACGTGAGTATTTTTGAGCATCCGGAATGGCACCAGCCACACCAGTTCATCAGTAAGCGTTGGGCCGTGCCGCGTACTTTCCGTCGGGCTCGGCGTCTTATCGCCGTGTCGGCCGCAGTGCGGGAAGGCGTGAAGCGTGTTTTCCATGTTCCGGATAACCGGTTGTCAGTGGTCCCTAATGGCGTCAACACAAATATTTTCCAGGCGGTAGACAGGACACAGACGGACGTGACGCTGAAAAAATACGGCATCGCCGGCAAGTACCTGTTATTCGTCGGCACGCCCGCCCCGTATAAAAATCTGCGGATGATCGTGGAAATTGCCCAGCGAACGGAGTACCAAGTGGTGGTAGTCGGACCGGCCGGACAGTCGGATGTTTCACCCAAAGGCGATAATGGCATTGACAATGTTGTTTATACCGGAGTGTTGCCTCCTGACTCTCCGGAGCTGGTGCACCTGTACAACCGGGCGTTCTTGCTGATCCAGCCGTCGCTGTATGAAAGTTTCGGCCTGCCGATCCTGGAGGCGCTGGCATGCGGTACGACGGCTATCGTAGCGGACATCCCCAGCTTGCGGGACATTTACCATGAGACGGTACTGTACGCGTCACCGAAAAAAACTGATGACTGGCTGCGGACGATCAAAATGGCGGAAGACGACCCGATCCGAGAAAATTGCCTCAAACTCTCCAAATATCTCGTTAGCGCCCATTCCTGGGATCGGATCGCGGAGGCGACAGTGAGGGTGTATGAAGATAGTGTTTAGTCACTAGTAGGTTAGTATTTAGGGGGCTGGGTATCGGTCGCTGGTTAAAAGTTGAAGGAAGTGTGTATAGATGAAAGTTATTGGTTTATTGTCTCATAATAACTTTTTCCCTATAACCATACTGTCATCCTTTAACATCCAACCTAGACTATATGTGGTACTACGAAAAAGACGGCGGGACCGTCATTCAAATAAAAGTCATTTCCGGGGCGCGGCAGTCGGGCGCGGTTGGGGTGCAAGGGGATTACCTGAAAATAAAAATTTCCGCACGGCCGGAAAAGGGAAAAGCGAATGAGGCGCTGGTTGATTTTTTATCCGAACGATTGGATGTCCCGCCGACTGCCATCCGGATTGTACGGGGTAATGTCCAGCCGCTGAAAATCGTATTTGTTCCCGTGTCCAGCCAGGTATTCAAACGATCATGCCTGGTCAGTTCCCCAGCTGTCCGGAAAGCCGGTGAAAAATAGATTTGAATAATTTTCAAACACTGAAACCGGTGCTTTCCGTGAGGGGCTTTACCGTTGACGTGCAGTATCATTTATATATAATTATTATATAAGGTTGTACGCCATGAATATTCTCTTAAAATTAGTATTGTTGCCGGTTTGGCTGATTTTCAAAGTTTTTGGCATAGATATTTTTGACGAGTAAGCGCATCGGTAACAGGCTAACGTTATCCTCGCATGAGGGTATTTTTTGGTTGACAAAGGCCGGTTGACGGCGTATAGTTTTATATTGATCTTTTATAACTTACATTAAGGAGGCGTATGGGGGCATTCCTTTTCTTTGTTTTTATGGGCTGCCTGATAGTTTTAGCCTTCATCAAATTTAAAGAGGAATTCGCCGGTCAGTATAAATCCGGATTGTGGTTTAGACGGATGACCAGTTTTGGCCAGAAGTTTGATCCGGAGGATTGCACCATCGAACATTTACTGCATGTCATAGCTGACACAGGCAAGTATTCAGACAAGTATGTACTGGCACTGGCCAGGCTGGTGCCTTATCCCGACATACAGCATTTGGAAGCAATCCGGATGGCCACGTCCGAACACCGGCCTTTTCTCCTGCCAAAAATGCAGGCGGCTGACATAGGCAAGCCGATCCTATAAACATGGCTTCGGGTCCAGTGACTTGAAGCTTTTTTTATTTTTTAATGGATACCGTCGGCTGGACAAGGTGTTATTTTTTCAGTACAATCAGTAGTACATTATGAAAGGCGTTAAACAAAAGGCACCGGCCCCGCAATCTATCTTTCCCGATCTGGAAAAGCAAGTTTTGGCGTTTTGGGACAAGGAAGACATATTCCAGAAAACCCTGGACCAGACCAGGGGCGGGGAGCCTTTCGTTTTTTTTGAAGGGCCGCCTACCGCCAACGGCAAGCCGGGAATCCATCATGTCCTAGCCCGGGCATATAAAGACGTCATTGTCCGGTATAAGACTATGCGCGGTTTTTACGTTGAGCGGAAAGCCGGCTGGGATACGCATGGGTTGCCGGTTGAAATTCAGGTAGAAAAGGAACTGGGCATTTCCGGAAAGCCGGAGATCGAGAAGTTCGGCATTGAGGAATTCAACAAAAAATGCCGCGACAGCGTGTGGAAATACAAGACGGATCTGGAAAACCTGACAAAACGGATCGGTTTTTGGCTGGATATGGAGCATCCGTACGTGACGTATGAAAATGATTACATAGAATCGCTGTGGTGGGTGATTAAACAGATTTGGGATAAAGGCTTATTGTACAAGGGGCACAAGGTTGTGCCGCACTGCCCGCGGTGCGGAACTGCACTATCATCGCACGAGGTGGCGCAGGGATATAAGTCGGTCGAGGATAATTCCGTTTACGTTTTATTTAAAGTGAAAGGACAGGAAGATACATATATCGTTTCCTGGACCACCACTCCCTGGACATTGCCGGGAAATGTGGCGCTGGCGGTCGGGAAAGACATTGCGTATAAAAAGGTTGAAATTCATGACAAGCAATATATCGTGGCGGAGGCAGTAGCGGAGAAACTTTTTCCAGACGCGAAAGCCGTTGAAGCGATGAAAGGCGAACAGCTGATCGGACTAGAATATGAGCCGTTGTTTGACATTAAACCGTTACAAAAGGAAACGGCATATAAAGTTTATGCCGCGGATTTTGTTAATACTGAGGAAGGGACTGGCGTGGTGCATACCGCAGTCATGTACGGCGAGGATGATTACCAATTGGGAGAGAAGGTCGGCCTGCCGAAGCACCACACCGTTGACCTGAACGGCCTTTTTACTGCTGACGTCTCCAAGTGGGCCGGTCAGTTCGTAAAGCAAAAAAAAGTAGAGCAGGGGATCATCACCGATTTGCATGAGCGCGGATTATTACTGAAGGAAGAGATGCACCGCCATGATTACCCGTTCTGCTGGCGGTGCGGCACGCCGCTGCTGTATTACGCCAAGGATTCCTGGTTTATCGCCGTGACGAAAGTAAAGGAACAGTTAGTCAAGAACAACGAGGATATCAACTGGGTGCCGGAGTTCATCAAGCATGGACGGTTCGGCGAATGGCTGAATGAAGTGAAGGACTGGGCGTTTTCCCGCGAACGGTATTGGGGCACGCCGCTGCCGATCTGGGAATGCGAGAAGTGCGAGAAGCGGGAATGTCTCGGTTCTATTGAAGAGCTTGTTGCTCGTAGCACGTCGCCATTGGCCACGGGCAATAAACTTGATTTACATAGACCGTATATTGATTCCGTCACTTTAACGTGTTCGTGCGGCGAAACTATGCGCCGGGTAAAAGAAGTCGTGGACGTGTGGTTCGATTCCGGCTGCATGCCGTACGCCCAGTGGCACTACCCGTTTGAGAATAAGGAACGCATTGATAATGGGAAAAGTTTCCCGGCTGATTTCATCGCCGAGGGCATTGACCAGACACGCGGCTGGTTTTATACGCTGTTGGCCGTGTCGACGTTGCTCGGGAAGGGAGTACCATATAAAAATGTCGTCTGTTTGAATTTAGTGTTCGACGCCAAGGGGCAGAAGATGTCCAAGTCAAAAGGCAATATTGTCGATCCTTTTTATATTATTGATAAGTTCGGCGCGGATACCTTGCGCTGGTTCCTGTTCACGGTAAACCAGCCCGGCGACGCCAAGCTGTTCGACGAGAAACAGCTGGAGGAAGTGGTAAAAAAGCAATGGCTGATTGTATGGAACATCCTGTCATTCTGGAAAATGTACGCCGGGACGGACAGGAAAAATTTTCCAGTGGAAGTGCGCCGTTCAGCCCATGTGCTGGATAAATGGATTATCGCCAAACTGCACGAGACGGTCAGCCAGGCGACAGTATCAATGGACGCATACGGTGTGACTGAAACCGGCCGCCTGATCGCTGATCTCATCACTCAGTTGTCCACCTGGTACGTGCGTCGCTCGCGCAACCGATTTAAAAATGAGGGGGCAGACAAGCAGGATGCGCTGGCCGTTTTGCGTTACGCTTTAGCAACTATCTCCCGGTTATTGGCACCATTAGCACCGCTCATGGCCGAAGCATTGTATCGCGAGGTGAGAATAGACGCTGAACCGATAAGTGTGCACATGGCTGGTTGGCCGGAGGGCCAGGTAACCAAGGAGGGCACGGCCATTTTAGAGCAAATGGCCATGGTCCGGCAGGCGGTGGAGTTGGGGCACAGTGTGCGTAAAGACAAGCAGATTAAAGTCCGCCAGCCATTGCCGCAATTCATCATCAAGGGCCGGGCGCTTGATCCAGAAATAAAAACGTTGATCCAGGAAGAGGTTAACGTGAAAGAAGTCATCTTCGTGGAAACGATGCCGCAGGGATCGGAGTTCGCCTTTAAGGAATCCGGCAGCGTGAGCGTCGCATTAGACACGACTATTACTGACGAACTGAAATACGAAGGGATGATCCGGGAAATCGTACGCCAGATTAATGCCATGCGCAAGGATGCCAGCCTCACCATCGGAGACACGATCACCTTGTATTATGAGATACTGGATCCGGAGCTGGAAAAAATATTTTTGCATTACAAATCTGACGTATGTCGTGACGTTATTGCCACGCAGTGTTTGCCGGATTTGCCGGACAACGTGGACCTGAAATCGGTATTCGCTATTGCTGGGGTAAAGGTTACTTTCGGCATCAAGAAGAAATAATCAAGCGATTTTTATGGGCACGTATATGACCGAAGCGATCGTGCTCAAGCACGAGCCGTGGCGGGAAGCGGACCGGGCGGTGGTTTTGTATTCCCGCGAATACGGGAAAATGACTGCGGTGGCCCGCAGCGCACGTAAAATATCCAGCAAACTGGCTGGCTGCCTGGAACCCTTCAGTCTGATCCAGCTCACCCTGGCGCATGGCCGTACCTTTGAAACCATAGCCGGTGCTGATGAGCTGTATACGTATCCGAAAATACGGCGGCATTTACCGTCTGTGGCGCTGGCAGGTCTGATGGCGGAAATCGTTGACCGGTCCACATATACGAGCCAGCCTGACCAGCGCCTCTTTGAACTGATTGACCATTCGTTCCGCAATTTGGAGCGGACGGACAGAGTGTCAACAACTGACGCCAAAATGGTGACGTGGCGTTTTGTCTGGCGATTTTTAGGGATCGTCGGCTTTCTCCCGGAACTGCATCACTGCCAGGTCTGTCGCGAACGCATCAGGGAAGAGCGGAACTGGTTTGTGCATAAAAAGGGCGGACTGGTCTGTCCACGTTGCCGGCAAGCGGCTGACGGAGGACTAGCCATGGAGCCCGACATGATCAAGATAGTGCGCTGGCTGGTGGCGGACACCCCAGCGCCGGCCCGTATCAAAACGCCTGAAGCGTTATCGCAGGCGGTCGGCCGGCTGACCAACGGTTTTCTGAATTATACGCATGAGCATGATCTTGATTTTACGCCTTTCCTGAAGCTAGCCTGATCTGCTATACTGATTAGAGAATGATCAAATGATGCATACTGTTTATCACGTTAGAATTAAGTCATTGTTTGGAATTTGATATTTAGAAATTGAACAGTAGCAAAAGTATGCCAAAAAAAATAAAACCACCAATAAAAAATTCCATACCGCTTACCAATCCCGCCCGGGATACCGGCGAACGTGAAGCTGTCCGTAAAATTTTAGTGGAAGAGGAACAGGACGAGAAATTGCCCGTGAACACCGCTGAGAACGCCTCGGCTGATTTTGCCGCTCTATACCAGGCAAAAGGTAGGGCCCGGTCGGAAATGTTCACTATCGATAGGCGTGACCCGAACCGGAAGAAAAAAGTTATCGCCTGGGTGGTCGTCGGCTTGCTGGTCATCCTGGGGGTAACGCTGACCGGATTTTATTTTTTTGTCAGCCGGCAGAAACAGTTCAAAGGCGAACATGTGTCTGTGACGACCCTGGTTCCGTCCAGCGTAGCGGCCGGAGCGGACAATATTTTTTCTATCACCGTCCAAAATGATGAAGTCATTGACATAAAGAATGTTGAATTGACCGTCCAGTTTCCGGACAGTTTTATTTTCAAATCGTCGTCGCCTGATGCCGAGAATGACGCCCATAATGCCTGGGCGCTGGGGACTATCGCGAACGGCAAGAGCCGGACGGTTGAATTCATCGGCCAGCCATTCGGGGATATCGGCTCCGTACAGACGTTTACCGTCCTGGTCACGTACACACCGGCGAATTTCAGCTCGGAATTCCAGAAATCAAGCACATTCACCGTCACGTTGTCCAAATCGGCCATTAATCTGAATATGGAAATACCGCTGAAAGTGGTCAGCGGTCATGCGTCCGAGTTCCGGGTGAAATTCACGAACAGCGCGAAAGAGGCTTTTGACCGCGTCCGTCTGACAGTGGACTGGCCATCCGACGTAACTGTGACGGATCTGAATCCTGCGCCGACCGATCAGGCCAAGCGAATCTGGGACATTGATCAGATCGCCGCCGGGGCGAGCTATGAATTGTCATTCAAGGGGACTATTGCCGGCGACGAAGGCGCCATGCGCGAGTTTAAAGTGGAGGTGGGGTATACGGATGATAATGGCCAGTACCATAAACAGGCAGAGGGTTCGTCGATTGTCGTGGTCGCCAACCCGCAGCTCATTCTGACCCTGTCAGTTAATGACAGCGTAAACAACGCGACGGCGGATTTTGGCGGTACGTTGGATTATGTTGTGAAATACCGCAATGACAGCCAGTCGGAAATTAAGGACCTGGCGCTGGGACTGCAGCTGGACAGCAAGCTGGTCGACTGGAATAAAACGATCAATTCCCAGAACGGCAAGGAAGTCGGCGGTACCGTGACCTGGGACGGCACGACGGTGCCAGCGCTACAGTCGGTCAAGCCGGGTGACGAAGGCGAGGTGACCTTGCGCATCAGCATTAAGGATCCGCCGATCCCATTGACCAGTGCTGACAAGAATTATTCCATCATGAGCACCGCTAAGGCTGTCTCGACGAATGTCGTCGACGTTGAGGGCGGTTCCTTGTCCGTAGCCAGTAACAGCATTACCACCAAAATCAACAGCCGGCTGGTATTACGCGCGGAAGGCCGGTATTACTCCGATGAGTACATCCAAATTGGCTCGGGCCCGTTGCCTCCGCAAGTCGGCCAGAAAACTGCCTATAGCATTAATTGGTATTTGGACAATACCGGCAATGAGGTGCAGAACGTGTCAGTCAGTACGGTCCTACCGGAATGGGTGACATGGGAACACGACACTGCCGTGACGGCCGGCACCATCAGTTTTGATACCGTGACACGGACGGTCACCTGGTCTATTAATAAGCTGCCGGCACAGGTCGGCCAGCTTATTCCGGAAGTGTCGGCCAGTTTTAGTGTTTCGGTGACACCAGCCAGTACTGACGTGGGTAAGCTGATGATCCTGACCGGGAAAAGTTTGACGACTGCAATGGATACCTTCACCGAACAGGAACTGACGCCCTCCCAGGATATCATTACTTCTGATTTAACTGCCGATCCACTGGCAACAGGTAAGGGGATCGTGATCGAGGCCGTGACCACGAATACAAATACCGAAATAAACGCGAATGCAAACGTGAATTCTTCAAGTTTTTAATGGCAATTTCTATTCAACGGAGTTTCTCTTTATCCAAAAAATCCGCACAGAGCCGGGCACGAACCGGGCGTCTTGCCGTATTGCACGGTGTTATTGACACGCCATTTTTCATGCCGATTGCCACTCGAGGGGCGGTGAAGACTTTGGCGCCGGATGAAATACGCGTAGCTGGAGCACAGATCATACTTTCAAATACGTACCATCTCTGGCAGAGGCCGGGGTTGAAAGTAATTAAAAAATCGGGAGGACTACACTGTTTTATGGGTTGGAAGGGACCCATCCTGACTGATTCAGGAGGGTATCAGGTATTTTCATTGGCCCGGTCGAGAAAGATATCCGAGCGGGGTGTGCAGTTCACATCGGAAATTGACGGCCAAAAACTTTTATTGACTCC
>JBAZNF010000016.1:0-25907 GCA_041649335.1 Patescibacteria group bacterium
CACGGCCTTGATAATCTTGACTGGCCGGAGAACATCAAGCAGCTCCAGCGGAATTGGATCGGACGGAGCGAGGGCGCGTCAATTCTTTTCCGTGTGGAAAAAGCTGACCAGGATATTGAAGTGTTTACGACCCGGCCAGATACGTTATTCGGTGCGACGTATCTTGTATTGTCGCCGGAGCATCCGTTAGTCAAGCACATCACCACGCCGGAGCAGCTACGAGCCGTCAGTAAATACCAGGTTGAGGCTACCAAGAAATCCGACCTTGACCGTACTGACCTGGCCAAGGATAAAACCGGCGTGTTCACCGGCGCCTTTGCCATTAACCCGGTGAATGAGAAAAAAATTCCCATTTGGGTCGCGGATTACGTATTGAGCTCATACGGTACCGGCGCCATTATGGCCGTGCCCGCGCACGACGAGCGGGATTATGAGTTTGCGAAGAAATTTAAACTACCCATAACCCAAGTTATCGCCCCTTTGTATGAGAATACGACGAACTTAAAGGTGCGAAATGATTTGCCGCTCGAAAAACGCCGGCTGATCTATGGAATTGTAAGGAATCCGAAGGACGACACCTATTTGTGCTTGGATTGGCGGGACCAATCATGGCAGTCGTTCGTTGTCGGCGGCATTGAGCAAGGTGAAAATCCGGTGGACGCGGCTCAGCGGGAAATACTTGAAGAAACCGGATATCAGCACGTGAAATTCGTTACGCAGGTCGAATGGGAAGTGCATACGAAATTTTACGCTCCCCATAAGAATGAGAACCGGTATGGGGTCGCGGTGGGCATTGTGTTTGATTTAATCGACGAAAAACGTAAACCGGTCAGCGATGAAGAAAAAAAGAAGCATGAGGCGAAGTGGGTGGCAAAAAAACAGGTTCGTGATTTCGTAACTCACGGGAACGCCAAATTCATCTGGGATAATTATCTGCGTCCGACGGCATGTGTTGGTGACGGCGTAATGGTTAATTCTGGCCAGTTTGACGGGATGGAATCAACTGAATTCAAGAAAAAAGTTGTCGAATGGTTAAGATCAAAATCGGGGGAAAAACATCCCACCTGCCTTGTTGTCCATGGTATCGGCGGGCATAAAAGAGAGAACTGGTTTCCGTGGCTGAAAATGGAAACAGCAAAATTTGGTTGGGAGACGATAGTGCCAACCATGCCCGGTGAAGGCCATCCGACATTGGAATTATGGAATGCTTTTTTGCATCAATACGACCAAAAAATACACGAAAGTTCGGTATTGGTCGGCCATAGCCTCGGTTGCGCTTCAATTTTGTATTATCTTCAGGAATCAGGGAAAAAAGTGGATACGGTAATTTTTGTTGCGCCAACAAATCCATTGCAAGATTGGGCAAAATTAAAAAAGGAATACCCTGATTATGATTGGGGTTCTGTTGAAGAGATGAATCAGACGCAGAATTTTAACTGGAAAAAAATTCGTACACAGGTAAAACATTTTATTGTTGTACATTCGGATAATGATCCCTATATTCCCGTCGGTAGCATGGTCTATTACAAAGAAAAGCTGCCAGAAGTTGAGATCAATCTTATTCATGGCAAATACCATTTTAGTGAAGCCAAGGGGATTAAATCTATACCGGAAATACTGCCTTTTTTTCCCAAAAGAAAAGCTGAAGTTGCGGTCAATTACAAGCTCCGTGACTGGTTGTTTTCCCGTCAGCGGTACTGGGGTGAGCCGATCCCGATTGTGCATTGCGACACATGCGGCACTGTCCCGGTGCCGGAAGAAGATTTGCCGCTGGAATTGCCGAATGTAAAAAAATACGAACCGACCGGCACGGGCGAATCGCCGTTGGCCTCGATCGAGAAATGGGTGAATA
Organism: Patescibacteria group bacterium; assembly: GCA_041649335.1. Taxonomy (GTDB): domain Bacteria; phylum Patescibacteriota; class Patescibacteriia; order UBA10025; family JAHIVO01; genus JBAYGJ01. The sequence goes on from JBAZNF010000016.1 coordinate 1,853, forward strand.
CGAAATGCCCGCAGTGCGGCGGCCAGGCGAAACGTGAGACCAACACCATGCCCCAGTGGGCCGGGTCAAACTGGTATTTCCTGCGTTACGTCGACCCGAAGAATGACAAGCAACTAGCTGATCCGGAGAAGTTGAAGCAGTGGTTACCCGTTGATTTATACGTGGGTGGCGCGGAACATGCTGTCTTGCACCTCTTATACGCCCGCTTTATTTATAAATTTCTCTATGATATCGGCGTGGTGCCGAAGGATTGCGGTGAAGAACCGTTTGTTAAATTGAAAAATCAGGGGTTGATTCTCGGTGAAGACAACCAGAAGATGTCCAAATCGCGTGGCAACGTGGTGAACCCTGATGAGGTCATCAAAAAGTACGGCGCTGACGCTATACGCATGTATGAGATGTTCATGGGCCCGTTTGAGGACGCCAAGCCGTGGAATACCAATGGCATTGTCGGCGTAAAGAGGTTTTTGGACCGGGTGTGGGGGATGGTTCATGAAATAGTTAAAAATCGGCACACACCCCAAACGCAGTCTGACCCAAATGCACTGCGTAAAATGAACCAGCTTATTGAGAAAATATCTTACGATATTGAAAATTTTAAATTCAATACAGCCGTCAGTACGTTTATGGAGTATTCTAATTATTTACGCACAAGGGGAAATTTTTCCCGAATTGAATTGTCGGTATTATTAACACTCATGTATCCTTTTGCGCCACATATCACATCAGAGTTGAATGAGATATTACAAAAAGGAAACCAGATTAATAAAGTACAAATGTGGGATCTTCGTTGGCCAAAGGTAGATAAAAGTAAGTTGACTGAATTAGATGTTACCTATGCCATACAAGTAAATGGCAAATTGCGGGATATGATTCTCATGTCGGCCGAAGCTTCGCAATCAGAGGTTGTCAGAGCCGCCCAGGTACGGGAAAAGGTAAAAAAGTACCTGGCGGCCAGCGAGCCGCGGAAAGTGATTTTCGTTCCTAAGAAATTAATTAATTTTGTGCTCTAGATGCCAACTCACCCTTACAGGCGTTGGGTGGATTACAATATTTTATGCTCTCAGATTGACACGTCATTTGTCCTGGGTTTGGCCGCTCCCCCTCTCTTGTAAGAGAGGGGGAGAGTAGAACCATTACTGCTAGGAAAGCCTGTTGAGAGCAATAATGTCGGAAAATGCATAAACAAGAGTAAGGGAGAGTTGAATCGCTATATGGTAAAGAAGAAGGTACAATTCGCCAGACGATTGCGCAAGAAACAGACGCCGACTGAGACAAAAATGTGGGCACTGGTCCGGAATAAGAGATTACGGGGTTATAAGTTTTATCGGCAATTCCCGATCGGCCCGTATATCGCTGATTTTTGTTGCCGGGCCCGGAAATTAGTGGTAGAAATTGATGGCGGCGGTCACGCCTGCTCTTATCATAGAGAGTACGACTTGATAAGAGACGACTATTTACGTAAACAGGGGTATCGGGTTATTCGTATTTGGTCGATTGAAGTCGAGGACAATATTGACGGGGTTATTGAAGCAATTCTACAGGCTTTGGAGTGTGAGTCTGAGCACTAATGCATGACCTATGCACCCAATCACGGAAATAGTATATAATTATGATTATGCGAAACGGCTGTACCGCGGAGAAGGGAATTTCGAGGATGTCTGGCGGAATATTGTCGGCCGGGGCGCCGATTTTGAAACAGTATTCAACGAGTATATCGGCGTCATCCTGGACCTGATCGAGAAATTCACCGGGTTTGCTTGGGAGGAATTTGCCGACCTGTCCATGCCGATTTACCTGATTGAGGGCGGGGAATCGTTTTGCCACCCGTTGTCGCTGGTCGTGTCGGATGACCCGCGTGCCATGCTGGAAGACTGCATTTACCAGCTGGCGCATCGGAATATGTATTTCGGCTTCGTGAGCGACGGGGAGCAGGCCGGGTGGTTCACGGATGTTACGGCCCATGTGTTGGAAGATCTCGGCGTAGAGAAGCCTGCCCGGCATGCGCATGATTTGAGAGTGGCCAGCGTTAAGCATTATTTAAAGAGATAATCCACACCTATGCAAATAATAAAGATCAATCCCCACAAGCCCGAAGCTGAGATTATCAAGCAGGCGGCTAAAGTCATCGTCGATGGAGGCGTGGTCGCGTACCCGACCGATACGGCATATGGCCTGGCCGCAGACGCGCTTAATGAGCAATCGATCGGAAAATTATTCATCATGAAACGGCGGGTGCAAAAACCGCTGCCGGTCATCATTGATACGCCGAAAATGCTCGATCAAATCGCAGAAGTGACGCCGGAGGAATACGGCCTGATGAAAAAATACTGGCCTGGAGCCTTGACGATTATTTTTAAGAAAAAAAGTACTGTCCCTCCGTTTTTGACGCTTGGCCTGCCCACTATCGGCGTGCGCATCCCGGATTTGCCCGTAGCCGTGGCGCTGGTCAAAGCTTGCGGCCGTCCATTGACGTCCACCAGCGCAAATATCAGCGGCCGGGGCAACTGCTATTCGGCCGAGTGCGTCATCCATATGTTTCAGGAATCGGAAAGTCTGCCGGATCTCATTCTCGACGCTGGCGATCTGCCGGAAATCCCCGTTTCTACCGTAGCCCAGGTTGACGGCAAGAAAGTGAAAATCATCCGCCAGGGGCCGGTCAAGATAAAAGGGCACAAGGAAAAGTCGGCATGAGCTCGTTCAAGAAATTCCAGCTCCACCTGCCCCATTATTTTTCCAAACATCCGTCACGCGACCTGAAGGAGCTTTTTTGGTCAGTCGGGCTGATGGATCTGGGTATCGCGTCGGTCACCCTGTTTGAGCCGATTTTTTTATACACGGCCGGGTATTCCCTGAAGCATATCGTCTTTTTTTATTTCATGGTGTATGCCTTGTATTCGCTGTTTTTGCCTTTTATCGGCCGCTGGATAGGCCGGATCGGGTATGAACATTCGATTTTTTACAGCCAGTTTTTCCTGATCGCCTATTATTTGGCGTTGTTCGCCATTCCGGCGGTGCCGATATTTTTTTACCTGGCTCCATTTATGTATGCCCTGCAGAAATCACTCTACTGGCCGGCGTACCATGCTGATTTTGCGGAGTTTTCTTCCACCGAACAACGCGGCCGCGAAGTGGGCGGGATCGAATCGCTGCACATGATTGTCTTTATCGTTGGCCCGTTTATCGGCGGCGCGATACTGGAATGGACGAATTTTAGCGTCCTGTTTATCGTCGTGTCAGTCTTTTTTATCATGTCCGCATTCCCCCTGCTACGCATAAAAGAGATATACAGCCCGGTCAAGTTTTCGTATGCCGAAGTGTTCCGGGAGTTATGGGACAGCCAGCACCGGAGAAATTTTCTGGCGTATATGGGCTTTGGCGAGGAACTGATCGTTTTAACGCTGTGGCCGATTTTTATTTATTTGGTGGTGACGGATTACCTCAAAATAGGCACGATTGTGGCATTTGCCACCTTGGTGACCGGGTTTTTAATATTATACGTCGGCCGGGCTGCTGACCGGTACCGCAAGGAAAATATCCTGCGTTTCGGCAGCATCTTATATTTTATCAGCTGGATAATTAGGGGATTTGCTACAAAAGTGTGGCATGTATTCAGCCTAGATACCCTGTCACGTTTTTCAAAGGAAGCATTATTCGTCCCCTTAGTGGCCATGACCTATAACCAGGCCAAGAAATACGGGGTCCTGTCGTATACGGTGTTTTATGAGCAGTCCATTGCCGTGGCAAAATGCCTGACAGCGGCCGCGCTTATCCTGATTGTCCATTATTTTGCCTCGCCCTGGGTGCCGATGTTCGTATTAGCCGGCGTCTGTTCGCTCATGTATATGTTCATGAAAGATGCCACGTAAGCAAATTCGAAGCGCGAAGCTCGAAATTCGAACCAAAGCCAGAAAATTCTAAAAAATAAATACACAGAAGCAGTTTCCAAATGAGGAGTCTCAATATTTTTATTTTTTTCTTTTAAGTATTTTTTCGAATTTTGATATTCGAATTTCGTGTTTATTATGAATCTAGCTTCAATTGAGACGGTACAACATCTATGCAAACAATACAACCTGCGCCCTGACAGGCGGTCCGGGCAGAATTTTTTAATCTGTCCGGAAGCGCTTGATCGTATGGTCAGGGCCGCCGCCATTGCGCCAGGCGATACCGTGTTGGAAATCGGCCCTGGTTTCGGTGTACTGACCGTTGAATTAGCAAGCCATGCCCGGCGGGTTATTGCCGTAGAGGCGGACCGCCGTTTTATCCCGGCGTTGCGTAAACTGGGCGCTGTCCATCCGAACCTCCAGGCCAGCCAGGGAGATATTTTCAAGGCGTGGCCGACCATTGCCAAAGAAATGAAAGATTTGCGTTATCGGCTGGTGGCTAATTTACCGTATAATATTACGTCTCTGGTCTTGCGGAATTTTTTGGAAAACAGACCACGCCCGTCTTCTTTGACGGTCATGGTCCAAAAAGAAGTCGCTGAACGGGTCGTAGCCAAACCCGGCAGCTTTAGCCTGTTGGCGCTGGCCGTTCAGCTATATGGCCAGCCCGAATTAGTGGAGAAAGTTGACCGGAAGTGTTTTTGGCCGGAGCCGGCCGTCGACTCCGCCATTTTACAGGTCCGGAACATCGGGCAGGATCCGCATGGGTACGCGGCGAAGCTTGGGCCGGATGGGATTACGTTGTTGTTTCGGATCGCCCGGATCTGCTTTTCTGCCCGCCGCAAGCAATTACACAACAACCTGGCGGCCGGTTTTTATTGGAATGACGAGAAATCGCGTGATTTCCTGAAAAATTCCGGCATATCCCCCCTGTCCAGAGCACAGGAATTAGGCGTGGGGGATTGGGTAAGGTTGGCTGAGAATTATTCTAAAAGTCAAAGTGAATTATAATTGACATATTTGTGCTAATGTGATATAATTGTATCATAAATGTCACTTTTTTTTGTGAGTAAAAATAAAAATGAAAACAGCCAAAATATGCCATCCGGCAACGCTGAATCGCCTGAGACAAATGATTTTGATATACAAAGACGGAAAAGAGTTTTCGGCGGGTTGGCCGTTTTTATCGTTTTAGTCCTGGCTTTCAGCGTCTGGCAGACAGGCCGGCAATTGAAGCGTCCTTTCCAAAAAGAGCAAACCAACTCAGCAGTAGCTGCGGCTAATACGGCGCAAACTCCGACAAACCAGGTCTCTGCCTCTACACTGGAAAGCCTGCGGTCAAAAGATACTGACCAGGACGGTATTACCGATTATGACGAGTTATACGTCTATCATACGAGTCCGTATTTGAGCGATAGTGACAGCGACGGCATTTCGGATAAGGCGGAGATTGACCAGGGTGCTGACCCAAACTGCCCGACCGGACAGGCCTGCAGCCGGGAGACGACAAACACCAACGCGAGTTCGCTGGCTAACGCAAATGCCCAGACAGATTTGACGAATGGGTTGCTCGATACCGGCCAGAATCTGTCTGCCGACCAGCTGCGCTCGATTTTGCGGGATTCGGGAGTTTCAGAATCAGATTTGAGCCAGGTGGACGATGCGTCATTGCTTGACCTGTACCAACAGACCCTGGCAGAGCAGGAGGGCACGACAACAGACACTAATACGGCGGGCACCAATGATGTCACGTTAAATGTGAATGCGGCCGACCAGACGGTGTCATATGATGACCTGAAGAACCTTTCCATCACGGACATACGATATTTGCTGGTGCAAAGCGGAGTCCCGCAGGATTCCCTGGACCAGGTTGATGACGATACCCTGCGCCAGATTTATCTGGACAGCCTGGAGCAGAACGCGCAGACGACCGGGGTTACCAATACGAATTCGTAGAAATATTAATTTCAGTACTAATCGCTTCGCATGGCGAAAGGTATAAAAAAATTCAATAAAAAACAGCGGTGGGTCCTCTTAGGGGCGCTGGTTTTTTTCGCTGTCCAGCTTGTCCTGCCGGCCGCTTTCGCGCCGAGGCAGGTCCGTGCCATCCTGGGCGCCGGTGATACGAGCGTGACCATCGGTGATATTCCCCGGACCATTACCGAGAAGATCGCCACCGTGCTTAAGAAAGCCGCTGACGTCGCTTTCAAGAATATTTTGAAAAATTATTTAAATAATTTAGCCTATAATACCGCGACAAAAATCGTGACGGGTAAGCCCGGCCAAAAGCCGCTCTGGCCGGAAAACCCGGAAAAATACCTGAAAGACGCCGCTGACGCGGCAGCCGGCGATTTACTCGACTCCATCGCGTCCAGCCAGCTTGGCAAATCGACGTGCGCCGGGTATTCGTACCAAAAATGCGCCACGAATTCTGATTGCCCGCCGGTAGAGATGAAATGTCCGGTCGCCGTTGCCAACCAGGATTGTACTTCCAGTATTGAAGCGAAGAATAAATGCATCAGTCTGGGATGTACGCCCTATAGCTGTAATGACGGGGAAAGTTGCCCGCCGGATTCTTCAGATACCGATAAAGACCTTATTGCCGGGAAAGCCTATCTGATGCAGGGCGCGCCGGAATGCGTGGCCTCATTTTCACTCTGCACGCCGCTTGATAAAACGCTGGGCGTCAGTCTGCCCCTGAAAGTCCAGCTGCAGGTCTTGGCGCGAAAAGACGTGACCGGGCAAACCGCCCCGCTCTACACCTCAACCTGCCCGCTGTCCAGTATTATCAATAATTTTGAAAGCGCCACGACAGACTGGGACCCGAACCTGACCAGTACGGAGAAGTCCAAACTGTACCTGGCGGAAATTTCCAAGACATTCAATCCGCAATCCAGCCAGTTGGGCATATATTTTTCCATAGTAAATGAGACCGAGAAAACGGCCGCAGCCGCGGCCAAAGCGGCGGAATTCGCGAAAACAATAACCGGGCCTTTTGACTCGATCATCAACCCGATTTCAAAAACCGTAAAAACTCCCGGACCGCTGGTGGAAAAAATCGCCAGTGACCTGCCCGTAGAAGCCCTGAAGCCGTTGTACATCCAGACCGGTACCCGGATCGCTGATGCCATCGGTACGTTCACGAACACGTTGGCGTCCAAGCTTATCGAGAAGTACTTGACTAAAGGTTTGGCACCATCCAATGCCGGTACGAAAAAAACTGTTGGTTCCGGACCCCGTGGCGTGGACATCTTCGGTACGTCTTCCGGCATTACCACAGCCAAGATCCAGTTTGCCGACCTGAAACAGACCGACTACGTAGTCGGCGGCGAACAGGATGTCCTGTCCAGCATCTCCAGCTGTCCGGACTCCAAGGACCCGACGCCGGATACTTGCGTCATCGACAGCCGTTTTTCTACGGCCATCGAGCAGAAAATGACCGTTCAGGAGGCACTGGACGCCGGGCTCCTCGATGGCTCGAAAATATTCGGATACAACGCGAGTGGTGTGGAGCCGTTATACTATGATGGATATCCGTACCGGAGCCTGGTGATTTTACGGAAATACCGCGTCATACCGGTCGGCTGGGAATTAGCGGCAGATTATATCCGTAAACTGAACGGCGGAAATTATACCTTGAATTCCATTATCAAAGAGTATGCGAACGTTGATTCGCCGTTTTACCATTTAGTCGACCCGAATTGGGTGCTGAAACTGCCGGCCGTAACCTGCAATCGGGCCGGTGCCGGTGAAAAAATTGATTCTCAGGAAACGGTCCAGCAGGTGGATACCAATAACGACGGTTTCATAGACAACAATGACGCCGCCGGGACGATTATCCAGCGCCAGAGCGATTATTGCGCTGACGAGCAGTCGTGCATCGCGGAAAACGACGACGGTTCCTGCAAGAAGTGGGGGTACTGTGTCGAGGAAAAGCCGATCTATAAGTTCAGCGGAACGGCGTGTGACCAGAACAGTGCGAGTTGCATGGCCCTCAGTACTGCCAGCGGACAGAGCGTGGCGTACCTGATGGATACTGTGGATACCAACGGCTGTACGGCGGACAATGCCGGCTGCCAGAATTATTGTCGTGACTGGGATGCCACAACAAACCGATGGACGTGCACGACCTTGCCGCCGCCGCAAGGGGGAGACCAGATCAACCTGAACCACAATGCCGGTACGTGCCAGGCCACCGGCGAAGGCTGTACCGAGCTGATGAGCGTGGCGAATCACGGGACGAACTTATTATTGAACTCAAATTTTGAAATATTTGAAACAACTGGCGCAGGTAATTTTGACGGGGCCAAAGACGGGCCGCCCTATAATCCTGATTTATTCAGCAACTGGACCAGCGGACTGGAAGAAGGCGGCGTCCTCTGCGGCGACCATATGATTGCCGTTTCGGACACGTTTGACGGCCGGACTGCCAGCCGGATCCGGGCGTACGCTGACTGCCTAGCCACGCCGTTGCATGGCCATTGGACGATCGCCGACACGGTTGATGCCGGCAAACCAACCAATGGGCAAAGTTATACGCTGTCGTTTTACGCCAAGCAGGCCACCGATTCGGTGAACTGCAACCCCACAAGCGGGCAGGTTAACATCAGTCTCGGCCGGGCAATCGTGATCAATGGGGCAAACGTGCTCCAGAATCCCGACGACCCGAACGGCACCTGGGATTACACGAGTTCCGCCACCATTACGGCTTCGCAAAACTGGGTTCGGTACGTGTATACCGGAACATTTACACTCATTCCTGATGATCAATGGGTATCTTTCGGCGGTCCGGGAACGCCGGCCATGAAAAATTTATTGACGCCGGTGCTGAGCCGACCGGCTGGTGATGCCTGTGATGTCATTATTGACGATATCCAGTTGGAAATCGGTTCACTGACCGGTTACAAAGCGTACGAATCATCCCCGAAGACGTATTTAAAAATGCCTCCTGCATACCTGAACTGTACGGGCAACGCGGCTACGGATGACGCCGCATGCGCCGATTACGCCCTGGTCTGCAAGCCGTCGGAAGTCGGCTGTGAAGCGTATACGTCGACAACCACGTCACGCGTCGTGACCGGGACGATCACCAGTCCCAGCTCTTGCGACCCCAATAACCCCGCCTCATGCAACCAATGTCCGGCGGAATTCGTCGGCTGCCAGGCGTACCGGGAACTGCCGATCACCAGCATGCCCAACCGTCCAACCCGCGATCCGGTTTCGTTTATCGCCTCGACCGGGCTGTCCTGCCCGGCTACGGCCGTCGGTTGCGAAGAGTATACCAACCTGGAAACGCTTCAGCAGGGCGGCGAGGGCAAGGAATATTACAGCCACATCAGCCTGTGCGTAGACCCGAACGCGGCCAATATCAGGACCTACTATACCTGGGAAGGTTCTGATGAGTTCGGGTACCAGTTGAAAAAATATGATTTGAAGCAGAGCAATATCGACAATGCGCCATGTACGAACGTCCTGCCCCAGAAAACCGACGGGGAGTACGACCCTGATGGAGCCGGCCCATTAGCTCCGGACGCGACCCTCAACTGGGCGAATTGCGTCGATAACAGGACGGCGGACGTAAACGGGGACACGGTAATAGACAGCTCGGAAAATTTTACGGCCTCCTCGTGCGTCAACGTAGCGGACATTTGCCAGGCCGGGCTCTGTACTATCTCAGGCGTGTCGTGCTCCACGAACCGCGACTGCATCGACCACCAGCTGAAAAAGAACCTGGATTGCCGTGAGTTTTTTGACGCGCAGGGGAACATATATTACCGTGGGAAGTCGAAAGTCATTTTCTCGTCTGACCAGTGTAAAGCGTACCGGAATTCTAACGACGGCGCCAACATCCTGTACCATATGGTTCCAAATCAGGGCGTGTCGTGCGAGGCGAACAACGTCGGCTGCCGGGCCTACAAGGGCAATGCCGGGGACAATATCCGCAACATTTATAGTACTGATTTTGAAAACGGCGGCGTCAGCCCGTGGGTCGGCAACGGCATCTACAGCAATGAAGCCACCAATGTCGGCGGACATTCCATGCTGGTGGCCAACAGCGCCGCGTACCCAAACGTGGCCCAAAGCATCGGCATGGCCGAGGACCGGTCATATACCATCTCGTTTTTTGCCAAAGCCGCGGCCACTGATACGCCTGTCGGCGCGGCGCTGACGACCGTACCGGGCCTGGCTTTCTCCGGGCAGGCCGTGGCGCGGGCCGGCGACTGGAACGAGTATACGCTTGGGCCGCTGTATATCCCGCCCGGCACCGACTTAACCAGTGTCCAACTCCAGCTGTATTCCACCAACGCGTTTTACGTGGACAATATCGTCGTGACCGAAATATACCAGAATATTTACCTGATCAAGGATTCATATACGATGTGTTCAGGCTACGAGGGGTGCGACTTGTACAAGGACCGTTCACTTAATACGCATTACCTCAAGTCGTTTACCAGCCTGTGCGGTCCGGACAAGGTGGGCTGCGAGGCGATGATTGACACGAAAAATTCGACCACGCCGGATCAGCTGACATATCCGATCACTTCCACTGTAAATGGTACCGTCCCGGCTGATTCCGTCGTTACCGTCGTCAATGACCCCAAGAAGAGCTGTGCCGCCACTGAAAAGGGATGCGAGCGCATGGGCAAGCCAAGCCTGGACTCCGATGGGAATATTGAGAATTTTTCCGACATGTACCTCCTCAATAATCCTGACAAATATGATTCCACCGTGTGCCTGAATACCGAAGTGGGCTGCCAGGCATATACATCGGCGACCGGTTCGCAGTATTTTTTCAAGGATCCCGGCGCCAATACCTGTGAATACAAGAAAGTGACCGGCCAGACTGTCGCCGGCTGGTACAAGACCGGCACGAAAGCCGGCCTGCCGGACTGCCCGATGACATCCGGATTCTGCTCCAGCGGCGATGATTACGGTAAACTGTGCACCAGTGACGCCGATTGCGCGAATATTCTCCCGGGCCAGGGCTGCCGGGTTTCAGACGGGATCAGGCAGATACCGTCCACCGGCTGGGTCGGGAACTGTTCGGCACAGAATTCGACCTGTACCGAATACCGCGATCCGGAAGACCCGGTCGACACGACTGACCCGAATGCTACCAAGTATTGCGTTCCGCAGCTGCCGGACGGTGTGACGTACGTCGACGCGAATAATGTCGAACAGTTCGCCTGCCACGCGTACTACTACCAGTCGACCACGGTTGACCAGACTAGCTGCAACGGACTGGTAAACCGCGAAGAAGGCTGCCGGCTGTTCAACGACACGTCAAAATCAACCCTGACATATGACAGCCGCGAAGTGAAGGACGGCCAGACTCCAGAACCGTGCACTGACCCCACTACCTGCAACGCTAATACGGTCGTCAAGGTGATCCGAGACCGCGTGTGCGGGCAGTGGCTGGATTGCTCCGAATACCTGCCGTTTACCAATAAGGATAATACCAAAGAACAGTTGTGCATCAGCCGCGAACTGTGCGACAAGATGGACCCGCAGACTGGCGAGTGTGTCCATCCGGTCCGGAGCGATCAGGTCAACCAGACCTACAATACCCCGGCATTTGTCGACCAGATAAAAAACAAGTCGGGCATGGTCATTGCCGGGCTGGACTGGGGCCGGCGGTGCCAGAACAACGAGAACCTGACCTGCGTCCAGGACAGCGATTGCGACCGGTGCAGCAATGACGCGACCCGCACGTGCGTCAATAATGCCCAGTGCCAAAATGGCGGGACCTGCCAGACCGGCAACACCTGTTCGCCGGACCAGAGCATCATCCAGGGCGATTTCCCCGTCCCGGCCATGGCTGAGGTCGGCGAAACGGCGTACACCGGCGAACTGATTACGAACGGCAACTTTGGCGACAGCGACTATACGAAGAATAAAATACTGACCACGGCCCTGACGGCCGTTGTGGAAGTAGTGCCGCCAACGACCCCTACGACATACACCAATGCCGGGACGGACGAGTTGCCGCTGGGCAGCATGTCGACACGGTGGACGTCACTCGGCAGTGCTGACATTGCCTGGTCAGAAGAAAACGCCAATAACGGCCAGATCCCGTCGGTCAATTTTGGGCTGGATGAGAACAATGTAGCCATCGTCCGGACCACGGCCCAGTTTGACGGCATCGCGTATGACCTGAGCGGATCGCTGATTCCGCGCGACGAGTATGTCGTTTCGTTCAGGCTCAGACCATCAGGCCAGCCCGCGGCCAACGACCGCATCCAGGTCCAGCTGGCCCTGATCAGCGCCACAGGGAATGTTGTCGGATACCAGAACATCAGCAGCCCGTTTGTGCCGGTCCTGAAGCAGGAAAACCAGACTCAGCCAAATTGGGAAGAATACCAGTTCGGTCCGTTTACAGCCGGTGAAACCGGGACAAACCAATTTACGAATTTTTCCACCGCGCGCCTCCAGATAATCCAGGCCGGTACCGGCACGTCCCTGTCGTTTTATCTGGATGATGTTTCCATGAAACCTCTCCTGCGGACCAACGCTGAGTTGCGGTGCCGGGGGGGCAACGCCGAGGATGAGGGCAAGACCTGCTCTACCGACGCAGACTGCACGCCGGGCATCTGCTACGACTACACCAAGATCGTCCGGTCCTGCCGGCTGTACCCGAGCGCCAGCTCGCAGTATTGCAACTATACGGACGAGACCGGCTCCATCTACCAGGGCTGGATGGGCTACTGCCTGGAGAAGGACCCGGACAATCCGAAATATTGCATCAACTGGTGGCCGGTAGACCTCCTGAAAGGGGAGGCCAATGTCCTGGGGACCCTGCCGCAGGTCCGCTATGCCGGCCGCAGCCCGCTCTATATGTGCGTGGGTGCCAAAGGCAACTATGACCGGATGACGCCCAATGGCCTGACCAGTTTCAGTAACGGCAATTATGTCATTACGGCAGCAAACAATTTTTGCCAGTCTTCCCCGGCCTCGCCGCTGTATAATGCCGATCCGGCAATATCCGAATACAAGTACCGCCAACCGATGCAGACGAGGTTTGTACGTCTACTTAATGCGAATCATGATTGTGGCTCGCAAGTGTCTTGTGGTGCATTAGGGGATCAAGATTTTTGGGGGAACTCCGTTGCGAGCGTGTGTGATAACGTGGTCGGCGGTATCTGCGCCTGCGCAGAGCATAATAGTTTATACAGCTATTATGACCTGGGCGCTGCGGACCAGTATTATGTCGCAGAAGTGGAACGGCTGGATTTCCTGTACCAGACCGGCGCGGATACTGACTGGGGTGTCAACGAACTTGAAAATAATAATGACGGGAAAGTGATAGTCAGGCTGGATAACCACAATAGCTGGGATGCGACATCTTGTGATCCCAGCAGTACCCACCACAACTGGAAGACGGGTGGAGCAAGTACGTGTGTCTCAAATACGGACAATTGGTTTTCGGTCAAGTTGTTGACCGGCACCTGCACAGCTGGTAGTATACGTTTACAAAATAATGTTAACGGATCTGCCATTGGCCACACGTGCGGCAGAGACACTGATTGCGGCGCGGGCGGAGCGTGCGCCCTGACAAATCATTTTACCGGCATGTGGATGGACTTGACTGACGGTTCGCCGGGCGGCGGCGGGATGTGGGTAGCGCCGATATTCTATTTGCGCGAGGCCTGCGACCGGGTGGTGGAAGTCGTGGATGAGGAAGGCGACAACAAAGTGTGGCTGTCACGGCTCCAGCCGAACTCCACTTACGAGGTCCAGCCCTATCTGACCGGCGCCACGCCGACGGATGCCATTTTATACCGTTATACCCAGGATTATGCGCCGTACGGCGGTGTGATCGCGCCGGAAGGCGACCCGTCTATTTGGGACAGCCGCGAGCCTCCGGAATCCGGCAATCAGCCGTTATATATTGAAAGTCCGACCAGCGATGCCAATGCGTGGATACGCGGTGGCAGCCCGTACCGCCTGAATGTCGGCGTCGGGTACGGCACGATGTGTATCGGCGGCGGAGACAAGCAGGGTCACGCGTGTACGAACAGCTTCCCGGACTGCTGTGACACCGGTGCAATCAACGGCAGTACGTGCAATACGACTCTGAACCCGAATAACCAGGGGTTATGTGTCGGCGCCCAGGTGCCGGCGACCGGTACCGGGCCGAGGAGCTTGTGTACGGTCGGCGGTGTTTATAGTACCGGTACCTGTACCACTGACGCCGTGACGAAACTCCGGTCCCTCTTTGCCGGTCCGGTCGATGAACTGACCGGATGGGTGTGGGATTATGCCAATGCCCAGTATTCAAGCAGCAACGCCGCACAGCGCCAAAGCGCCGGCGTGACCACGTGGCAGAATTACTATGTCAATATGGCATTGTGTCCGTATATTGCCGCTGACCGGCGCGTTGAACGGCCGACTGACTGGCAGAACGAGTACTGCGGCGTACCGCCGCTGGTCAGGAATATTGCCATCGGTACCGGTGACGTATTGGATGCGACCAAGGATACCGTCAAAGTCCAGCCGGGCAATAAAGTGCAGTTAAGTTTTGAGATACTGGCGGACAAGGACCAGAAGCCGATCCGCCGCATCCAGGTTGACTGGGGCTGGACCGGGACCGGGAACGAGTCCGGGGACATCCTCACGCTGGACGGGAGTTACGATTCCGGTACGATTACCCTGACGAAGAGTTATACCAATCCGAACTGCAGCGGGTACCGGCCGCGCATCCGGGTGATCGACAACTGGGACTGGCAGGGGTTGCGCGAGGGCGTGGATCCCGTGACCATCGGACCGAACCCGTCGAGCATCCTGCGCGCCACCAGCAACCTCCCCTACTGGATCGACAGCGGCAAAATCATCAAAGTCGGCACGAACTGCCCGTAAGCGCGGGTAAATACTATATACATGTATCATCTCCTTTGGCTTAAATTCAAACTGTTTTTCAATGGGCAGACGCGCGCGGTGCGTTGGGTCTCGATTGTTCTGATTGCCGCGTTTGTCGGTATCGGGCTGTTCGGCATCATTCATCCCGCCCACGCGCTGTTTGACTGCGTGACCGACCCGTTGGGCTGCGCGACCGACGTCGTGTCGAATTTTTTACTGTGGATCGCCTCGATTATCGGAAAACTGCTGGTCGTACTGATCGACATCCTGATCGGCATCGTCCAATACAATGATTTTGTCCGTTCGGCCGCGGTCAGCCAGGGCTGGGTGGTCGTGCGCGACCTGTGCAATATGTTTTTCGTGGCCGTTTTACTGATCATCGCTTTCGGCACCATCCTCCGCATCGAATCGTACAAATACCAGCGCCTGCTCCCCCAGCTAATCATCATGGCTGTCCTCATAAATTTTTCCAAGCTGATCGCCGGGTTCCTGATAGACGTCAGCCAGGTGGTGCTGCTGACATTCGTGAACGCGTTCAAGGATACCGCGTCCGGCAATTTTGTCAACGTGTTCCAGCTCAAGGAAATGCTGGGCTTCATTGACCCCAGCGCGCCGGAAAAAACCCAGAACATCGACAATTGGCAGAAAATCGGTCTGCCGCTTTTTGCCATCGCCCTGCTGATCGTGGCGTTCCTGGTGATGCTGGCCATGATCATCGTGTTTATCGCTCGGATAATTTTCCTCTGGATCCTGATCGTGCTGTCACCGCTCGCTTATTTGCTGTCCGTCGTCCCGATGGGCAAGCAATACGCCTCGCGATGGTGGTCGACATTCGGCAAATGGGTCACGACCGGCCCGATTCTGGCATTTTTCATCTGGCTGGCGCTTTCCGTCCTGTCGACGCCGACCGGCAACCCAGCCCAGGTCATTAACTTATCCGGTGAACAGGGGGCGAAGGTCCAGGAGGGCGTGGTTAGCGCCGGGTTGGGTGGGTTGTCGTCATCTGAAAACCTCTTGGGGTTCATACTGGCCGTGGCCATGCTGGTCATGGCGCTGGGGTTTGCCCAGGCGCTCGGCGGGTTTGCCGGCAAGTTCGCGGGCAGTATGATGGGCAAGATCCAGAAACTCGGGTCAGGCACGCTGAAGCTCGGCGGCGCCGGCATCAAGTCATTGGGCAAGAAAGTCGACCAGGCCCAGATGAAACTCCAGAAGCAAGTAGGCGTCAGGGCTCCTTTATCCATGCGACCATCCGTCATCAAGGAAGGATGGCAGGCTTGGCGCCAGCAGAAGGAGGCGGAACATTACACGACGACCAAAGGCGCGTGGCAGGATAAATTCCATGGGGTGTTGAGCCGGGAGAAGACGAATTATTATGACCGGGCGGTCCGGCGACGGCAGTCAGAGGAAGAAGCAAAAATACTCTCAAACAAGGATGACGAGGTAATGATGGAGCTGGAAGTTGCCATTAAGGAAAAAAATGCCGATAAGATCGCTGGCGCGTCCCGCAAGCTGGCCAAACAGGCGGATTTTGATAATTTTGTTCGGGCTCGCGGATACCATACCGGGGTAGACGGTTCGGCACGGGATTTCCAGGCATTGGTGCGTGACGTTTTTATGAAAGAAGGCGGCATGACCGAGCAGGAAGCGTTCCGACTGGGCAATGATGTCGGTGAGCTGGCGGAAAATAACCGGCAGTGGGGCATGTCGCGCGCGTATGCGTATAATCCGAAAACCGGAAAATTCAGTGAAGAGAGTGAGGAGGATTGGGCGAATATTGTCGCAGCCCAGCAGGCCAAGCGGGACCCGCAGGTTATTCCCCGAGAGAACCACCGGACAGCGTATAAAAACGAGACCAGCTTTTTGATGGATATAGGTACGGGCAAACCACTTTATGTTTCTAAATCAGAGGAAGAACGGATGATAGATGCCGGGCAGGCGCGTCGGGTGGAAGCGGACGCCGGATTTCATCTTGCCGGTAGGGCTGCCTGGGGCAATATTGACCCAGCCCACGCCAACCGTCTGCAGCCGAACGCCCGGGCTGCAGTCATGATGAACCATCCAGTCGAGGCTCGTGAAATTGCCCCGGTACTCTACAATAAGGTGTGGGAAAGCATGGCTCAGATGACACCAGAAGAATTGGAAAAACTGGAACAATATACAAAACAACCGGTGGAAACTGACCCTCATACTGGTCTTGTTACCAGGATCTTAAAACGGAAGAATATGTTCGGAGACAGTGTTGCGGTACCTTTTGAAGAAACCAGCAAGAAATTTTGGGATGATCATTTAGGCGGGAAATTTACTGAATGGAAAAAAGCAGAACACGAGAGAACGGGCAGAGTGTTTAGTACTGATGAAAAGAGTGTCGCATGGAAAGATGAGAGCCGCGAGTTTTATGATAATGTGTTCTTGCGTGGTCAACGTGAAGCAGTAGATAAATTACGGGCTGACCGTTTAGCCGGCCGGCTGGCACCAGTCGGCGCCACAGCAGGCGCGTCAGGCGCGACGCAGGCTGGCGCTCAACCCGCTCAACAACCGCAAGCTCAGCCGCAGGCCCGAGGCGCGGAATTTGATTCAATGAGATATGAGGATCAGCAGGCGTACCTTGGTACGCGTAAAAAAGTTGAGGAATACGAAAGAGACGCCAAGGGCGACTTTTTCACGACGGACGAATATACCAACGGGATCAGGAACGGCCAGTTTGTGATGGCTGACCAATATCGCCGGATACGCGCGCAGGACGGGATGCCTCCGGAATCAGCGTTACGGGATATTGACCAGGCACAGTATGAAGCCACCAAGGCTAAGGCCGAAGAGTACCAGAAGACGTTCAAGGCGGATTTTTTCCTCTCAGATGAGTATAAAAAAGGCGCAGCCCAGGGCCAATATCTTGAACGTGAAGTATATGACGAGGCTAAGGCAATTGAGGCATACAAGAAAGAGCACGGCACTGAGGGTCTGCGGGGCGTGGCCACATACGGCTCCAAGGATTCGCACAATGTCCTGGCCATGGATTTTTCGGGCCTGAAGGTAGAGGGTATGGATATGGAAAAAGCGGCTGGTGAATATATAACTGATCCTGATGTGCTAGCCGAAATCAAGCCACAATTGCTGGCCATGATTGATAAAGAAATCGGTGATCTGCAGGCAAAACCTTTGGGAGAGAGGACAAAAGGTGACCAACAGCGCATGAATGCTTTGCAGGCGGCTAAAGATAAAATAAATGACGAAGAAGCGTTCAAGAAACTTAAGCTGGCTAATCTTGGCCGTACCGGTTTTGGCATCCGGCATATCCTGACCCATGAGGACATGCACGAGAAACTCGAGGAGGTTGATCCGGACGGCGCATTGCGGCAGCAAATCTGGCAGGAGATGTCGCCGGAAGCCAGACAGATCGCGACCGAACAGGTGAAGCATAAAATGACGAACCAAGGCATGTCCGAGGATCAGGTGATCAGCGAATACTTTGCCGAGGGTCTGGCCAATGCCGGCCGCCGGACGGCCGCCGACCGGTCAGCCAGTGCCATTACCTTGCCGCCGGCCGCTCTGGAACGCCTAGCTGAAAAGGTCAAAGTCCCCGGCCCGATTATGGATGTAGAAAATATCGAAGCTCCGGCGCCGATCAGCAAGCGCGACATGAAACGCGTCGCTAAAACTGACCGGAAGCAGGAAAAAGCCCAGGAAAAGGCAGTCAAGAAAACCGTCAAAGCTGAGAAGAAGGCGGGCGATGCGCAGAGGGACGCGAACGCGAAAAATTTTGACTACCAGCAGGCCCGCCAGGCGCGTGAACAGGCTGAGCAGGAACAGGAGAAAGTGAAACGAAGCGCCAGCGACGAAGTCCGCCGCCTACAAGAACAGGCGAAGAACGAGCAGGCGCTCATGCAGCAGTCGGTGCGTTCTGGCGATAAGGCCGGCGCCGATACCCACCGGAAGAATTTCAATGCTATCAGCCAGCAGATCGAAGCGGCCCGCAAACGCGTGCAAACCGGCGAGCAGAAGTTGTATGCACTGGCAGAAAAAGAGGAGCAGGCCAGGCTGGCTGCGGTGCAGGCAATGGAGGAGTCCATCAAACATACGCAGGCGGCCGGGGCAGGCAATGAATCGATAAACGCGGTACAGGCCAGGGAACGCGCACAGCGCGGCGTGCAGAATTTACGCGGCCGACAGGTCATGGACGACGCCAGCGCGGCAAAAGTGGATAGCGCGTTGTCTAAGTCCGATTATACGGCGGCATTCGCGGAATTAGAAAACGCCAGAAAGAGGATAGAAGCGAATCCAGAGGCTTTTTCGGATGAAATCGTCAGCTTGCAAGACCAGATCAAACGGGGCAATACGTCCCTCCAGCTCGGCGTGCCCGGCAAAATGGCTGATCAGATCAAGGGGGATATTGCCAAATGGCAGTCCAGGATCGCTGAGCTGACGACCGGCATGACCGGACAGATCGACGCGATCATGAAGGGCATGTCCGATAATATCCCGGAGGCGAAGAATCTGTATCGGCCGGCTCCAGCGAAGTCACCCGTTGCACCGCCATCACCGACTGCCGGCCCGGAAACAAAACCCGCGGACGTCCCTTCACCAATCGCCCAGCTGACGGACAAGATTAAGACTGCCCAGACATCACTTCGGTTGGGTGTCGGGGGTAAGGTGGCCGAACAGATCAAGCAGGATATGGCCGGGTGGCAAGCGGAACTTGATAAACTGCAGAGCCCGATGAATACCCAGATCGCCGAACTGAAACAAAAGATTGCCGGTGCCGAGACCTCGCTGCAGCTCGGTGTGGGCGGCAAGATGGCCGAACAGATCCGAAGGGATATAGCTGAATGGCAGAGCCAGATCAGGCAGCTGGAGTTCGCGAAGACCGGAGAAACCGTCAAGCTCGATGCGCTGGCGTCACGAGCGGTCAAACCGAATGTGTCGGAAGAAGAAAAAAAGACCATTGACCAGGCGGCCCGGCAGGAAATGGAGAAAGTGGCACCGTCAGAAGCGGTGGCTACAAGCCGTCCTGTCCAGGAATCTGCGCAACATCTGGAGGCATTAACGGAAACGTTGAAAAACGCGAATATTACCAGTGAGGCCGCGCAGCGGACCATGGAAGAAATCAATAAAGGGATCAATGAACTGTCAAAGAGTATCCAAGGCAGCCAAAAAGAAACTGCGGCATTTGTGAAACATGTCACCGCGCCAATGTCTAAACAGGCCCAAGCGGGCAGTGTCGGGCAGTTCGGCGTCAACAGCGAAGAATGGAAGAAATTCATGTATAATATGACCAACCTGTACAAGTTTTTCCGGGACAAATCGCCTAAGAAAGGCGGCCAGCCGGACAGTAGGCAATCCGGCGGCGAGTCGTCTCCGGGTCCGGATAATTCCATGGAAGCTTAACCTACGTTTTTTATGGAGGAGGTGCCGGTATTTACATCATCAACTGTCAACGCCCAGGAGCTGACAACCTGGGAAGAGGCAACGCGTGAAGCGTTGGAATATCGCCAACGCAAGGACGCGTTCTTATTGTCCCAGGCGCTCAGCCCGCGATTGCTTGTGGCCAGCCGTGGTGACAAGACGATATACCAGCAGCTGCTGAAAATAAAATCCCAGCTGGATTTTATGGCTATGCCCCTGTTGGATGATAAGGAGGTAATTTCGCTTTTTCGGGATCATTTGGATGTCGTACTGACGACTGACATTGATGTCTGGGACCAGCTGCGTTTCAAGCTGACCACGCTGGTACCGGATGACCGGGACACTTTCAAGTCGAACATACAGTCAGCCATGGAACAATGCCAGTGCCCGATGTCAGCCCTGCCGCGCGTGAAGGCAGACGGCACGCGTGAGCAGCCTACCCTGGCCAATTGGCTTAAGGATTTCCGCGGGTTCATGGAAGGCAGGATAACGGATACCCTCAGGAGCACGGAATTTTTCACAAAAAATATCTCATTCCGCGCTTTGCCGGTCCCGGACCAGGAAAAACTGAAGATGCTGTTTACCATTTATCAGTGGCTGCACCACTCTACTTTTGATCTGGAGGGATTCGAAGGCAGTTTTACCATTAGGGATACGGACGGCAGCTTGAAAGTATTTGATAACGGGGTTTTCGCGTCAATCAAACCGTTGTCACGCTCACAGGCCGTCAGGCCGCCTGCCGCAGAGCCATTAGAGCCGGTGCGCAGGGAGTCCGTACCGGCCAGGGTTGATCCGATGGAAAAATTAAAAATGAAGTACGCTGAGTACCGCATTAGCCGCCAGCGTATCTTGGACATAGAGGACAAGGTTCTCGTCAAGTCAAAAGGCGATCCGCATGAGATTTACCATGAACTTTCTGATGCCGTACAAGCCGGTGATAAGTACCGGGCTATTGCCTGTCTGAAGATATTAGCCAGAGAAAGGTCATTGTCCAGCTCATTACGAGACAATCCGTCATGGTGGGGGTCAACGGCTGAATATATCACCCAGAAATATACCGGCCAGTATCCGGCGCCGGAAGTGAAATTGGCGGTCAGTAATTTGAAACTGGACCCGACCACGCCGACAGCGGTTTCTGAATTCCTGCAGTTTGTCCTGAAGGTTCGCCTGAAACTCAGTGAGGCTGAAGCCGCCCTGATCGGCGTGGAAATCGGCCAGCTGCTGGGCGGGGAGTACCAAAGCATGGCCTACGGCAATGCCGAGACTGGAGAATTCGAGTGGGTGCAAAACAAAATCACCGACCGGAAGTTGGTGAGTGGGGTTTAAGTGGTCATGTATGCCTTAGTAGGTATGCGCTGTTTTAGGGTAATTGCATTGTCATTCCGAGCCTACTGGCGAGGGATCTCGGTTATTTGCGTGGTGCCCATGACCGGGATGCTTTATGTTCGTTCGGCATGACAAGCGTAGGTTGCGTATTGGTATTCCTTTTATCCAGCGGCAAGGAGTCTTGGTTACTCGGGTGATGCCTTGGATCGGGATACCTCATTTTCATTCGGCATGACCTAAGGTGGGTAGTATGGCTGAGATACTAAGTCACGTTCGCCATGACAAAGAAAAGATGGTTAACATGTGGTATGGAAATATGCCCGGAATAAAAGAGGTGGAATACTCGTTTAAACAAATAAACATTCTCACCGACCGGCGGCTGGTCAGTGACGAAGTGTAGCGGTTTTTTTATGGGCCTGTCCTTGCAAGACCGGCCGGCGCCGGTTATTTTTTTATAGCCAGCCAAAAATGATATTGAACAGGGAGGGGATAATGACAAAAATAATGAGAAATATTACGGCATTAATGATAATGGCTAAACCGATTTCAGCGAATTCACCTACCCCCTTGACCATGGAGGCGACTTTGCCTAGTTTCATGCCGACTGACCATTCTTCCCCAAATGCGCAGAATAATTTCAAGTGGAGAAGATAACGGAAGAAAAAGTGAATGTCAATGTAAAATATGGTCAGGCCGCAACTGGGGATAAGGTACTCCCAGGCCAGCTGGAGGACTTTGCCGGTGATGGCCCTGGTGGCTTCCCCGGACGTGTCGCCCTCCCCATCAACTTCTTGCTTTACTGAACCTTCGGACAGTTCCGCATCTGCTGCATCTATTTTTTCCTCTGCGGCCTGTTGATTGGCAATTCGTTCCTTGTAAAATTCCCGTTTTGTCTGTTCTTCGTCTTCAATGTTTTCTGGCTCATTATCATTTTCTTCTGCCTCATTTTCAGGGACGCTATTTTTTTCGTTTTTATTTTCGGTCGTATTGTCCGGCAATGTCTGCAGTGTTGCCTGCCTCATGTGCCGTGCTTTTTGTAAGGTTTTATCCGATACAAGCGGTTTGGAGGTGTCAAATGCATTATTTTCTGGCCGTTCTGCATTTCCCGGCTGATCTTGTTTTTTTGCGCTGCGTGATTTATGTTTGGACAGCGGGATTTCAAAATGTGCCCGCTGCTCCTCGTTTTCATTTTCTAACTCTACTTTTTGTTCCTTTTCTTGGCCTCCTGTTGATTGTTCAGGAATTGGACGCAAAGAAACTGACTGGCGTTGGTTCCAGGCCCGTGAGTTTGCTTGTTCTTCTTCGTTCAATGTAACCATTGGGATGAGGATAGCGCCTAACTAATGGATTAATCATAGCATATTTACCCCATATTTTGTAATTGATTTTTTATATAAAAAACGATACAATTGCCGCATGATTGATGAAAAAAAGCCATTGTTCCGGTGGGGGCCGATCCCGGGATACCTGATAAACGTCGATGCCTGGCTGTCGATTTTTACTGATTATCCGTCGCGGCCGCATCATTACCATTGGCCGGCCGGGACCATGGCATTCCATGACGGCAAGATGTTCTATTTGAACGAACTACGGCCGCTGGAAAAGGAGGGCGGCGAGATTTTCAGGAAAATTATTTTAACCCGACGCCAGACACCATTCGCCAGATTATGGCGTCGATGCGTGAAGGAACTTTTTACGTTTTGCGCGGCGTTGACGCAAAAAAAGTTACAGGGATTGGATGAGGTTGAACTAATGCGCGCCTGGAATGAGTTCAACCGCCTGTTGTTCAGGTTCTGGGAACCGGGAATCCTCCCGGAGATGGGCGCGTACGGCGCGGAAGCCATCCTTAAAAATGAACTGGCCAAAGAAGGTCTGGACACCCAGAAGAAAATGTTGGCCTTGTCGTATTTGAGCGCGCCGGTACGGTTGTCGTTCTACCAGGAGGAAGAGGTTGCCTTATTGAAAGTGGCCAGTCGGTTTGGCAAGAAGGATTTTCAAGAGCTGTTGCGTAAGCACCAGCAGCGCTTCTTCTGGATCGGCAACAGCTATGGCGCAGTCAAGATCATGCCGGAGTCGTTTTTCCTCAAACGTATTGAAGAGTTTTTGAAGAAAAAACAGCGTCCGGCCAGGCAAATCGCAGAAGTATACAAACATGTTGCTGTGGCCAAGAAAAACCATCAACAGGCATTGGCATGGGTCAAGCGAAAGGCGTTGATAAAACAAATCAGCGATAATTTGGCGCACTGCATCTGGTGGCAGGACCAGCGTAAGGGATATATTTTCCATTATCTTCATTATATAGATCTTTTTGTCCGTGAGTTCGCCAGGAGAAACGGTATTGCGCCGGAAAGGTATCATATGGCCTGGCACAGGGAAATTAATTTACGGCCGACGCAGTCGTTGTTTCGTAAACTCAGTGCCCGTCAGCGTCTGTATGCGGCCAGGTTTGATAGTAATGGATTCCGCAAACTATCCGATCGGGCTAGTAGGGATTTTTACGGGGAATACTGGAAGGCCAGTTTGCCGGTGAAAAGTAAGGAATTTTCCGGCCTGGTCGTATACCCTTCACCAAAGCCGGTATCCGG
>JBAZNF010000017.1:0-25867 GCA_041649335.1 Patescibacteria group bacterium
GCTGGGTTCAGATATCATCATGAGCTTGGATGAATGTCCACCGTATCCAAGTACGAAAAAGTATGCCCAGACCTCATTGGAACTGACAACACGTTGGGCCGCACGTGGCCTGACCAGGTTCAAGCGTTTTAAGTCAAAACAGATACTATTCGGCATTGTGCAAGGTTCCGTGTATAAGGATTTGCGAATGCAAAGTGCCAAGGAACTTGTTCAGTTAAATTTCGACGGGTACGCTGTCGGCGGATTGGCCGTGGGTGAGCCGCCGGAAAAAATGTACCGTACGTTGGAGTGGGTTGAGCCGTTGTTACCGGCCGATAAGCCACGGTACCTGATGGGAGTGGGGTATCCCGAGCAGATCGTCGAAGCGGTTCGACGGGGCATGGATATGTTCGATTGCGTATTGCCCACACGAAACGCCCGGCACGGTTCGTTGTTTGTTTGGAAAAATGCCGATCGCACGTTCGCCCGAACGTTCCCGCATACTTTTTATCAGGAAATGCTCATTAAACAGAGCCGTTATAGTACTGACACGAAACCAATTGATCGGTACTGCGACTGTTATACGTGTAGGCGTTTTTCCCGAGCGTACCTCCGGCACCTGTTCATGTCCGGCGATCCTCTTAGCCAGCGGCTGGCTACCATCCATAACGTGTATTTTTACGTTAATCTAATGCAACGGATCCGTGACCAGATCAAAGCAGGAACATTTTAGGGAATGGATAGGCCGGGAGATTTCGGTGGTCATAGACCGGCCGGCCGGTTCGGCGCATCCTGATTACCCGGCTTTAGTGTATCCGGTTAATTATGGCTACGTGCCAAATACGCGGTCGGATGTGGACCATGAGGAGATCGACGCGTATGTCCTGGGCCCGCAAAAACCCCTGGAAACCTTTACCGGGCGTGTGATCGGGGTAATTGTCCGTGAGGCGGATGAAATTAAGCTCATCGTGTCGGACGGCCGGTCGCTTAGCCGGGAAGACATTGAACGGTTCGTCCATTTCCAGGAGAAATTTTTTAGCCATACCCTCTTATTGGCGGAGTAGCAGTCGGAGCATTTAATGTGATATACTGACATAATGAAAGACTTCTTTAAACCTACCTGGGCAAAAATCGTCGTGGCCCTGTTTTTTCCCCTCTATTTTGGCATTGAAGCCGTCATCACCTCCGGCCAGGCGACGTACCATACTGTTTTTTCCTGGATGCCGTTTTCGATTTTTATCATCGCCACTATCGCCTTATGGGCCAATACGGACACGATAACAACGCAGCTAGCCCAGGCCACGGGCGGTGAGAAACTGATGTCATTCGTGACTGAGTTGGTACTGCCGTTGTGCGCAGATTATATGCTGGCCTGCCTGACCGTGTGGCTTTTTAAAAAACTGAAGGTATTTTTTTTCACGGAAATACAGGTAATCCGGAGCCGGAAAAAAACCATGCCCGGCAAGAGCTAGGCGATACGACCCACGTTTTAAGAAAGGGGTTGCCAGTTTTAACATCTTCGTGTAAAATATATCCACAATTTGGCTTGTGGCATGTGGCGTAGAGCGCGAAGCTAACAATTGTAGTGTGTGCGTTGGCTATCTGCCGTGAGCATTACGCTAAATACTATTTAATCAGGATGTATGAATGACCAAAATTCCAACCAACCTCTGACCAAGACCCAGCGGCGTGAACTCCGCAAGCAGGAAATTGCACAGCAGCGTCAGGGTCAGCAGCGGCGGTCAAATTTATGGATCTGGGCAATCGTGTTGGCGGGCGTTTTGGTTATTGGCGGACTGGTCTACTGGGTGGCGACGGGCTCGGATAACCCGGGGACACCGGTCACTGGCGCAGCTGATGCGCCGGTATTAGGCGGAACGGACGCGAAAGTAGTGGTATCGGAATTTTCTGATTTGTCCTGCCCGGCATGCGCTGCCGCTGTCCCGGTTATCCGGCAGTTAGCTGATATATATGGCGATCAGATAAAAATAGAATTCAGGAGTTTCCCCATTGGGCATCAATGGTCGGAAAAATCCCTTGAGGCCGGACGGTGCGCGTTAGCCCAGGGGCAATTTTGGGAATACGCAGAAGTCGTATTTGCCAAGCAGGCCGACTGGGAAACGGCCAGTAACGCCGTTGACCTGTTTAAGTCTTATGCCAAGGATGTGGGCCTGGATCCGTCCCAGTTCGATTCTTGCCTTGATTCCGGACAGACGGCCTCAGCGATTCAGGAAGACGTGAAACTCGGACGGGATAGGGGCGTGTCTGCTACCCCCACATTTTTCATCAATGACCAGAAGATTGTCGGCGTACAGTCCATCGATCAGTTCAAAAATACTATTGACGGGGAGTTAAGTAAAATAAATTAAAGAAAATATGATCAGTGTGCATCGGGCCACACTCAGGGATGACCGAATAGTGGCCGGCCTTTTAAAACAAAAATACAGTTTCCGCACTCTCCAGGAAAGCGCCCAGACGTTCCGAAGCGAGATACGGCACCACCACCATTTCCGCCTGGCTTTTCTGGATGGCCAGCCTGTCGGCCTGATCAGCTGGCGTACCCAGGGGAGCGAGTACCACGGGGTCGCAGAATTGGTGCGGCTGGCAGTTTTATCTGACGTCCCGGATCCCCGGCAGGTGAAAGAAGCCTTGTTTGACGTGATGCTGGCCGAGGCGGACAGTTATTACCGCGAGCATGGCACGCGGCTGCGGAAGGTGTTTTCCATGATCCATGCAGATAACCGGCATATCCGGGAATTTTTCCAGGACAAGGGCATGCGGCAGGAGGCGGTACTGAAAAACCATTTCCATCCTGGCATGGATGAGCTGGTGTTTTCCTTGTTTTTAGCTTAGCAGCGGGGGTGCGTACAGTAGACTGGTCGGGCAATTTATTGGTATTGTAAAGGTATGCCAGTCATTTCGCATATGTCACAAGAGACGCGGTGGTTGATCTGTTTGTGCTTGTTCGCGTTGATACTACGCCTGATCATACCGGTGACCCAGCAAACTTCTGATTCCCCGCTGTATCTGGAGTTAGCCGGTCAGATTCGCCATGGGCATTTGTCCATTGAGCGCTTCAATGAAAATGTCCGGTTTGTCCAGCCCGGGTATTCCGCGATTATTGCGTTTGTGAATGTACTAGTTCGGGATGTAAAAACTTCCGCAATTGCCGTTTCAGTGGTCAGTGGGGCATTGCTTGTCTGGCTGGTTTTTTTATTGGCCAGATCATTAAGCTCCGTAAGGGTTGCATGGTTATCTGCAATCGTCATTGCCATCCACCCAATGTTTGTGAGTTATTCGGGGAGAGTGCTGACTGAATCAATTTTTGCGTTTGTAGTTATCAGCGTCGTGTATTTATTTTGGCGTCTGCGGCATTCAACAAAATCCTGGCATTTCTTTGTTGTTGGGCTGTTGATTGGTTTTGCGTATTTGGTCAGATTTGTCGGTTTGGCGTTGCTGGCTGGGCCGCTTGTCTATTTTATTTATCAATATTATAAAAAATCAATCACTTTTTTCAGCGCGTTCAAGTTTTTTCTCATACTATGCATCGGCGCGTTGGTGGTGGCTGGGCCGTATGTGTATTATCTCAGTCGGCAGTATGATGCCCTGACGATTACCGGCCTGCAGAGTTATTACGTCGGGTCCTATGCTCAGCAGGCATTGAGCAATCAGGATACCGAAGGCTCTGAAACTGCCGTCAGTAAATTCGCTTTTCAATACAGGCTGAACGATGCCTTAAACGATTATATCTCCGTCGTTGGCGGACAAACCACTACTGAAACTGCCCAAAGCGTAAAAAGCCTGACGGTCAGTTTTATTAAAAATATTCCGTATAACGCAAAATTCATTGTCATAAATTTTTTATTTGAAATTATCGCCTGTATCGTCATTTTTATCTTTTGGCGTCAAAAAGCACAGAACTTCAAACCACTGAAATATATCTACGTATTGGTCTGGGCTGGCGCCATTGTGCTGATTCCTTTAATCGGTCGTCCGCTAATCAGGTATTATTATGCGGCCGTGCCGTTGTTGGTCATCTTGACTATGGCCGGTTTTGACATTCTGGTAGCCCGGGTCAGGAATACCATTTTCAGAAGTTTTATCATCATCGGTTTTCTCATCGTCTATCCGGCCTATTGTCTGACGGTTAGTGGCCTGGTATTCAACCAGTCGTTTGTTAAAATCAGCCGGGCATCCACGGTAGATTTTGCCGAGGAGGCAGGGAGGGCATTCCAACAGGCCTTTGGGCCCGGCCAGAAGGTTATCACAAATAATCGCGTCTTTAGTTATTATTCCGGTGGTTGGCAGTATCCGGTACCGTACGCCCGAATCCCTGAAATTGTAGCTTTTGCCAATAACAATGCTATCGGCTATTTGGTCATCAATACGCGGATTTCCGGATATAGCGGAGTCGGACTTGATTCATTAGTTCATGAATACGACGAACAGTACGTGCGGTTATGGAGAGTCATCGGCGACCAATTAATATATACGATAGTCGATCGCCGCGGTTTATGACGCATGGATGTCCTTTTCTTTTTCGGGTAAGTATGGTTACATAGGATATATGAGACTCATGATTTCCATACCTGCCTTTAACGAAGAACGGACTCTCCGCCGGGTTATTTCGGGGATACCGAAAGAACTGCCGGGCTGTTCGGAAATCAGTATTGTCGTGTTTGACGACGGTTCGACGGACAATACGAGCGCTGAGGCCAAGGCCGCCGGCGTAACAGTTATCAGGCGCAACAATAATGTAGGCTTAAGTCAGACATTCCAGTCGATAATCAATACCGCATTACGGCAGGGGGCTGACATACTGGTCAATATTGACGCCGACGGCCAGTTTGATCCTAATGATATAACAAGATTGACCGAGCCTATTCTTTCCGGACGGGCTGATTTTGTCACCGCGTCACGTTTTATGGATGAGCGTCTCATCCCGCGTATGCCTTTGCTCAAGCGCTTTGGCAACAGATTTGTGGCACGGCTCATCAGCGTATTGACCGGCAGGAAATTTTATGATGTTTCATGCGGTTTCCGGGCCTATTCGCGGGAGGCGTTACTGCACCTTAATTTGTTCGGGAAATATACCTACACACATGAAACGTTCCTGAATATCGCCTTTAAGGAGATGGATATCGAAGAGGTCCCTCTGGTAGTGAAAGGGGAGCGTGAGTACGGCCAGTCAAAGGTCGCCAGTAATCTGTGGCGCTACGGGTATCATATGGTGAATACGATTTTCCGCACGATGCTTGATTACAAGCCGCTGAAATTTTTTGGTTGGGGCGGGAGCACCGTTTTTATAATCGGGTTAGGTATGGATATTTTTATTTTTTTCCGTTTTATTTTACTCCATTCCGTTACCCCGTTTAAAACTATCGGTTTTGCCGGACTCTTCCTGAATGTGTTCGGGTTATTGGTGCTGATTGTCGGTTTACTGGCAGACATGATCAATAAAACCAGACAGACGCAGGAACGGCTGTTGTACATATCGAAAAAGGACCATTTCGGCGGGAGCAGGCAGTCATAATCGGAACCTGGCAGATGATTTACTTCGTATTTGGCACGAAAGCGCAAATAATAAAAATAGCGCCCGTGATGGTCGCCTTCCGGCAGAAGCGGATCGACTATCGGACGATCTATACCGGTCAGCACCGTGAGACTGTCGATGAGCTCATGTCGGATTTCAGTTTACCGCGGCCGGACCATACGCTGTACGACGGGCCTGATATTACGCGTACGTTCCAGGTCATCCCGTGGGCCGTCAGGGTGATGTGGAATTTTTTTCGTATGAGAAAGAGGATTGTCGCACCTGGCCAGGGTAATATTTTTTTAGTGCACGGCGATACGTTGTCGACGGTGCTGGGCGCCCTGATGGGACGACTGACCGGGAATTCTGTCGGGCACTTGGAGTCAGGGCTGCGTTCCTTCCGTTTATTCAACCCGTTTCCAGAAGAGCTGCAGCGATTAGCCACCTTCGCTTTATCAAAAGTGTATTTTTGTCCTGGCCAGTGGGCGTTGAACAATCTCCGCAAATATTCGGGAAATAAAGTCGACATTAAATATAATACATTGATCGATTCCTTGCATTTGGCTTTGTCGCGGGATGACGTACCGGTGCCGGAAAAGCCCGCAAGGCCGTATTGCATCGTGTCGATCCACCGGTATGAAAACATTTCCCGTCGTGCATCCTTGATCCGCGTCATCCAGCTGATAGAACGTGCCGCCGAAAGGTATGTAGTCGTTTTTATCCTCCACCCGCCCACGATTGCCCACCTCAATAAATTCAATCTTATGTCCAGGTTAAGGAGCAACCCGGGCATTGAGTTGAGGCAGAGGTATTCGTACGTACGATTCATCAAGCTCCTGGTCGGCAGCGAATTCATTATTACCGACGGCGGCAGTAACCAGGAGGAAAGTTCGTATTTAGGCCACCCGTGCCTGCTGATGCGCTCAGTGACGGAGCGAATCGAGGGACTGAAGCAGAATGTTGTCGTTTCTGATTTCCGGCAGGGTACGCTGGATAATTTTATCAGCCGGTATCAGGAGTATCGGCGGCCGATGGGGGACATGGAATATTCTCCCAGTGCG
This sequence comes from Patescibacteria group bacterium, assembly GCA_041649335.1. Lineage (GTDB taxonomy): Bacteria > Patescibacteriota > Patescibacteriia > UBA10025 > JAHIVO01 > JBAYGJ01. The sequence continues at coordinate 6,574 of JBAZNF010000017.1, forward strand.
ATCGTCGCGGAGTATGTGCAGCAGCATTATTCTTAAACGTGTATATGCGGAATAAACGGTCAGTGTGCATTATCGGGGCGCATGGGACGCCAAACATAGGTGATCAGTCAATTTTGATCGGCTTGATTCACTTGCTCCGGTCCGATCAGTCAACCGGCGGGATAAAAATAATTTCCCGGAACCCTAAACTCATCCGGACTTATGTTGACGAGCCTGAAATGTTTCCCGGAAACTCGTTTTTCTACCTCCGGACATTTTTTTTGGTAGCCAAATGCGACGAGCTTATCCTGGGAGGCGGGGGCATTATCCAGGACCAGACCAGCTTGGCGAATTTGATGTATTATGTGGCGTATATTATGCTGGCCGGGCTGTTGCGGAAAAAGATCAGGGCAATTGGAGTCGGGGTTGGCCCGTTCCGTTATTCAGTCAGCAGGTTGTTCGTGCGTCTGGCATTTTCCTTCGTTAGTGAAATTATCGTTCGGGATGACAGCTCCCGTACCAGGTTGCAGACTATTATCGGGGAGAGGACGCCCGTCCGGGTGTGTCCTGATCCGGCTTTCCTGCTGTCACCGCAAGGTTCCGGCGGGCAGTCGTCAGTCATGCCGCACCATGGCCAATCAATGAGGCTGGGCATTAACCTCCGGCCGTGGCTGTATCGCTTGGGGGGATTATGGCCCGTTGCCGGCCGTATCCGTCACCAGAAATGGGAACCAGAATTTTCGGCATGTATGGACGTCCTGGCCAATGAGCTTAAAAAGTTTAATGATGTCCAGCCCGTTACATTAGTCATGATGCCGATGGAATCATTTCAGGATACTCTGGCATTGTCAATTTTGCTTAATAAGCTATCTGCTGAAAAAATTCCGGTCGAACGGCCGCGTATCGGGACCCCAGCTGAATTGCTGCGGGCCTACCAGTCCATCCATGCCATGATTGGCATGAGGTACCATTCATTGATTTTTTCCATCATTACTCATCGGCCATTCATCGCGCTGTCGTATACGGACAAGGTCCGGTCGCTTGTCCAGGGCCTTGGCTGGGCTGAATTCGAGGTCCCGTTTGAGGCACAAGCAATGAAGCGGATCGGCCCGATGTTGCAGGCTCTGGTGGCTGATTTTCCTCAATTGCAGGAGAGGTTGAGAATATACGATCAACAATGTCAAAAGCATTTGCGCGCCCTGGGCCATTCATCGCGAGATCATGAAAAACAATAATTTCACATACAAAGTCATTGCCCAGTTTGTTTTTTTGCTGATTACCGTCGTATTCATTATTATACTGTTTGGCCATAATGCGGATAAATTGAAAAAATTGCTGGACATATCTGTCGGCAATTTTCTGGTGATCAGTGGGTTGGTCATATTGACCTTCGCCGGCAATGGAATAAAAAATGTATTATTATTGCTGCCGTTCAATGTCCGGCTTCGTACGGCAGAATGGTTCGGTCTTTCCGTCGTAAACAGTTTTTGGAATTATTTGCCGTTTCAGGGCGGTTTGGTCGCAAAAGGATTGTATCTTAAACGCCAGCACAGTTTCCCCTATACGGAGTACGTCTCAACGGTCAGCTCGAGTTATCTGATAACTTTTTTTTCATTCGGCTTTATCGGCTGCGTTGTCCTGCTCATGACGTTCGTCATCCATGGGACTTATGCGCCGTTGCCGTTTGTCATTTATGGTGCTTTAATGGCCGTCTCAGTGGCGGCGGTAATTTTTTTATGGCAGGCCAAATCATGGAATATCGGGAAGAAAGTGCTGGCCCGATATTTTATCGGGACAGGTATCATCTTGAAAAATAAAAAAACGATCCTCAGGCTCATGCTGGTGGACGTAGTCATGCTGGGCGTATATGTGGCCCGGTTGGCAGTGTGTTTTACTGCGGTCGGGGTGCACGTTGACCTGTCTTTTATCATGCTGGTGGCGCCTATCGCCCTGCTGTCGATTTTCGTCACCATCACGCCGGGCGGGCTGGTGGTTCGTGAAGCGCTGATCGGCCTTTTTGCATTTTGGTACAGCCTCAATGTCAGTGATATCGTGGTCGGTTCATTGCTTGATCGCACCGTGATGATGATCTGGGTTTTCGCGCTGGGGGCAGTCTTTAATTATCTCCTGTCCAAATGGGCCATTTCAGGCACCCGGCAGGAGACGGGGATCCAGGGCGGATAACGAGACCCGGAGGGACTACAAAAAATGATGTACGCGTCATCATATCCACGCTTTGTTTTCGGCTTTAATTTAGTTGCGTTTGGTGCCGATCGTGAAAAGGAGAAGGAGGACGAGTGTCAGGCACGCCGCATTCATCAGAATGAAAACACTAATGAGAATTTCCCACGTTTGCACATAATTAAAAATTCCGGGTTTTGCGAAGATCAGGCGGTGCAATAAGGACTGCCAGGCGTTTGGCGTGTAGTATTGCCAGTCAATACTTAATCGTTCCGTTTCAACAGTTTTGCCGTTCCATAAAAATAATCCGCCGTCATAACGGGCCGGCTCAATGGTGGGGAAAGACAGCCCGTCAGGGCCGGCGATGCCCTGGATACGGATAGTGTATGTTTGCCCTGAAGAGTCGGTCAGCGGCTCAAAAATCCAATCTATGGGTGTGGTCGGGCCGGTTTGGGAGGTGGAAATATTGTCCTCTCGGAGCGGCATCGCCGAGCTGGGACCATAGAGCGTCGCCGAAAGCGCAAGGGCTCCAGTATTTTTTACGAAGAGAGTGATTTTACTTAGATTATTTTGACTGGCTATAATTTCCTGCTCAAACGTAAATGGCTCGTTTTCTGGGAGAGCCAGGTAGTTGGGGTTATTGAAATAAATTACCGCCGCACCTTCCTTGTCGATGTAATGGATATCAGAAAAGTACTGGCTGACAGCCGCCACTGCGCCTCCGGAAATGATAAGAGAAATGACGATGGACAGGATCAGTTTTTTCATAGGTAGAGTTTTGGCCAAATGGTTACCGCCAGCGCCAAAGCGTTTGCCGTCAGCCCGTATAGGATAAAAAATATGTACCCGTATTTTTTCCATGTATTCGGCAGCAGGCCGGTCAACCCAACGATCCATCCGAAGCAAATCGGCAGCAGGACCGGGACATAATACCGTCCGTCAATCGGAAAACGGGCTTGTCCGTCGCGGAAGAGGTGGTGGGTAAACAAATATAAAAAAAATATCTCGAGCAGTATGACCGAAGCGAGGAAAACGGCGCCGATGGCACACTGATCGGAGGTAAGTTTTTTCCTTTTGACGATCACGAAGAGGATGATCCCGATTGCGGAGACAATCCATAAGGCCGTCCCGCTGATGAAGAACCAAAGCGGCAGAATCATTTCCGTAGCGAACCCGAAAGCGAAATTAAAACTGGCAAAGGCATACATCCAACGTTGAATGTACACGCTCGCGGCGAGACCGGCGGTAATGTGCGGCTGGTCGGCTGGCGCGAGCGCCGTGCGCGAGCCGATAATGCCGTTGTCGTTGATGACGGCCCAGACGTACCACCAGCCGCTGATGCAGATGGTGATAGCCGCACAAACCGCGATAATGGCCAGGGCCGTTTTTATTTTTATGTCTTTTTTGTAATAGACGTGGTAGACTGCCGGAATTAGTATTAACAGCGGCACAACTATAAATTGGGGTTTTGTCAGCAAGCCCAGTCCGAATGTCAGGCCGAGCCAAACGGCGGGGCGCATCTCGAACCGTTCGATAAGCCGGACTAGGAAATACAGCGAGAGCGTCGTGAGGACAAACAGCAGGGCGTCATTATTGATCCCGGCGGCCAGATGGCTGAAAACCGGGAGCAGCCCGACAGTGAGCATGACCGTAAGGCTGAGAAAAAAATTTTTTGTCAGGCGCCTGGCGACGACAAAGCACAGCCAGTAGCCGAGCAGGAACAGGAGGGAAGAAAAAAGGCGCATGGCATACTGCCGAATGATGATGTCGTCATGATAATAGATAAGGTACGGGATGGATTCCACTATATAATACAGCGGGGGGTACACTGCTGCGGAATTTTGGTATGAGTCGTTTGCGGGCAGCCGGTAATAGATATCTGACAGGCCGGGAGGTGCAGATGACCGGGCCAGTGGGTGGCGGGGCAGATTGTCATAGTGCTGCGCGAGTTTTCCGTATGGCAGGAATTCTTCTGTGAAACGCTGGTGGATAGTCCGTAATTCCTTGTTGTGCGCATTCATGAGCCGGGTTGAGTCTGTCGCGACTTCCGATGCCGCATATTCATAGGAATAGGACAATGTCTTTGCCTCAAAGGCGCCGGATTGGTTGGGCAGTTTTTTTTCTTCTACCAGGTATTGCGTATATGAGAAATGCGCCGGCTCATCATGTCCCTGCCACGGGGGGAGGGAAAAGACGAAGAGGATGTTTTTTATCAATAAAAATATAAAAACCACGGCCAGAGTGATATTCCGGAATTTTTTTGTCGGGCATTCGTCGGGGCTTGTTTTTTGAATGGCTGGTTCTTGGTCCGGCATGAGGTCGGTCGAACGGATAAGTTATTCCATTATAACCTTTTTTTAGGGAGATTTCTACTTAGTACCTTTACAAAAGTCAAAAAATGTGTTAAAATTAGTATACACTTATAAAAAAATATGGCAGACCGGCATATCATCTTCGCCCCAATCAAATACGTGGCTATTGAGATCATTTGGGATGTCATCTATTTCCCCATCTGGTGGTATACGAAAGGCCTGTCGCGCGTGGCGTCCTATTGTGTGAACAGCGCGTCCGTCCACATCAACCGGCGCCTGGCTATCGGCATCTGGTTGCGGAACATGTTCCGGCCTATGTATGGCGATTACACTAAGGAGGGGCGGATCATCAGTTTTTTCATGCGCATCGTCGTCCTCATCTACAAACTGGTGCTTCTGGTGCTCTGGCTGGCGTTGTTGCTGGTTATTTTTATCCTATGGGTGGTCCTGCCGGTCCTGGTTATTTATTACATCCTGTACCAGTTATTCGGGGTCTCGTTCGTGTTTTTCAAATAATTTTTCATGGAAAAACCTGTCGGAAAAAGTTTTGTCAGCCTGACCTGTCCGATCTGCCAAGGCAGCGGCCAGGATTCCGGTAGTGCCTGTAAACGGTGCAGTGGCCGCGGCACCTACGCCTGGCTGGAGGGAAATACCCTCTATTGGGGCAGGACGGTGGACAGCCTGCATTTGTTTGAAGAGGAAATGGAACGGGCAGTAAAAAATATCATAAATGCCTTTTTGGTTTTTTTCGGCATCATCGGCATCATCGCGCTGGTCGTGTCGCTGATTCAATTCACCGGCAATGACCGGCCGTGGGAGATTTTCCGTTTGCAGGACCGTCTTATGGCCCTGTTCTCGATAACCGTATTGTCGGACCTATATGCGTATTACCGCATGCAACGCGAATCGTTCCTTGACCGGGCGGTGAAACAACGCCCGTTTGACACCCTGCTGACTGAAGAGGATCCGAGTGTACTGTTTGAACAGGCGGCCGCGAAAAATAAAAACCAGATGGTCGAAGTGGCCACTACGTATACAGTACCGGCTAACCGCGCGGTCGGGCAGGCATGGCAGCTTGCCAAACGGCTTGGTCATGGGACGACTGAACCTGTCCATTTATTGGCCACGCTGATTTCATATCCGCAGACCGGGGAAGTTTTGGCGCGTCTCGGGGTAGACGGGAAAGCCCTGGTGGACAAACTGACCCGAAGCGTATCCAGATTCCCTCGGGCACGGCAGTCAGGCGCCGTTTTTTCGGCAGGCCTGCTGACGGTCCTATTGGCCGCCTATGCTGAGGCCTACATCGGACGTCAGGAGCGGGTTGATATCCAGCACCTGCTGGTGGCGATCATTAATTATGATGAAGTTTCCCGCGATATTTTTTATGACCTGGAAGTAGAACAGGGGCAGATCATCAATGCGGTGGAATGGTTGAACATAAAAGTCAGGCTGTCCGAAGGCTACCATCGTTGGCGGAGCAAGGCCGCCTACAAATCAAAGGGCGTCATGAACCGAGCCATGACTTCCCAGGCGACGCCGCTCTTGGACCGTTTCAGCCACGACCTGACTAGCCTGGCACGGCAGGGCGTCCTGGCGCCGTGTATCGGCCGGGACCGGGAAATCGAATCCGTCCTGCGTATCATGGAGGGCGGCAAGAACGTGATACTGACGGGTTTCCCCGGGGTGGGCAAAACGAGCATTATTGAGGGGATCGCCGCACTCATGGCAGCTGAGGATGTGCCGGACATGCTCCAGGATCACCGGCTGATCAGCCTGTCAGTGGCGTCCCTGGTCGGCGCAGCCGGGCGGCAAGGCGAGCTGGAAGGGCTGATTATGCAGTTGATCAATGAGATCGTGCGTTCTGGGAATATCGTATTGTATATCGACAACATCCAGAATATGGTGGGCGTTTCCACCGAGGGCGCGCAGAACCTGGATATTGCCGACATCATGGCGAACGCATTGTCAAAAAGATTATTCTATGCCATCGCCACCACGTCGCCGCTGGATTATCGGCGCTATATCGAACCGAGTGGTTCGTTGAATTCCGTATTTCAGAAAGTCGAGGTTGCTGAGCCTGACGTCAACGGAACCATCCTCATCCTGGAGGGCAAGTCCGGATCCGTGGAAGCCAAAAACCAGATTTTTTTCTCGTATGAATCCATCGAACGCATCGTCACGCTGGCTGACCGGTTTATCCATGACCGGTTCCAGCCGGAAAAATCCCTGTCCATCCTTGATGAAGTGGCCGTGTATGTGCACCGGAAAAAAGGGAAAAACGCCATCGTCACCGGTGAAGACGTGGCAGAAATCGTCATTACCAAAATAACCGAAAAAGAAACGGAAAAACTGCTCAACCTGGAGGAACGCATCCATGAGCGGATGGTGGACCAGGAAGAAGCCGTCACGGCGGTGTCGACGGCATTACGGCGGGCCCGGGCTGAGCTGCGGGATATCCGCCGGCCGATCGTGAACCTGCTATTTTTGGGGCCGACCGGCGTCGGTAAGACCGAACTGGCAAAAACCGTGGCGGAAGTGTATTTCGGTTCCGAGAAAAATATGATCCGCCTGGACATGTCCGAATACCAGGAAAAATCTTCCCTGGCCAGGATGATCGGGGCCCCGCCCGGCTATAGCGGCGCTTCAGAAGGCGGGTATCTGACCGAAGCGATCCGCCGCCAGCCGTTTTCATTGCTGCTGCTGGACGAAATTGAGAAAGCGCATCCGGACATATTGAACATTTTTTTGCAGGTGATGGATGACGGCCGCCTGACCGATACGCTGGGCCGGACAATTGATTTTACGAATGTCATCCTGATCGCCACCTCAAATGCCGGCACCTCAATGATCCAAAAACGCATCCAGGAAGGCAGGCCGCTGGCGGCGATTAAGGATGAGCTGATGAACGAAGAGCTGAAGCCGTATTTCCGGCCGGAGTTCCTCAACCGGTTTGACAATATTGTCGTGTTCAAGCCGCTTTCGTTTGATGACATCATTAAGATTGTCGGACTGATGCTGAATCAAGTCAACAAACGTCTGGCCGCAAAAGGCATCCGACTCCAGGCAACCGATGAGGCCAAGCGGGAACTAGCCCAACAGGGGTTTGATCCGATCTTCGGCGCCCGTCCGCTACGCCGGGCCATTCAGGATACGGTTGATAACGCTTTAGCCAATTATTTACTCGAAGGCAAGCTTGGGCGGCGCGACGTAGCTGTCTTGGAAGTAGGCGGTAAAATTTCTGTCCGGCCGGCCCCGCCTATTTGATGCAGATACCAAAAAACACCTGAAGAGCAAGGTGTTTTTGTTTTTGGTAAATTTAGTTATGTGGTGACGTTGTTGACGCGTACCACCACGAAGGTGACCATGGCCCAGGACAGGAGGATGACGATCATGCCGATTATCGCTGAGGTGAGTATAGTCTTGGCTTTTTTTACTCGTTCTTCGTTGCCGGCCGCAGTCATCCACATGAAGCCGCCGAATATAATCATAATCACTGCCACCAGCCCTAACATTCCCAGGACCCATTGTATGGTGCGGATGGTAATGTCGACCGGACTTTTGTCCGGAAGCTGCAGTGAGTTCTTTATTTCTCCGTTCGGATCAAACTGGATGCTTTCCACGGCCATTGCCCGATGTGAAATAAAGGCCAACCACCCGACTGCTATGGCTATCCAGGCGTAAACCGGCAATTTTTTGTTGAAAATTTTCATGCGGTAAGTATAATCCTTCGGCTAGCAGGATGTCAAAGAGGTTTTATTGACTTTTTAACCGGTTATCCGTAAGATACATCGATCGTTCGTTGACAAATTAACATTTCACTATAGTGGAGGTCGGTATGCCCAGAGACCCGTACGGCAAAGGAAAAGTGCAGATGATCCTTGTCCCATCCCGATTTGATACGATGGGGCATCGTCAGAAAGCCCGTGTCGGACTGGCGGGCTGCCCTATTGGCGTAGTGACTGTCGGCATATACGCTGGTTGGTTGGCTATTCCGCATTTTGGGGTTAAACAGTCTCATGAAGTCCGCCATCGCATTGACGAAGAGGGTATTGAGTTTACGTTTTCATCGATGCCGGTACATTATCGGCTGGTGGGTGACGTATATACGGCATTGCGCCAGGTTGATCATGCGCTCAGTACGTACAATCGCCGGGGCCTGCTCGGTGAAAAAGCGAAATTGTTCCAGGCGGTTGGGGTGGCAAGGGAATTGTACGAGAAATTGCTGGGGCTGACAGTGGGGACGCTGGAAAGTTCTGCCGGTGACATCAGGAAACTGGCGCGCCAGATGATCGGTTTGGTCGGCCAGCGCCCGACTGATCCGCTTAAGGTGGTGATCAGAGATTCCGCCGTATCCATTCTGGCAGTTTTGGACAGCAGGCAGCGGGTGAACCAATCCGCCAAACTGTCCCAAGTCGTGCGTATCAGGCAGGAATTACATCGCCGTTTGGCGACGATACAGGCCATCGAGCCGAATTTGTTCCGGCGTCAGCGGGCACTGTGCCTGCTCATCGAGGAAGCAGAGAAACTGTTCAATGACGCATCGAAGCACATCACCGCCCAGCTGGAGTCGCTTACTGGCGCCGGCATTCTGTCGGTCCTAAAACGTCAGCAGCTGGTCACCGGACTTCACGACTTCGCCAATGAGCTTGAGCGTTTGGACATCCGGCCGTACCTCAACCCGTGCCGCCGTATGGCCAATGAGCTCCGGAAGGGCGCGTATTACATCTCTGTCGGACGCAACCAGGCGGCCAGGACAGTCCTACGCCGGACGGTGGAGTCACTGAAACTCCGCGCCATCCGATCGGACCTCGAACGGTTCATCAGCTATCTGACTGAGCTGTTGTCGCGGCCTGATCGACAACTTCCCACCAAAGATGCCGTCCGTATCACGCGCGGCCTCAGCAACATCCGGCAACGGCTCGGGCAGGTGGATGAGTTCCGATTTATCCATCCGGTCTCCCGGACTGCCCTGACACGCCTGTCAGACGCGATAGGTCTCGCCGGAAAGACGGTAGGTGTCCAGGTCAATGACCTGGCGAAACTGAAAGACAGCCTGAAAGAAGTGGCGCGGCCGTTATAAACCATTTTGCAGAGGAGTATGTATGCGTTTTCCATTTTGGATCCGTCGCGTGCTCCTCTGGTGCCGTCTGGCATTTGAGGGGCTGAGCAGGCGAAAAGAGAAGGCGCTGTATGCGTTCTTCAAATTGCCCCCCGTGGCGCCGCTGTTCCGCTATATCACGCCCAATGACCTGTGCTACTTGCGCATGTTTGCCGGTGTGATCATTATCTTCCTGTACCTGCGTGGATATTATGGCGCGTTGTTGCCGACATTCACTGTCGCCGTGCTGCTTGATTTCATCGACGGCCCCCTGGCACGTTTCACCAAACGTGTATCAGAAGAAGGAAAGGTGCTGGACGCTAACGCCGATAAGGTGCTGGTGCTGATACCGTTATTGTTGATCGGTTTCGACCGCCTGAATGGCCAGCTGGTAACTTGGTTGCTGGTAGTTGAATTGTTGCTATTCGTAGTCGCTAACTACCTGAAACCTGTCCTGCGGGGGCGTTATGGTATTCCGCTGGTTTCCGGTTCAAATGCATTCGGCCAAATCAAGATGTCGGTCGAATCAGTCGCGATCGGGATCGTGCTACTTGACCCGACCAGCACGTCCGTTGTCCAATGGGGACAAGCTTTGATTTTTATCAGCATCTGTTTCGGTATCATGAGTCTGTTGCGGCATTTGGGACGGATGGATCGGGGGGTGCATCTTGACCCCCGTAAGAGACTGATTACTCTGCCGAATCTGATAACATTAGGCAGCATGTTCCTGTTTATCCCAGCCGGATTTGCCATCGCGCATGAGCAGTGGGTGACTGCGGCGACCTACATCGGATTAGTCTTTATTTCGGATGGGGTAGACGGGTACGTGGCTAGGCGATATCATCAGGAAACATATTTCGGCGCTGCTCTGGACCCTTTCCGTGATTTCCTCGCCCGTAGTTTCCTGACCGGTTGGATGCTGGCGTTGCTGCCACCGGTGGCCAAGGCAATGCTGGCCGCCATCGTCATAGTGGAGATTTTTTCTGCAGTGATGAATGTCCGTACCTCGGTACAGGTACGACAGTTGTCTGGTGTGACGAGGGCCGGAAAACGACGTGGTCTCGTCCACTACCTTTCTATTGGTGCATTGTATCTGCATGTAGCTGGCGTTTACCACCTGCCTTTGATTGCCATGTTGGCGATTTTGGCAGCCATGTTGTCAGCCTCACTTGTCGGTCTGATATCGTACGTTAATAACCGTTCGCGTTTGTTGGAGGAAAAACGCTAGCGCATAAGTTTTGTTCATGGCCGTTCACTGTTCAATCGGTGAGCGGCTTTTTTTATTGTCTTTTTGAAAAAAATCCTCCGTGGCATTGCGAAGTAGGATTATTTGCGAAAATCGGGGGAAATCGGTATAATTATTCAAACTATGGCCAACCAAACAATGATGGACAAAATAACTTCCTTCGCCAAACGGCGCGGTTTTATTTTCCCGTCCGGCGAGAAATACGGCGGCCTGCAGGGTTTTTGGGATTTCGGGCCCTTGGGCGTTGAATTAAAGAATAATATCAAGAAGGCCTGGTGGAAGCGGTTTGTGCAGGAACGGGGTGATGTGGTCGGATTAGATTCGGCAATTATAACCAACCCCTCTGTATGGAAAATGAGCGGGCATGTAAGTAATTTTCGTGATTACAAATTAGAGTGTAAAAATGAAAATTGTCATAAACGGTATAAAGCAGAAGACATATTACCGTTGGATATTCAGCAAAAACTATCTACATTTATCACTCAACTCACTAGAAAGCTGAACCAAGAGGCTATTGGATTGAATGAGGCAGAGCAAATGAGAGAAAAATTTGAATTAGACCTTATTCCAGAGATAAATGAACGCGTTGAATGCCCGAACTGTAAGAGCAGGAAGTGGACCAAGCCAATGTTATTCTCTGGGCTAATGCAGGTAAGGTTAGGGCCAATTGAGGATGATATGAATTTTGTATATTTGCGGCCGGAAACTGCTCAGAACATCTTCGTGAATTTCGACAATGTGCGCCAGTCCATGCGGCTGCGGGCGCCGTTCGGCATTGCCCAGATCGGCAAGGCGTTCCGCAACGAGATCACGCCGGGGAATTTCATTTTCCGGTCGAGGGAGTTCGAGCAGATGGAGCTGGAATATTTCGTCAATCCCAAAGAAGATTCAAAATATTTCAAGAAATGGGTGGAGGACAGCTACCAATGGTTTATCGATTTGGGCATCAAGAAAGAAAACCTGCGTAAGTACGAACAGAAAAAAGATGAGTTGGCCCATTATGCCAAGGAGACAGTGGATTTGGAATACCATTTCGGATTCGAGAAGGGCTGGGCTGAACTTATGGGCATTGCCAACCGGACTGACTTTGATCTGAAGGCGCATGGTTTCAATTACAAAGACGAGGTTATCAAAGAAGAGTTCGTGCCATATGTTATTGAACCATCAGCCGGCGTTGACCGGGCGGCGCTGGCATTCTTGCTTGATGCGTATCATGAAGTGGAAGGTGGCCGGACGACCACGACGGAAAGCAATAAAGAGGTTGAGGTTGTCTTGCGGTTACACAAAGATTTAGCACCGTTCAAGGCCGCCGTCTTGCCGTTGTCGAAAAAAGAACAGGTCAGCAAACCGGCGTTGGACATTTACCACGACCTGCAGAAACATTTCATGGTGGATTACGATGATGTGGCCTCCATCGGCCGCCGCTACCGAAGGCAGGACGAGATCGGCACTCCGTATTGCATTACCTTTGATTTCGACAGCTTGGAGGACAAGAAAGTCACCGTACGTGATAGGGACACCATGAAACAGGACCGGGTGGCGATCGGGGAGTTACTACATTATTTGCAAGATAAATTTAATTAAAACGTTTGTCACTTTTCTTGGCGGCAAGAAAAGTGACGGAAAAGAACCGCCGCCCTGCTGCGTAATCTTGAAAATCGGGCTCATCGTCTCTGCCGACCTACAACCGCTCCGCTCAAGTGGGATCAGCCTCCTCGACTGCGCTCGGAGCCGTTCCTCTTCGCTTCAATTTTACTACGATTACTTCGCAACGGCGGGACGAGAGAAAGGAATACGTATAGTGTTTTGTAAGAAAATATATGATTAATAATTGATACATTTATGCGCGAAGGACATCCGGGACACCGGGAGGAACTTTCCAAGCAGGAGGAAAAATCCAAACAAACCAAAACCCGCGGATTGGTCGATCGGCTGAAATATGCACTGAAAATCGGGGCAATTGTTGGCGGTACGATGCTGGGTGCCGGTTTGACGAGAAACAGTGAAGCGGTCGCTGGGCCGGAACCAGATAAAAAAGTGCAGAAGGAACATAATTGGACAGAAGCGCAGGAAATGCTGATCAAACAGATGTGGCACCGGACGAATGACCGGGTGATGGAGTTGGATTCAACATATTTCCAGGCGAAAGGGGATAATTTGCCCACAGAAGTCGTGGACCTGTTCCAGAAAAAGGGCAATGAGTATGCCGTGACGGTGGTCGAGGGGAACGGCACCATGGAGGATTTCGAAAAGGACCTCCAGGGATTGTATGACATATTCCATAAAAACCTAATCGGCGGTGATTCGACAGCGGCTGAAGCGGCTTCTGCCGAATCAGCCAAAGACCAGGAGGAGGCAAAAAAGAAACAGGCTGCGGATGATGCACTCCTCGCGTCTGCACAGAAGCGCGTCGATTCAATACGCACCGAACGCATGCCCGCCGCTATTGAGCTTGTGAATACATTAGCCAGCGAAGTACTGCCGAGTGGTATGAAATTTTCGGGGGATTGGATGCAAGCGAATAGAGGCAAAGTATTCCGCAACGGCGAGAAGCTGGTTACGGTGGTGTCTTCTGAGTCTCCTGATATGCAAGTAGCCATCGATAAAACAGAGGGCACTGCTCAGTTCGCCTTTGCCAGACTTCTGAATGTTGACCCGAATGATGTCGTCGTATCTGAAATGGAAAGCGAATCCGGGGTCTATAAAATTAACGGCATGTACCAGTCTTTTAAGGTGTTTGAAACAGACGTGACCCGATATGTAAAGTAAGAATTGTTAATTGATGCCGAACGAATGGCCAAGAGTTATCACCATTGGGAAAAGGCTGTTACGAAAGAACTCCACCAGCTGTGGGAGCACAGTGATAAATTTTTAATATGCCACGGGCCGGAGCATCATATACGCGTATGGAAAACAGCGGAACCATTTGGCCGGAAGAAAGGTGCTGATATGGTTGTATTAGTAGCAAGTTGTTTGCTCCACGACATTTCGTCTTTTGATCGGGCGGAGCCGCATGGGCACGAGATGCGGTCGGCACGGATCGCTGCCGGAGTTTTGAAAAAGATAAAATTTCCTGCGGAAAAAATTCCAGCCGTGCTGTCCGCTATTTCCGAACATCGCAGTGACAGTAAAGTGATGAATAGCTTGGCGGGCAGGATATTCAAAGCATTCGACAAGATCGACGCCTTCGGGCCGATCGGCGTGTACCGTATTTTATTGCCGTTATCAATCCGTGGGTATTCATTGGAAGATATAATCGGATGGGCATTTGACCATCAGCGATTACAGAAAAAGTGGAGTTCAGTGACTTTCCCTGAGTTACGTAAAAAATACCGCTCACGATATTTTTATACGGTTGATTATTTTAAGCGATTACGCAGTCTTTTGGGCCTGAAAAAAGTAAAAACAGTTTATTCGGAAAAAAAAGTATTCGCCTGATAAGTATGAAATATGTAGTCAAAGAACTTAAAAAGAAACACATTACTCCGGGTCTGTTTACCACCCTGGCGCATTTATCGTCCTCAACGGTGAATAATTTAGACAAGGGCCGCAAGCAGTTTAAAATAATTAAAAAGAACAAGAATCATCGCATTTTCGTGGCCTTGGACAAGGCAACCAAGGAAGTGATCGGATTGATAACCTTGTTGATCGAGCCCAAATTTATCCACGACTGCGGGAAGATGGGGCATATTGAAGACGTAGTAGTACGAGAGGGGTTTGAGGGGAGGGGGGTCGGCGGCGCGCTGGTGCAACGGGCGACCGATGAGGCAAAGAAAGAAGGATGTTACCGAATACGGTTATTTTGCTCGGATAGAAACGTGTCATTCTATGAAAAAGCTGGATTCAAACGGCATGAGAACGGGATGCAGATTGATTTGAGGGATTAGTTTTTAGTTGAATGTTAAAGGAGAAAAGTATAGATGAAAGTTGTGGGTTATATGTGTCCTTTGACCTACTCCCGACAACTAAACTGTCATCCTATAACTTTCAACCATAAGGTGTACAGGCAATGGCGTCTGAGCTCGGATGGGAGTTAAAAGGACAGTAAAAGTTACTTCGATTATTAATAAACGTTTTATATAATATGTTCAAACAGTACGCATTGCCGAATAAGCTGAAAGTATTGCTGGCGCCGATGAAGGAGACGAAGGCGGTCACGGCGTTGGTTCTGGTAAAAGTCGGATCCCGGTATGAGACTAGGGACATCAACGGCGTGTCGCATTTCGTGGAGCACCTGATGTTCAAGGGCACGCCGCGCCGGCCGAACACGCAGATCATTTCCCAGGAGCTGGACGGCATCGGGGCGGAGTACAACGCCTTCACTACCAAGGACCACACCGGGTATTATATCCGGGCGGCGGTCGAACATTTGCCGTTACTCCTCGATATGCTGTCGGATATGCTGTATAATTCCATCTTTGACGCCGGAGAAATGGAAAAGGAACGCGGCGTGATCGTGGAGGAGATCAATATGTATGAGGACAATCCGCTGATGTATATGGAAGATTTGTTCGAGGAAACGATGTACGAAGATTGTCCGCTCGGCTGGAACATCGCCGGTCCGCGCGAGGTTATCCGCACAATCACACGCGACAAACTGGTCAATTATTACCGGCGCCATTACCAGCCGGCCAACATGCTGCTTGTTTTAGCCGGCAATATTCCCGGCACGGCCCGCGCCCTGATCAAAAAATATTTCAATACCGCCCAGCCAACAAAATTTACGCCGGCCAAATTCGACACCGCACCGGGAGAGCAGAAACGGACGCATACGCAGGTGAAGGAAAAAGCCACCGAGCAAGTGCAGATGGCCCTGGGATTCCCGGCCTATTCGTTGTTTGACAAGCGGGTGTACCCGCTGTCCCTGCTGGCCGTGATCCTTGGCGGCAACATGAGCTCGCGTTTGTTCATCAACATCCGGGAACGGCAGGGACTGTGTTATTTCATCAGGGCGTCGGTCAACGCCTATGAGGATACCGGCAACCTGATGGTCCAGGCGGGCCTGGACAAGAAACGTATCAAAGAGGCAATTACCGCCATCCTCCATGAACTGACGTCTGCCCGTGACAACGGCTTATCCGCCAAAGAGTTACGTAAGGCAAAGGAGTACATGAAGGGCAAATTGATCCTCGACCTGGAGTCGTCGGAAAATGTGGCTTCCTGGATCGGGAAACAGGAGCTGTTGCGGAAAAAAGTCATCAGCCCGTCCGAACAGATTCGCCGGGTGGAACGAGTGACGCTCAAGGATATCGCCGTTGTAGCGCATGACCTGCTGCAGACATCGAGGATCAGCCTGTCGCTTATCGGCCCGTACAAGGATCCGGCCGAGTTCGCCGCGCTTTTAAAACTGTAAAAAGTGTTGTATTATTGATACAGGATTAAACGGGGATTTTCGTATGACCGACACCGACCGCCACGTGACCATAAACATTTCCACTTCGACCATTTTTAAGGTGATCGCGGTGCTTATTTTATTGACCTTGCTGTACTTGCTGCGCGACGTCATCCTGATAATCCTCGTGTCATTCATCCTGGCCAGCGCGCTGAACCCATGGGTCAATGTGCTGCAACGCCGCCGTATCCCCAGGGTGTTGGCAACCGTGTTCATCTTTTTTTTGTTTTTCGGCTCGTTCGTCATCATTTTGGTGTTGCTTATCCCGCCAATCGCCACCCAGATTGCCGATATTTCCAAAAACTTGCCGGCATACTATAACCGGGTGGTGACGGACTTCCAGAGTTTCCGGGAATTTTCTCTTCAGCAGAACCTGCTGAATTCCCTGCAAAGCTCCCTCCAGTCGCTTCAAACAAACCTTGGCCAGACGACGGCCGGCGTCTTCAATGCCCTGTCCAGCATTTTCGGCGGATTTGTGTCATTCATTTTCATGGTCGTCATGACGTTTTATATGCTGCTGGAGGAGAATGCCCTGAAAAAATTCGTGAAATCCATTACTCCGTCAAAATACCATCCGTATATATTCCAGTTGCTGAACCGTTCGCAGGACCGCCTGCGGATGTGGCTCCGCGGCCAGTTAATTTTATGCCTGATCATCGGGTTTTTGGCCTGGTTGGGGCTGACTATTTTCGGCGTAAAATATTCCCTCGTCCTCGGCTTGTGGGCGGGATTGACCGAGTTTATCCCGTACCTGGGCCCGTTCTTAGGGGGTATCCCCGCCGTATTCATCGCCCTGACGACCGGCAGTTTCATCAAAGCCGTAATCGTCGTCGCCTGGTATTTCCTGATCCAACAGCTGGAGAACCACCTGATCGTGCCGAAAGTTATGGAAAAGACCGTCGGACTCAACCCGCTGGTGGTCATTATCGTCATGCTGGTCGGCGGCAAACTGGCCGGTGTTGTCGGCATCCTGCTGGCAGTCCCTTTGGCTTTAGTTATTAAGGTATTTGCCGAAGACTTTTTCGCGCTGAAGGAATCAGAAGAAAATACGCTGGAAGCGTAATATAAAAAGCCGTGTCCAGGAATGATTCATGTTCACGGCTTTTGATGTTTTTTTGCGCGGCGGATCCGTTCGTTATGCCGGGCTCGTCGTTCGGACGGTGACGTGTACTGCAAATTGGCAATGCATATACTCTTGGTGCCGCTTTTGATAAAGAGCCGGCAGAACAACCGTATGGCCCTTTCGACGGATTCGCCAGGATTGATCCGTACCATGAAGTTGGTAGCCATGGTTCCTCCACTGTATACAGGTTCGATTCAGTATAGGGGCGGGCCCGTTTAACGTCAAGTAGAATAGTTGGTATACTGGGGGCATGGCAAAGCTCTATGTGGTCGCTACACCTATTGGAAATCTGGAGGACATCACCCAGCGCGCCCTGCGTATCTTGGGTGAGGTTGACGTGATCGCGTGCGAAGACACCCGGCATACCCTGGAAATGCTCAACCATTTCAATATCAAGAAATCCCTGATCAGTTACCACCAGCATTCCGAGGTGCAGAAAATAGACCAGATCATCGCATTGCTGCGTTCGGGCAAGAATATCGCCCTCGTGTCCGACGCCGGGACGCCGGGCCTGTCCGATCCGGGCGGTATGCTGATCGAAGCGGTGCTGCAAGAGTTTGGGAAGGATGTTGAGGTCGTCCCGGTCCCGGGTCCCACTGCGCTGTCGGCCATTATTTCCGTAGCTGGCATGCCAACAGACCGGTTTTTATTCTTGGGATTTTTACCGCATAAGAAAGGCCGGCAGACGTTATTTCAGGAAATAAAGGATTCCGAGCGTACGGTGATTTTTTACGAATCCACCCACCGCATTATAAAAACATTGACCAGCCTGGCCGAGATTTTAGAACCCGAACGCCGTCTCGTCGTCGGCCGAGAACTTACGAAGAAATTTGAAACCATCTACCGCGGCTCGGCGCAGGAGGTGCTGAAACAGCTGGAAGCGGGGGAGACGCGGGGAGAGTTCGTAGTGGTGGTTGGGGGTATATGATGGGAGTTGTAGGTTGAAAGAATATGGTTCAGATGTAGGTTGCATGTCATACTTAATAGATGCACGACTGATAACCTTCAACTTGTGAACTTTTTTGTACATCCTTCGAGGCACAGGGATGACGAACACGTAACTAATGTTTAAATATACAAGCATGAAAAAATTCCTCTACTGGGCGCCGAGGGTCTTGAGCATTTTGTTCGTTGCCTTCGTCTCGATCTTCGCGCTCGATGTGTTCGAGGAGGGTAAGTCCGCTGGTGCCATCGCGCTGGCGCTCCTGATACACCTAATACCGACCATTATTGGTATCGTGATAATTGTCATTGCCTGGAAACGGGAACTGGTCGGCGGCTGGCTGTTCGTCGCCCTCGGCATCGGCTTCATATTCATCGGCAACTTTGAATCCGGGGCGATTCTACTCTTCATGATTCCCCTGACTCTCATCGGCGCCATGTTTCTGTGGCATCACTATAAGTATTCAGCGCCAATCGGCACGCCGGAACCTCCGAAGGCGGTTTGAAAAGGCTAATCTGATAAGGCGATTCTCATAAGCATTTTTCAAATATATGAAAAAAGCCATTTACGTGAGTCTGATCGTCATTCTCGTCATCGGGGCCGGGCTGTTCAGCTACTTTTATTTTTTTTCCGATGACGGCGAGCCAGCATTGAATGCACATAACACGAATACGACTGCCGCGGCACCGTCGAATGTGGTTACCAGCCTGCCCAGTACCTATATTGGGGATGATTTCACCCTGAAGCAGATGTCGGGCTGGATCCAGGGGCACCTGACCGGAACACTGGTATCATTCCATCCCCAGGACGAGCAGCAACCGGCGGGCAGTGCGGCTGCGGCCATCAATTTCCAGTCGTATATCGCCGTGTCATTCGACGCCACTGGCGGAAAAACGTTCGCCGACGTGTACCAGCAGACCATCGACGATATCACCGCTGCCATCCCTGAAACGACCGTGTTCGCGACCAGCGAGGAGGCGGTCAGCGGCTTGCCTGCCAGGTTGGCGGCCATGGAATTCA
>JBAZNF010000018.1:0-24925 GCA_041649335.1 Patescibacteria group bacterium
ACTACAATCCGAACATATACCCGGCCGATGAGTACCAGCGTCGTTTCGAAGAATCGCGGGATTATTGCAAAAAACATGGCATTCATTTTATTGAATTGCTTCCGGATCAGGACCGTTGGTTTGTGTTGACCAAAGGCCATGAACAGGACCCGGAACGGGGAGAGCGATGTACGATGTGCTACCGCATGCGGATGGAAAAAACCGCGCAGTATGCCAAAGAGCATGGCTATAATGTATTCGGAACCGACCTATCGATCAGTCCGCATAAAGATGCCGTGCGGTTAAATAGTATCGGCCGGGTTTTAGAACAAGAATACGGCATCACGTATCTAATGGCGGACTTCAAGAAACAGGACGGGTTTAAGAAAGCGATGGAGTTAAGCAGGAATGAATGTTTTTATCGGCAGAATTACTGTGGATGTGTCTATAGTATGCAGGCACTAAACTCGAAAACCGAAATTCGAAACAATATTAAAATTTAAAAACAAATTATTGAAACGAAAAATATTTACTCGTTTGGTTAATTGAATTTGTTTGGAATTTTATATTTCGAATTTAGAATTTATTTCGAAATTCTTGCTTCGAATTTTAACTTACTTATGTTATAATTAGACCATAG
This sequence comes from Patescibacteria group bacterium, assembly GCA_041649335.1. Taxonomy (GTDB): domain Bacteria; phylum Patescibacteriota; class Patescibacteriia; order UBA10025; family JAHIVO01; genus JBAYGJ01. Next base: position 620 of record JBAZNF010000018.1, read on the forward strand.
AAATGGTCAATTTTTTATGCCAACAGTCGCAATTATCGGTGCCTCCAATAATCCAGCCAAGTTCGGAAATAAGGCTGTACGTGCATATATCAAGCAAGGGTGGACAGTCTATCCCATTAACCCCAGTAAGTCGTTGATAGCCAATATACGGGCCTATACAAGCGTCGTAGAGGCTCCGCAGCCCCTCGACAGGGTAAGTTTGTATGTGCCGTCCGATGTGGGGATGACTCTGTTGGAAGATATCGCCGCCGTTAAGCCTAAAGAATTTTTCATTAATCCCGGCGCAGAAAGTGACGTGCTGATTGCCAGGGCAAAACAATTAGGCCTGAATCCGATCCTGGCCTGTTCAATACGGGATATACATGAAGACCCGAGTGAATATTAAAATTGGAAATTTATTTATGATTTATATTGCGTCAGATTACGCTGGATATAAACTTAAAGAAAAAGTAAAAAATTATTTGTCTTCAAAAAAAATTGCTTATTCTGACTTGGGCTGTGATTCGGATAAAGTAAAAAATGATTTTCCGGAATTTGCCAAAAAGGTGGCATTAATTGTAAGAAAATCAAAAAAAGATTTAGGCATTTTGGTTTGCGGCGCCGGATATGGCATGTGCATTGCCGCAAACAGGCTTAGGGGAGTTAGGGCGGTATCAGTTTTTAATGCTTTGCAGGCTCGCTATAGTAAAACGCACGACAATGCTAATATTCTGTGCCTGTCTAAATGGATGACGGATCCGCAAGCGCTAAAAGGCATTATTTCGACGTGGTTGGTGACCAAATTCCAGCCGCTATCCCGACGTGTACGGAGATTTAAAACAATTGACCGATGGCCACAATAGTCCCAGCTATATTGACTAACGACATTATTGAGCTGAATAAAAAACTCGGCATGCTTTCTGGATTGGTTGAATGGGCACAGATTGATATAATGGATGGAAAATTTGTGGAAACCCTTTCTATAAAACCAGAGGAATTAGAGTTGTTACAAACTGATTTACGATTAGAGGTCCATCTCATGGTTCAGGATCCAAGAGCATGGCTACCGTACCTGCCCAAGGAAAAGTTTGAAAGGATTATTTTTCATTATGAGGCCGTACCCGAGCCAGAAGGATTAATTGAAGAATTGAAAGAAACCGGGTATCAGGTTGGTTTGGCACTGAAACCGGAAACGCCGCTCGAAGCAATTGAACCATTTATTGACCTGGTTGATCTGGTGCTGTTTCTGGCCGTGGATCCTGGCCGTCAAGGCCAACAGTATCATCCTGAAGTCGTTGTGAAAGCTGAGGCGATGCGCGATATGGATACCCGGACGCTGATCGGCGTGGACGGCGGTATTAATGAGCAGACAATCGGCCAGCTGGTCAGTGCCGGCGTAGACTGGTTCTGCGTCGGGTCGGCGCTTTTCAAAGACGGAAAAGTGCCGGAAAATTTATTGAAATTACAAGAACAATTAATCTGAACGATGTAATAAGTTGAATGTTAAAGGAAGAGAGTATAGAAAAAGGTTGAACGTTATAGGATTGTTTTCTTATTACTTTCAACTGATTACCAAACTTCTTTCCTTAAACTTTTAACCTTTAACTAAATCAGCAATATGAAAATTTTTATCGACACGGCCATTATCAAAGAAATTGAATGGGCTGAAGAGCGGGGACTCATCGACGGCGTAACTACCAATCCGACCCTGCTGGCCAAGGCTGACCGCAAACTCGGCGAAACGGTGCATGACATCTTATCCCTGATCAAGGACCGGCCAGTCAGCATAGAAGCGGTTTCGCAGAATACAGATGAACTGGTTAATGAAGCCAGGGCTATAGCCAAACTGTCAAAAAATGTGGTAGTCAAGATTCCAATGACTGATGAGGGCCTGCAGGCCGTAACCCAGCTGGAACCAAAGGGGATCCATACTGACGTGACGCTGGTTTTCACCGTCTCTCAGGCACTCCTGGCGGCCCGGGCCGGAGCGACTATGGTCAGTCTGTTCGTCGGTCGCCTGGACGATGCCGGGAAAAAAGGGATGGAACTAGTACGTCAGACTGTTCAGGCATTTAAAAATTTCAGTTTCAAGACGAATGTCCTGGTTGCCTCGGTCCGCAGCGTACAGCACGTGGAAGAGGCGGCTTTGGCCGGTGCTGACATTATTACCGTTCCGTTTAAAATCCTGTCACAGATGTACCGGCATGAATTAACGGACAAAGGGGTGAAGAAGTTTTTTCAGGATTGGGAGAATATACCGAAATAGGATATCTGTAGAATCGGCGTTTGCGCGGCTCGTATCGGTATCGTTTAGCGGTAAAAAAACCTCAAACCCAACAATCCTTTTAATTCATTTAACGGATTAAAATTATGAGAATGGAAACATACCAGCACGCGCCTGAGGTTGCGGAAGAAATACATTCACATAATGAGGGGAAAATCCGCAGTCGCGAGCTTTTAACGGACGGAAGGCTGGAGATAACCTGCGAGAACGGGATGCGCTTTTACCTTGAGGAAGTGAAGAGCCCGGAAGCGGAAGAGGTTACCCAGTTTCATGATTTTCTTGAATCTTCTTTTGAAGCGGATGAAATCGATACGATTGAGTCCCAGAGAAATGCTCTGCGGGAAAACGACAGGAAGCCGCATGAGAGGAATTTCGATTTTTATGTAAAAATCCTGAAAAATGAATCGGGCGAAGTTGTCGGCGGAATGCAGGCGACTAGTTCGTCGGCAGCAGGAGAAGACGGGAAGAAGCTTGGGTGGAGCGTCGGTTTCGGTCACTACATTGTCATAGATCCGGCATACCGTCGCCTGGGCCTAGCGCCGGAGTTGTATGCGGATTTCTATTCCTGGGGAGAAAGCCGGGCGCAGCAGAGGGGAGAGCCGCTCAAATATTTCGTCGGGGAAGTAGTGCCGGCAAATGAAAGGAATTTTGAAAAAGACCATGGCGGAGGGCGGCTTTTCCTCGATAAAGAAGAAGGGCTCGAGGAAATCCGATATTATCAGGCGCCGCTCGATTTTGACCGCCAAACCGGCGAGCCTATGGGAGGGCCGGTTGCGGACCATCTCATGCTGGGCCGCGCTGGCATCGCAAAAACTGGATCGCCGGAAAAAATTTGGGCGGTTCCGCGCGAGGACGTACTCGCCTGCGCCCGTGCAATTTATGAAATTAATAACGTATATCCGGTTATCCGGGATCTTCGTGGGTACAAGGATTTTTGGCACCGCGATACGATCGATGGCGATCCAGCTGTCGTGAGGGCCCTGGAGCACATCAAAGCGTATTATCAACAACTGAAGGAGCAAATGGCCGGCGGCGCTGACCAGGTGTATGTCATAGATTCCGGGATACGGAAATACTATGAAAATTTTTCCAAATTTGGCAGGTTTGGCAGGCTGGTCGATCCGAAAAGAGTAGAGGGTGGTTTTGGGATGGGTGATGTCGCGCATCAACAGCTTGAAGCTCTCGAGGGACATTTTGAGCCTGTAGAAAAAGACTTGGCCCGATGGACGAGCAAACCGCATACCAATATAAAGTATCATACCGATGCTGACAGGACTGGTCCTTTGGGAGATAAATCATATTTATAATAAGTATTTTGCCTATTACATGATTTAAGGTTAAGTTAATAAATGATCAAATATATTATTAATGATAATTTGCTTCACTTATTTCAGTATGAGAGTTAGGCATATTTCATTATGAAAAAAAAATCTGATTTAAAATCACTGGTCACATTACTCCGTTATTGGATCCTGAAATCGACAACGCAAGCCGGATCCGGGCACCCGTCGTCCTCGTTATCAGCCGTGGAACTGATGGCCGGCCTGCTGTTCGGCGGCACGTTTTGTTTTGATATTAAGAATCCGGGCAATCCGAATAATGACCGGCTAATCTTTTCTAAAGGCCATGCCGCGCCGTTATTCTATGCCTTATGGACGGCGGCCGGTGCCATCCCGGAGCAGGAACTGATGTCTTTGCGCCAATTTAACAGCCGTCTGGAGGGGCATCCGACCATGACCTTTCCGTTTACCGAGGCAGCCACCGGATCGCTCGGCCAGGGGCTTTCTGTGGGCTTAGGGATGGCCCTGAACGCCAAGTACCTGGATAAACTGTCATATCGCACGTATGTCCTGCTTGGCGACAGCGAGATGGCCGAGGGGCAGGTATGGGAGGCTATTCAATTGACTGCTCATTACAAGCTGGATAACTTAGTCGGTATTTTAGACGTGAACCGTTTGGGTCAGTGCGGAGAAACAATGCACGGGCATAATGTTTTGGAATATGAAAAAAGAATCAAGGCTTTCGGCTGGCAGACCATCGTCGTTGACGGACACTCTTTGCCAAAAATATTGACTGCGTTCAAAAAAGCGGCCAAAGCAAAAGGCAAACCGGTGATGGTTATTGCCAGGACGTTGAAAGGCAAAGGAGTGAAGCTGATGGAAAATAAGGACGGTTGGCATGGCAAGGCATTAAAGTCGGAAGAACTTGAGGTTGCATTAAAACAGTTAGGCAAGATTGATACGACTGCCCGCAGCATTATTGAATTGCCAAAGGCTGGTAAACCCAGTCCGTTACCGTCTGGAAAAGTTGAAAGTATGCCATTGGACAAACACATTGCCACCCGAAAAGCTTTTGGTTATGTGTTGACGCGGTTGGCTGACCAGTTGCCTATAGTTTCCCTGGATGCTGAAACGTCTAACTCGACCTATGCGGATATTTTCCAAAAAGCGTATCCAAAACGGTTTTTCCAAATGTACATTGCTGAGCAGAATATGGTCAGCACGGCTGTCGGTCTAGCCCGTCGCGGCAAGATACCGTTTGCTTCCACCTTCGCCGCGTTTTTGACCAGAGTGTTTGACCAGGCGCGGATGGCCAGTTATTCCGAGGCGAATATCAAGATCGTCGGTTCACATGCCGGAGTTTCCATCGGACAGGATGGAGTGTCGCAAATGGGGCTGGAAGACATCGCCATGTTCCGTTCGTTGATTAACAGTATCGTGTTATATCCTTGCGACGCCGTTTCGTGCGATAAGCTGGTTGAGCAAGCGGCCAGGCACAAAGGATTAGTCTATATCCGCAGCACACGGGCCGAGACGCCTATTATTTATAATACTAATGAACAATTTCCCATCGGCGGCAGTAAAGTTTTACATCGAAGCGATAAAGACGTAGCCACGGTCGTGACGGCCGGCATCACTGTTTTTGAAGCGCTAAAAGCGTATGACGAGCTGAAAAAGCAGGGGATTAATATCCGCGTCATTGACCTGTACAGCATAAAGCCGGTGGACGTGAAAACCCTGGAGCAGGCCGCCAAGGAGACTAAGGCGGTCATTACTGTTGAGGACCATTATCCGCAGGGAGGCTTGGGAGAGGCAGTTTTGAGCGCCCTTCGACATGCTAAGGCGCATGTAGTGAAACTAGCAGTGACCAAAATGCCGAAGTCTGGGAAACCAGATGAACTGTTGCAATATGAAGGAATTTCGAAAAATGGCATTATTAATGCAGTAAAGAGTACTTTAAATCCGAGATATAAAATTCCTAATTTCTAATGATTAATTTCTAATCAAATCCCAATTAATCAATGACTCATTGAATATTCAGGAATTAGACATTGATTAGTAATTAGCAATTCTTAATTAGAAATTAGTTTACTACTATTGTTTTGATATTCACTCTTCTGATTTAAAAAATGCCTCATATCCACGATTTAATCGATTTCACTGTTGTAGCTTACATTGTGTATGGCGAAAAGGTTTTAATGATCCACCATAAGAAATTGAGCAAATGGCTGCCGATCGGCGGGCATATCGAGCTTGATGAAGACCCTGACGAGGCGTTATTCCGCGAGGTTAAAGAAGAATGCGGCTTGGAAGTTGAAGTGTCCGGCAAGAAATCGCCTTACCACATATTGGGCAAGAAATACCTTTTTCCCCCGGAATACATGGACATCCATCAGATTAACGAAAATCACCGCCATATCAGCATGGTGTATTTTGCTAAAGCGAATTCGGACAAGTTCGTCCTGGCCGCAAAGGAACACCATGCCATACGCTGGTTCACCGACCAAGAGCTGGACGATCCGCAGTATGCTATCGACCCCGACCTTCGTTTTTATGCGAGAGAAGCACTTAAAAAGTTTGGTAATAAATGGTAAAAGTGTTATTATAAAGGCGATAATTTATTAGCAAGGAATACTCCATGTTCTATGACGTCATCACAATCGGCTCTGGGGGAGGGAGTGAGGAGTAGGGGTGAGAGATGAGTCGAGAGCTGAGAAGTGAGGGTTAGGTGCGTATTTCTCACTACTAATCCTCACAACCCGACCCACTTCCCACTCATACCCCACACCCAAGTCTTCGTAAGTTAATCAATACAAATATGCCATTTGATGTAATTACCATCGGCTCAGCTTTCAAAGACGTATATCTCTTCAGCAAGAAGTTCCGTGTGCTGAAGAACGCCAAGATGATCACCGGCGAGATGGAATGTTTTGCGTTCGGTACGAAGATCGAACTGGAAGATGTCCATATGGAAATCGGCGGGGGGGCGGTCAATACGGCCGCCACGTTCAAGAAGCAGGGGTTTAAGGTGGGCTGTCTGGCCCGTATCGGTCGGGACAGTGCCGGCGAGGACGTACGTCAATACATTAAAAAATACGGTATCGGGGATTTACTCGTATATGACAAAAACCGGCGTACCGCCCAGTCGGTCGTGTTTTTAGCGCCGAATGGCGAACGGACAATTCTGGTGTACCGGGGCGCGGCACATGACTATAAATCGACAGACATTAATCCGGTTATTACGAAGACAAGGTGGCTGTACGTCACGTCGTTGGCCGGCCGGATGGACGTACTGAAAAAAATTCTACGCATGGCAAAGAGCACGGATATCAAGGTTGCATTGAACCCCGGTAAGCTGGAAGTTAAAAATTCTTTGAAGTTGCTGAGGTTGTTGAAAAACGTTGATGTGCTGATCATGAACAATGAGGAGGCGTCGATCTTGACCGGTACGACGTCGGGTAACGAACGCCACTACCTGTCGGTATTGCGCCAAGCATGCCCGGGAATCATCGTTGTTACCAAGGGAAACCGTGGTTCAGACGTGCTGTTGAATGACATTTTGCATCATGTTATAATTAAACCGATCAAAGCAGTGGATACTACGGGTGCCGGGGACGCGTTTGGTTCTGGTTTTGTAGCCGGCATTGTCAGGTTTCATGGCGATGTTACACGGAGCCTGCAGTTGGCCTGCAATAACGCTGCCGGCGAGGTGGAACAGTTGGGCGCCAAAAACGGCATTGTCGGACGGCGGGGACCCTGGAGAAAGGTAAAAATGACTATCAAGAAAAATTATTTCCCTTTATAAAGTAACTATAATTGATTATGAGTAGGAACGCATCAATACTTATCGTCGTCATTCTCGTGGTCATAATTGCCGGCCTGCTCGGCTGGTATTTCCTGAAAGAAACGCCAACTAACGAAAACCTGAACAAGACGGTCAATTCCATCAATTCAGTGACCATAACACGGCCGCCGGCCAAAACTGTCTGGATCATGGAAGGCAGCTTCAACCCTTCAGTCGTCACGATCGCTACCGGCGAGACAGTAACATGGGTGAACAAAGATGATGCCCAGCGCCAGGTACAAGCTGACCCGCATCCGTCCGGCACTTCACTGCCAGCCCTGATGTCCGATCCGCTGAGCATAGATGGGACATATTCGTTCACTTTTACTGATGCTGGTGAATACACGTATCACGATCACCTGAATCCGATAAAAAGCGGCAAAATCATCGTAAAATAACCTGATTTTTTCTGGAAAAGGCGGATAACCCATCCGTCTTTTTCATAGGTGCCCTATGGTCAAACGTTTGCTAAAAAGAATTCCGGAATACCGGCAATACCGCCTGTTGGAAATATTCCCCGGCGCCATGGTGTGGGTGACTTTTGTCCTGGCGATAGCGCTGTCGTTTATCAGGCCGGTGTGGGCCATTTTTTTCATCATTGTTTTTGATTTCTATTGGCTGGTCAGGATTCTCTACATGCTCTTCTTTATGATAACGTCGTTCCGGCGGTATCGGCAAACCATCAAACAGGACTGGAGGAAAAAAGTAGAGCAACTTCCTGACTGGGATCAGTATTACCACGCCGTCTTTTACCCGACCTATAAGGAGCCGATCGAGGTCATTCGTGGCAGTCTGGCGTCATTGGTACAGAATAATTACCCTTTGGATCGGTTTATTGTCGTCCTGGCCGGGGAGGAAAAGGACCGCGAGCATTTTACGGCGCTATCCGAAACGCTACGCCGGGAAATGGGGGGGAGTTTTTTTAAGTTTCTCGTGACCCTCCATCCGTCCGGCATAGAAGGGGAGATGCCCGGAAAGGGCTCAAATATCGCCTGGGCCGGCCATCGGGTGAAGGATCTGTTGGACGAACTGCATATCCCGTATGACAAAGTCATCGCTTCCGCGTTTGATGCGGATACCTGTGTACATCCGCAATATTTTTCTTATTTAACCTATACGTATGCCACTCATCCGAACCCGACGCATGCCAGTTACCAGCCGCTGGCCGTGTTCAATAACAATGTCTGGGAATCGCCGGCATTGACGCGCGTCATCTCTTACAGTACGACTTTTTGGCTGATGACGGAGCAGGTCCGGCCGGAACGCCTGTTTACGTTTTCATCGCACAGCATGAGTTTCCAGGCGCTCGTTGAGGTCGGATTTTGGCAAAGCGACATTGTCACGGAGGATTCGCGTATTTGCCTGCAGTGCATCATGGAGTATGACGGTAATTATGAAGTGGTGCCGTTGCATATTCCCGTGTCCATGGACGTGGTAGTCGGGCATACGTTTTGGGAGACAGTCAAAAGCCAGTATGTCCAGCAGAGGCGTTGGGCTTATGGGGTGGAAAATTTTCCGTATATGGTTTGGAATTTTACCCGGAATACAAGCATGCCGTTTCTCCAAAAAATGCGGTATATATTCAACCAGGGAGAAGGCGTGTATTCCTGGGCCACGGCGCCCATACTGATTTTTATCCTGGGCCACCTGCCTATCTGGCTGGCAAATTATCAGGGCTCGACGTCAGTAGTGACCCAGAACGCGCCGCATATACTCAGTTGGATAATGAATGCGGCCATGATCGGCTTGCTGACGCAGGCAGTACTGTCCACGCGGCTGCTGCCGCCGAAACCAAAAAATTACCCCAATTGGAAGTTAGTCATTATGGTGCTCCAGTGGATTTTGATCCCGGTCACGTTGATTGTCTTCGGCTCCATACCGGCCACTGACGCCCAAACGCGCCTGATGCTCGGCAAATATCTCGGGTTCCAGGTAACTAAAAAAGTAAGAAAATAGCGCGTGGCCAGTTGCTTATAGCACGTAGCTGTTAGTTTTAGTTATTTTCGAAACAACAGATGATGAATATCCAATGTACTGATATCCAATAACCAATCAAATCCCAATGACTAATGCGTAATTATTTGAGCATTAGGTATTTAGTCATTGAACATCTATTGGATATTGGGATTTGAGAATTAATTACACGATGATTCGTTTCGTGTTTTGAAGCGACTATTGAGTTATTCTTCAATCAATTTTTTGAACAGGTCGAACGTCTGAATCGGCCGGCCTTGGTATTCAGTCAGGACGTTGGTCATGAATTGGCCGTGCCTGACCTTTGGCAGGACCACATTTTTAACGTCCGGCAGGTGTTTTTTGCCGAACCCCATATAGAGGGTACGGTTGGCAAAATCTATGTAATTATCCTCGGGAGAATATACGTTTATTCGCAGGATATGGCCGGGCATGTTTAAATTGATTGGCTGGTGAGGTGTGGCAATGTAGATGATTTTTTTGACTTTATTCGGGTGTTTGGCCAGGCGGACGCCGTAATCAGCTACGTTGCCACCCATGCTTTTGGCGAATAAAATAAGTCGATGGTGGCTGCACGCATCAATAAAAGCAGCCAATTTTCTTGCGGCTAAAAGCACGGAAGTCGCTGAGACACCACCAGTCCAATCAAACACGGAGACTGGTATTGAGGCCATATTTTCCAGCCAGTCGCTGAAAATCGGCACCCAGGCCCGACCTTGGTTACTGATGGCGATGCCGAACCGGTCGTAGTAATATTTTTTTAGGAAAGGGTCCAGCAGTTTCGGATGCTTGGTCTTTGCGCCGGGGATGATGACGACATGGCCGACCATGGCATTATGACAATACCGTTTGTTTAAATCCCGGGTATCCCTTGGTGAATTCCCCGGTGGGAAGCGGTTTTTTGCCTTCGAGCTGGACTTCAATGAGATCCAAGGTCCCTTGGCCGCATCCGACGATGATATGGCCGTTATCAACTGCCGTTTGTCCAGGCAGCAGTCGGTGGCCAGTATCGACCAGTTTGGCGGAAAGAATCTTCAAGCGCAATTCTGTTGAATTCGATGTAGTGGGTTTCCAAAAGCAATACGCGCCGGGCCATGGCGTGTAGGCACGGATCTGCCGGTCAATCTCTGCCGCGGATTTTTTCCACTCAATCCGGCCGTCGGTTTTATCGATAATTTTGGTCAATGACGCTTGGGCGTTATCTTGCGGCACAGGTTGTATTTCGCCGGTGAGGTAGGGGAGGAGAGATCGCTTGATGAGTTCCGTCCCGAGTTGGCTAAGCCGGTCATGCAGTGTGGCAAAGTTTTCGTCCGGTGCGAGCGGGACTTTCTCCTGTGCAATGGACGGTCCAGTGTCCAACCCGGCGTCGATCTTCATAAGCGTGACGCCGGTTTCCTGTTCGCCGTTTAAAATCGCCGCCTGGATGGGCGAGGCGCCACGGTATTTCGGCAGCAATGAAGCATGGATATTCAGCCAGCCATGAGGGGGGATGTCCAGCAAATTGGCCGGGATGATCTTGCCATACGCGACGACTATACATACGTCAGGCGTGACAGACTTGAATTGTTCCAGAAATACATTACTTTTTATAGAAGTCGGCTGCCATACCGGCAGGTTATTTTTTACCGACCAGGCTTTGACCGGTGGAGGAGTCAGCGTTTGCTTGCGCCCGACTGGCTTGTCCGGCTGGGTAACGACGCTTACAAGATGAATAAAACGTAAATCAGCCAATGCGGATAAAACAGGTACCGCAAAGTCAGGCGTACCAAAAAAAATTGTTTTATAAGTTTTTTGGCTCATGTGGGAGTATGCCCTTGGTAATTTTTTTTGTCCGGTCTATAAATAATACGCCGTCCAAATGGTCCACTTCATGAAGCGCAATCCGCGCGAACATGCCACGAGCTTTGATGGTAAGGGGGTTCCCCTTGCGGTCAAGGGCATTAATAACCAGGGAGCGGTGCCGTTTGACAAGTCCGTACACGCCGGGGACGGACAAGCATCCCTCTTCCGCCACATCCTTGCGGAAAGATTTGCGGGAAAGTACAGGGTTAATGAGCGGCAGTGGACCGTCTTTGGTGCTGATGACTATAATGCGCTTGAGGATATTGACCTGCGTAGCTGCCAGACCCACGCCATCTTTGGTTTGCATGGTAACAGAAAGCTCATCAATGAATTTTTTCAGTGACGGTATTTCCTCAGCCTTTACTTCTGAGGCCCGTTGGCGCAGCGTTTTATGCGGATGAGTAATAATAGTAAGCATATATATAAAAGTAGAAAATAAGTGTTTTGTACCATCAAATGTATCTGAAATCGGAGAAAAAAGCAAGTAACGAGCCAAGTTGTCCATTTGGCTTTTTAATTGTAAAATATAATTATATGCTAATGCTGAAGTCTCAAATTTTATACATCCACGGCGGGGACACTTTTCCGACCCATCAGGCATATCTGCGCATGCTCCGGACCAGGCAGGTCGATATTTTTAAGCTAGGTGGATGGAATGGCCCATATCTGGATAGAATGCTGGGAAAGAAATTCCACATTATTCGGCCACGCATGCCGTTGCAGGATAATGCCAAATACGCGGAATGGAAAATTCATTTTGAACGGTACATTCCCCAGTTAAGAAATAATGTTATTTTAATTGGTCAATCGCTAGGAGGGACGTTCTTAGCTAAATATTTATCGGAAAGTAAATTTCCAAAAAAGATTTTATCTACATATCTGGTCTGTCCGCCGTATGATGATACGTTGCCCCACGAACGGCTGGTTGGTGGATTTCGGCTTAAATCGGATTTATCATTACTTCAGGCTAATAGTAAAAATCTGTACCTGTTATTTTCAAAAAATGACAACGTGGTGCCGATATCTCAGGCACAGAAGTATGCGGCCAAGCTGCCGCATGCTACAATGATCATATACAAGCACATTCCCGGTCATTTTCGCATAACCAAGTTCCCGGAGATTGTGAGGATGATCCGGAAAGACACGAGAGAAATGTAGTTTACGTATACTTATTTATCGGTATTAATTATCCTATGGACGAACAGACCACAAAACGGGACCATTATGCGAAACAACGAACGCATTTAGCCAATGAACGGACACTGCTGGCGTACTGGAGAACAGCTATGGCTTTTGTCGTTTTAGCCGGTTTCCTGTTCAAGTTTTTTGAGCAAACGTATTTGATCGTTATCGCGGCGTGCCTGGCAGTGTTTGGCATTGGGCTGTTTGTTTACGGTTCGAAAAGATACGCCAGGTATAAGAAGACGATCCAAAACGAATAATTATGCCGACCAGCGTTTCCAACCAATTAAACGAAATTGTCGAGTTGATCGTATTGACCAATCCAAAAGCCTTATTGGATATTGGCGTTGGTTTCGGTAAATACGGCCTGTTAGCCCGCGAATACCTGGAATATTGGGATGGACGGGGCAAATACCATGATTGGCAGCGCCGGATCGACGGCATCGAGGCGTTCCCGGCATACCTGACGCCGGTGCATGAATTCGTCTATTCAAACATGTACAAAGGGGATGCGTTGCAGATCCTGCCGACGCTGACCATGAAATACGATTTGGTACTGCTGATCGATATCCTGGAGCATTTTGCGCAAGATGACGGCCAAAAATTATTGAAAGAGTGCCTGCGAATATCCCGTAACGTGCTGGTCAGTACGCCAAAAGACATGGCCGTGCAGGCGGGAGCTTTTAATAACCCGTATGAGGCGCATAAATTCCAATGGACACGTAAGCATTTACAGGTATACCCTGGCGCGTTTTTCGTGCGGAACGGATTGTCCAATATCGCATATTTCGGCCAGGATGCCGGAGCTATTCATAAAAAATTTATCCGTCGGCAGGTCGGCAGCCGGTACCCGTGGCTCAGGCACGTGACCAGATTGATAAATGGGAAACGGCCGTAGGGCTGATTATTGACTGTTTAAATGTGAGGAGTATACTGACAATACTATTTATGCGCACATCCATAGTAATATCCCAATCATTCCTGTTTACGCTTTTACTTACCGGCCCTCGGGGATCGGGATGTTTGGCGTATAGATAAACGACGTTAGTCATATAGCCAAAAGCCGGTCTCCAGCAGACCGGTGTTTTTGTATAGTTCCTTCAACAAGGAGGTGGAGCCGTGAACGATCAGGACAGTAATGCGAAATGCCTTGTGCCGTCATGTAACGGCCGGGTCGTTATACGTAAAGGCTACTCAGGCGGGTTTAGTGCCAGTTGCAGTTGTGGGGCATACTTCAGCATCCCGTCGGGGGATGATCCGGAAGCGTTGTTCCAACGAAAAGTGGATAGCCAGCCGATCGTAATCGTGGATTATCCGAAACCGCAGGTAAAAGACCTGTTCATCACAGACGTGTGTGTCTGAGATGCCGAGGGCGCTGAAAAACGGCGCCCCTTTTTTTATAATAAATTAATTGGATCGCGGTCAATTTGCCAGCCTACCGGTACCTGTGAAATGAGCAGGTTGATTTTATCCTCGTTCATCGAGTACGGTATTTTTAAAATGAGATACATGTACCAACGTTTGCGGATGAACGGGCGCAGCGGCGTCAGGATGGAGGCAAAAACGCGGGAAGGCTGAAACATCCGGTACACCCGTTGGGCTTCCTGGACGCATCGGTTTTTATCCGGGTGGGAAACAATAAGCTTAACCAGGCGGGTGTATGGAGGGTAGTTGAGCAGCATACGGTCTGTGAGTTCCTGACGGTACAGGAGTTCGGGCTCATTTTTCCCGAGGGCGTTCATGACCGGGTAGTCCGGCGTGTTTGTCTGTATAACGCATGGTTGGCCGGTCAGATAATGAAACAGGGTTATCTGTTGCCACGTACGTTCTGAAGAGCGGAAATCCGGCAAGTAAAGCAATGAATCGGCATTGATAACGCCGGTCACGCCCACCCGGTCCCAATCCACGTAGGGGATTGCCAGTTCGGTGCCGATAACAATGTCCGCCGTGAGAGTGGATGCCGGTTTTTCCGCGTCCTGGTCCAATCTGATGACTGATGTGTTGGGCCAGTATTTTTTAACCTCTTGTTCGACCTGCTGGGCGCCGGTTCCATGGAATCTTAAATGCACGCCCCCACATTTTTTGCAGGTTAACGGTAACGGGTATTTGACGTTGCATTGGTGGCAAAAAAGCATTTTTGACTGCCCATGGTACACCAGCGGCTGCTGGCACTCAGGACAGACGATGGCCAGACCGCAATCGCCGCAGACTACGGATGAGGAGCTGCCACGCCGGTTGGCGTAGAGGAATACAGTTGATTTTTTCGCAAGTGAATCTTTCATCTCATCGATAAGAGTTTCTGACAGTATGCGTGATTGGCGTTTTTTTCTTTCTTCGCGCATATCGACGATATGGTACGGCCGGCTGTCGTCCGTGTGCGGGTCGGTTAGCCGTATCCATGTTTTATCCTGTATGAGTTTGTATTGCTCCACAGTCGGAGCATGGGAGCAAAAAATCGTTTTGGCATTATGCAGGTCACTCAGTTTGAGGGCTACAGTCCGGGCGTCATATCTGGGGTTCTGGTCTGATTGTTTGTGGTTCCTGTTTTCCGATTGTGTTAGGACAATATATCTCAAGTTTTGAAATGGAAGAAACAGGGACAGCTTGGTGCCGATAACGATGCGTACCGAAGCGGTACGTATTGTCTCATAAGCCTGGTAATGCTGGTGTTTGCCAAGGTTACCGTGGAACAACGTTACCCGGTCTGCGTCAGAAGCCGGCACTAACGGTCGTATGTCGTCGATGTCCTGTATAGTCGGTACGATAATCAATATGGTGCCGTTGGCAGATGCAATCAGGTTCTTTATACAGATGCGAGTTTCTTCCGTCCGTGACGGCTGATAAAACCAATGCTTTTCTTTACTCAGTATGAGCGCATGTATGGCATTTTTTAAAAATGCATTATCCGTCGTTAAGATTGTTTCTGCTGTCAGGTTATCAGAAATTGTTGGCTTGCGCGCGGGTAGCGGCGGCAGTATCATTTTAATCACTGATCCGATGGAAACAAAATATTTTTGAGCAAGCCATTCAGCGAGTTGTAATTGCTCTGATGTCAGTATCGGATTCGGGCGAATAATATCAGTGATAGGTTTAATTTTTTTCCCAGCGATGGATTGTTTTTTTAGCCTGATAACGACGCCTTCACGGACCGAATTCCGGAAAGGGATGTGTACCAGCTGGCCATGACGGATAGCCGGCTGCAAATGACCGGGTACCGAGTAATCAAAAATACCCAGTTGTTTCGGGAAGCGTTGGGACAGCGTAATTTCGCAAAATAAATCAGACATGTCGTTCTACGGTAAAACGGTAAAAAGTAAGTCGGTCATTTTTTCGGTTGATCCCGCCCTTTTCACAGCATATGTCAATCTGCTCATCAACTGTTTCTACGCCGATATCCGGGAGGAGCAGTCCGCGCTGCCCGCGTCCATTAACGACGATCAGGCCATATTTTTTGGGGTTCAGCAGGGAAATATCATTAACTATTTCCGGCTCAGATAATACATCGACGTTTATCGCCAGATCTGCGATTTCTTCCGGCTTAACAGGCGGAAACCGAGGGTCATCAACAGCGGCTGACACCGCATTGTGTATAATTTCTTCGGCAATAGTGTCTAGGTTTGGTTCAAATGTGCCGATGCACCCGCGCAGTTCATGATTCTGACGACGGTGCAAAGAAACGAAAACACCGGCCTTGTTATTCAGCATCCCTACGGGTGTGTTTTCAGGTACGCCAATAATGCGGCCTGTTTCAAGGTAGCGTTCAATGCTCAATTTGGCCAGCTGTACAAATGCATCCATAGGCATATTGTACCATGACTTCAGTTAACCAAAAATCCCCGCACCGAGTACAGCGCAGGGATGAGCATGGATGTTTTCAGAGATAGGAGAGCAGCTTTTTTGACAGGACAAATTCTGGCCGGATAAAACTTTGGGGAATGGGCAGCCGGAAACGGCTGGACAGGACGCTGGCCAATGAATTCATAGCTACGTAACTGACGGCGATACCGGCAGTGAACATCATGCGTTCTACGAATACGATAGGGATAAGGGCAATCCAGGCCTCAGCCGGTAGGTTGAAGGCGTACAGAAAGGCGACACTACCGATGGCATGTGCGGTAAATGTGGCTCCCAGGCTATTCATGACCAAACTTTTTTTCATGAATGATGATGCAATGGGAATGAGCCAATATAATGAATAGTACCAGGCTTGCCGGCCTTCGGGATGCAATATAAACATAACCATGCAGGCAATCGGGAGCAGGCTGACAATTGTTTTGTATTTTTTGGTGCCGAAATATATGGCGGCAAAGGCTAATGGGAACAATCGTATTACCGTGGTCAGGTCAAATGACTGGTGGTGAACAATCACATTGAAGGATTTTACCGCAATAACCGTGAGGGCTCCCCACCCGCTAGCTAAAAATGCCCCGATGGTAGGCGCAAAAAAATCAAACAAAGAAAATGATTGTCGTGAACCACCGATAATTGTGGAAAACGGGATCTGGAGGAAAATCAGTCCGATAACGCTGAAACTGATGATATAAAGAAGGCGTTTTTTCATGTTCGTGCGATTATTGGTTAATTTTTTAATTTAAGGTTGGCGACCATGTACCCGACGCCGAACGGCCCTTCGTATGAATAAACGTCAGGTTCGTATGAGACGGTGTTCAACATCCCCAGCAGCATGATAATTGACCGAAGTCCGCATTCGCCGACTTCCTCGACGAAGTCCGCGTCAAGTTTGAGGATGCCTTCAGTGTCTTTCAGCGAGATTTTGTTCACGAGGGTTTCATCGAATTTTTTCGCCCAGTGTGAATATCCCGCCGGGGCATCTTCAGTTAGGCGATGCGACAGGTCGCCCGAGGCGATAATCGCGATCCGCTTGGTATCGTTAAGCATGTCATGCTGCAGTGAAATACCGAACCGGTAATGATTGTCATAGTCAAGAAGCGAGTATGACATGGGAATAATGCTAAAATTTTTCAGGGGTGCCTGGTGGGTCAGTAGATAGAGCGGGACGCCAGTACCGTGATCCAGTTCACTTGAATTTGTCAGAACAATGCGCAATTGGCTCTCAAGAATTTCTTTGTAATGGTGAATCAGGCGTACATCGCCTTTAAAAGTCATTTTAGTTTTCAAATCGCCGAATTCTTTGAAATGTACCTCAAAGTCACTCGACATGTTCAGCGAAAAGGCGTCGGCGTGCATCGTGCCGTGAGGTGAGATAATGACTATCGTATCAGGTTTTGACGCATACAAGTCCTGGCTCAGACGGTGCATGGCGTCGCTGGTTTTTTTGACGAATCGCAAATTACCTTTACCGATATCAGGGATAAGGATGGGAGGATGGGGAGTGATGGCAGAAAAAACTATCATGGGATCAGTATATCATTTGTTAGTTTGAAACTGAAATCGACTCGCCCTCCGGATGGACCGTCAAAAGCGCCGAATCGTTCGTATGGACGATATTCGCCCATTTATAGCCCAGCGTGTCAAAAGCCTGCTTGGAACTGATTCCGCGGCGTAAGCCGTTTGAAATTACCCAAACGCCGTTAGAATTCGGTGATACAACCAGAGTTCCGTCCGCAAATTTTATCGGGTCCTGCTTCGGGTATTGGTCCAAAGTTGATTGGTCGACGACAACTATATTTCTGTTAGCAAAGCGGTTCTGGAGGATCTCCTTTGACATGATCGGATGCATGACGCCGTCCTGGACGTAGGCAATACCGCCGGTTTGTTTGGACTGGAGCAGCACGCCGGTCGGGAAGACGCTCTGCATATTGATATTTGGACCTTCGGCATACGAGTCCAGCTCACCCGATTGCACACTGAGAATCTCTTCCGGGTTGAAGCCGATTTCCCGGAACACGGCCGGGGATTCGATATACCGTTTCAGGTCGCCATCAAGCAGGTATGTCCGGTTATTACCTAGGTCTCGGACGAGCGAATAATTGGCGAATTTAATTGGAGCGCCGTCTTCATACAGCGAAACGTCGCTTTCAGAAACCTGGATAATCCGGGACGGATCATAACGGGAGACTAACGCTGTGCGTGAAAGGAACGGGCGTTTTTTTCCGTTTTGGATGAGGTAGACGCCGGCCTGGCCCTGGACCTGGAGCAGGGAGCCGTCCGGGAAATTTTTCATGAACCAGTTGCTCCAGTAATACCAGATATTATAATTGGCGTTATAGACATGCGGCGTGTACGTGTACATGGCGGCTGTGGCTTTATTGGTCGGGGTAATGAGGTCGCCATCCAGAGTTGTTTTCGTGATGCCGGGACCCCAGCCGCTGATGGTGTAGCCGAGCTTATCGATATGCGGCAGATATCCTCTGGGGTTCCCGCTGGAGTTCAATTCCGTGCTAGTCAGTATCCGGGCCGCCCAATTGACCTGGTTGAAGAATCCCTTGTAGTCAGTGCCGCAGCCGGTACTGTCAGGACAGCCATATCCGGTGGCCCAGTCCAAGCGTGTCTGGGTCGGTGAGGCCATGGTTACGAGGCTTTGCTCGATCTGCATGCGTACCATTATATACTGAGGATTAATGCGCCAGTAGGCGCCGGCGTCAAAAATTATCTGTGCGGCGCTTTTCATGTTGCCCCATGGATCGGTGGTGCGGTAAGCGCCGAGACCGCCCTTGCTGTCCAGGAATTTCTGTATTTGGGTGACGGTCATGGCGTTAGAATTTTGTAGATCGTTGTCGGATAATATGGAGTTTGGATTGAAAGTGGCTGCCAACGTCAATTGCGGAACAATCATTGATATAAGTGAAATAACCGCTATTATTTTTTTCATAGATGTTTATTCAGTTATATTTAATAATGTCTGACAGCGGGGGCATGCCCCATGCTGGTCGTGCCGCTGAAGTGAATATCCACGGCGTTCAATGCATATTGTACCACATTTTGGGCAATAGGTGTTTTCTGAGGTTAAGCCTGGCATATTGCCCGTATAGACATATGATAAACCGGCCTTTTTCCCGATAGCGTGGGCTTTTTCCAATGTCGTGACGCTCGTGGCCGGAAGGTGCCGTAAAGCGCGGGATATTTCAGGTGAAAATGCTGAAATATGCCAAGGGGTGTCATGCCCCAGTTTTTCAGAAATCCATGAGGCCATTTTTTTAAACATGTCCTCACTGTCGCTTAACGTAGGGATGGATAGGGTGGTGATTTCAATGAGGACTCCGGCCCGTTTTAGTATTTGGAGATTTTTCAGAATCGGTTCAAGACGGGCTCCGCAGACTGTGCGGTAGTGTTTATCATCGAAGAATTTCAGATCAACGTTGATCGCGTCAAGGTAGGGGATGATTAGTTCCAATGCGGCTTCGGACATGAAGCCGTTCGATACCCAGACGTTTTTTATATTATTTTTTTTTGCCAGTTTCATGCAGTCCAGCGCGTATTCCATCCAGATAGTCGGTTCGGTGTAGGTATAGGCGATGCTTTGGCATTCGTTTGATAGCGCATCGGCTACGACGTGTTCAGGTGGCAATTCTTCACCGGAGATTGTCAGATCAGTGTATCCTGATTGTTTGGTGGCTTGCGAGATCTGCCAATTTTGGCAATTATCACAGCGGAAATTACAGCCGACTGTGGCGATGGAGAGTGCCTTTGAGCCGGGGATAAAATGGAAGAACGGCTTCTTTTCGATAGGGTCAACCGCCTCGGAAATCGCCCGGCCGTAGACCAGCACATAGAGCTGGCCATCATGATTTTCTCGTACGCCGCATACGCCGCGTTTGGATGGTAAAATGGTGCAGTGGTTGCTGCACACATGGCATTGAACGGACTGATGGGGCTTAGATTCGTAGAGTAAGGCTTTTTTCATCAGTGACGGCAGTATAGCAGATTTCACTGTATTATTAAAGGCTCTTTGTCAAAGAGCCGGGCAGTTGATATAGTTGCAGTATGAAGCGTATTTTTATCGCCATTGAACTTCCGGATGCTGTTAAGAAGGAGGTTTATAAGCTCGTCGAGAAACTCAGAAAGTTCAGTTGGCCGGTTACATGGGAACCTGTCGAAAAAATGCATATTACCTTACGATTTTTAGGCGATGTGACAGACCAGGAGCTTGCTTCGGTAGATGTTTTATTACACTCAGTATCCAGAAAAATAGCGCCG
Source organism: Patescibacteria group bacterium (assembly GCA_041649335.1). Taxonomy (GTDB): domain Bacteria; phylum Patescibacteriota; class Patescibacteriia; order UBA10025; family JAHIVO01; genus JBAYGJ01. Next base: position 21,123 of record JBAZNF010000018.1, read on the forward strand.
TTTGATATTTCTATAAAAAATTTCGTCGCTTATCCAAATTTTAAGTTTCCTCATGCTATCGGATTGAAAATTACCGATAACGCAGAGCTGAATAATCTCCATTCGTTGATTGCCCGACCGCTTAATGAACAGGGGATTGGCAAGCCGGACAAACATCAGTTTTCCGGACACGTTACGATCGGGCGCCTAAAACCCGTATATGCTAATTTTAGGGCATTAACTACAATTACCTGTGCTTCCCAATTTACCGCCAGTTCGATTGAATTGGTAGCCAGCGTATTGAAACCGAATGGTTCTGAGTATACAATACTCACTAGTTACCCTTTTCGGGGATAAGTATCGACTTATGGATATATTAGGAGTTCGGATAGACAATTTCACAAAAGAAGACGTCCTGCAAAAAGTCCGCCATTTTCTCAGCACCAACGGGCAGAAATATATTGCCACCACCGGGCCGGAATTCATCATGGCTGCGCAAAGGGACGCTGAGTTTAGGTCAATCATCAATAATGCAGATTTGTCATTGGCGGACGGTTTTGGCTTGGCTTTTGCCGCACGCCGAGCCGGACAAAAACTTTCCGCACGTATCCCGGGCGTTGACCTGATGGTTGATATCTGCCGGACCGCCGCCGAGACAGGCCAAACGGTTTTTTTGCTGGGCGCGCAGCACGGCGTAGCCGAACGAACCGCTGTCCGTTTGATTGAACGTATCCCAAATTTGAAAATTGCCGGTGCGGAGAGCGGATACCGCGGCTGGTACCGGAAACTTGATGACGCAAAACTGAAGGAAATAATTAATCGGCGGCAGCCAGACATACTCTTTGTCGCGTTCGGCCAGGTCAAACAGGAAAAATGGATATTTCATCATTTGCCCCAGCTGCCGACAGTGAAGCTGGCCATGGGTGTCGGCGGGTCATTCGATTATATTTCCGGTAAAGTCAAGCGTGCTCCGAAATTCATGCAGAAATGTGGGCTTGAATGGCTGTACAGGTTATGCCGCCAGCCATGGCGATTGCCGCGTATTATCACGGCTGTTATGCGTTTTAGCTGGGCTATCCTAAAATACGGCAAAGGTGAAAAATAAGTATTTCGACATTATCCTCGGCCTTTTCGTGGCTGTGGTGCTGATTTCTAACGTCGCGTCCACGAAAATCGTGCGCCTGGGCCCGTTTGATTTCGACGGCGGTACGTTGTTGTTCCCTCTGGCGTATATTTTCAGCGATATCTTGACCGAGGTATATGGATATAAAAAATCACGGCGGGTCATCTGGACAGGTTTCACTGCAGCGCTGCTTATGTCAATCGCGCTGATCATAGTCGGTAGATTGCCTGCGGCTGAAGGCTGGGACAACCAGGCCGCGTACGACACGATCCTCGGATTGACGCCGCGGATAGTTTTGGCGTCTCTGGTCGCGTATGCCGCCGGTGAATTTTCCAATTCATTCATACTGGCAAAGATGAAAATTGCCACCCGGGGACGCTGGCTGTGGACCAGAACCATCGGGTCTACAGTCGTCGGCGAAGGGATTGATTCACTGCTGTTTGTCCTGGTGGCCTTCTTCGGGATTTTCCCGCTCCCAGTCGTGATGGCAATAATAATTTCTAATTACGTTTTTAAGGTGGGTTTGGAGATACTCGCGACTCCAATAACCTATCGGATCGTCTCATTTTTAAAGACAAGGGAACATTCCGATGTTTTTGATATTGGGACCGACTTCAACCCATTCAGGATAAGGGAAGAAAAAAAGGTTTAGGGATTTTTGCCAATCGGAAGCGTTTGGCCAAATGTAGAATTATGGAAAAAGCCCTATATTATCATTTTTTCTATTACCTTGAACAGTATCAGTGTTCAGGCATTGGCAGGTGATTTTTTATGGAGGGCTTTAGACACTTGACAATTCTAATGGATGGTAAATAGTTAAGGTGTTAATTAATCATTAACACCAGCCTATGGCCACCAAGACCACGCGCGAACTTCTCGAGGACATGAAGTTCCAGCAGATGAAACGGTTTCTTGGAATCCGCCATGTCCGGAATTACTGTTCCGGGTGCGGCGAGGAAATCCACGAGCCGGTGTACTGCCAGGATTGCATGGAGGAAGTTGAGCGCATCAAATTGCGCAACAGCTTCAAGTAAGCAGGGGAAGCTTGCGTTCATTTTTTAAAAAGACTGAAAAATCGGCAGCTGCCGTATATTCTTTTGGCAGTTTTTTTGTTTACATATGGATTAGAAAAGAACAGTATGGTAAAATGACAGCATTATATGAAAGTACGCATAATTTGTTTAGGTATAATAATGATGGTCTGTCTCGGTCTTGTGCCCCAAACAACACAAGGCCAGACCACAGAGCGTATAACCGATTTTTCTGCCGGCATCACAGTGGCAGCCAGCGGGATTGTTGATATCCAGGAAAACATTAACTACGATTTCGGTTTGACCTCCCACCACGGTATATACCGGTATATACCGTACCGCTATACCCGCAGTGGAGCTACGTATAATATTAGACTGGCTGTTTCAAGTATTACGATGGACAGTGGTCAAAACGTACCGTATACGACTACACACGAAAACGGCAATATCGTGCTGAAAATCGGTGATGCCGATAAAACAGTTGACGGCATTCATGAGTATAGTATCAGGTATACGGTCCAGCGGGCCATCAATTTTTTTGACGACCATGATGAGCTGTTTTGGAATGTCACTGGCAACGGCTGGGAAGTGCCGATTGAAAAGGCTACGGTGACTGTTATCGGACCGTCGGCATTTAGCCTGGAGGCGCTTCAGCCGGCTTGCTACACGGGAGCATACGGTTCTACAGAGCAGGCGTGTACGGTTGAACCTTATGAGAACAATGGCATTACCGTGATTGGCGATACAGCCCTGGCGGCAGGAGAGGGCCTGACGTTTGCGGTCGCCTGGCCAGCCGGTACCATTCAGAAACCCACAGCCACGCAAAATATCCGCTGGTTTATTTCAGATAACTGGCCAATTGCATTGCCGTTTATCGTATTGATCGTCATGTTTTACCTGTGGTACACGCGTGGTCGCGATCCGAAAGGGAAGGGGACTATCATACCGATCTATGAGCCACCGCAGTCCATGACCTCCATTGAGATGGGTACGGTACTGGACGAAAAGCTTGATCCTAAGGATATTTCTTCGGCGATTATTCAGCTGGCAGTGCGCGGGTATCTGAAAATTAGGGAAATCGAACAGAAAAAGCTTTTAGGGAAGAGCACCGACTACGAGTTGGTCAAGTTAAAGGAAGCGGACGAAAACCTTAAAGATTACGAGCAGACGGTACTGAACGGGCTGTTCGAATCGGGCTCGCCAAGCACGGTCTCCGGACTAAAGAATAAGTTTTACAAAAAATTGAAAGATATACGAAAACAGGTTTATGAAGCGGTCGTGACAGACGGTTATTTTCCGATGAACCCCGACAAAGTAAGAAATTCCTACAGTACCGGCGGAGCGGTCATATTGTTCATGGTGGTCATATTCGGCGGGGTTTTTAAAAACGGACTGGCAATTGCCGCTTTCATCGTAAGTGGTGTGGCCATTCTGCTCATGTCCCGGGCCATGCCGCGAAGATCGAAGCTTGGTGTCACCGCGCTGGAGGAGATTAAAGGTTTCAAGTGGTTTTTGTCAGTCACGGAAACAGAACGATTGAAGTTTCATAATGCACCGGCTAAATCACCCCAGCAATTTGAGCAGTTTTTACCATATGCCATGGTACTGGGGGTGGAAAAAGAATGGGCTAAACAATTCGAGGGGATGTACGTCACGCCGCCTGAGTGGTA
>JBAZNF010000019.1:0-24156 GCA_041649335.1 Patescibacteria group bacterium
CGCCGTTTGTCATCCTGGACGAAGTAGACGCCGCCCTGGACGAAACAAACTCCATCCGGTTTGCCTCCATCGTCGAACGGCTCTCCAAAAAAACGCAGTTCATCGTCATCACCCACAACCGCGCCACCATGAACAAGGCCAGCATCATTTATGGGGTTACCATGAGCGATGACGGGGCCTCCAAGCTTCTCTCCATAGACATGGCGGAAGCGGAAAAAGTGGTGAACAGATAACTATTTCCAACGCCAAACCACCCCGACTCCCGAGTGGGGCGGAGATTGTAGACCAGCGGGCACTTGACGGAAAAACGGTTTTACCCTAAAATACGTATACTATGCTAACAATCAGATTATCAAGATTCGGCAAAAAGAAACATCCGGTTTTCCGGGTGATTATTTCCGAAAAAACCAAGGATACCATTGGCGACTACCTGGAAGTGCTGGGGACATACGATCCGCACACTAATAAGGCCAACCTCAAGACGGACCGGATCCAGTATTGGATCTCAAAAGGCGCTCAGGCATCCGGCGTCATCCATAACTTGCTTATCAGCCACAAAATCATTACTGGCGATAAGATTAAAGTGGCCAATATAAAGAAAAAAGAAGGGGAAGAAAAACCGGTTGCGGAGACACCGAAAGCCGCGGAGCCTCAAGCCGAAACCGCCGCGCCTGCTCCTGAAACACCCCAACCAAAAACCGATACCCCTGAGGCGGGAAAAACAGAAACCCCGGCCGCCTGAACCGCACAAACAAACAGATAACCCGTCCCGAAAAAAGTTTCTTGACGAAAAAGCAACTGGACCGGGAGGCACTTCAATGTTGAGCTCAAAGCTACATCATTACTTTTTTATATTTTATACCCTAACACAATCATATGAACCATAGGGACAAAACATTATTAACCGTCTGCGTTGGCCTGACCGGCGGTTTTTTGGTCATAGCCGGCCTGCTGACGGCCCTCACTGCAGAAGCGAAATTAAGCCCCGCCCTTCTCATCAACTCGGAACCACTTGACATACTAGAGCCGATACAGCCCGATGTTCGCCTCAGGATGCCTGAACCAGCTTTTGTCCCCACAGCTGGGCAGCGCCTACCAAATGCGATTATACCCATTGGTGATGAGACAAAAATAACGACAACCGCCCAACCGGCAGACTGCGTCACGCCTGATTTTGAAAATGACATGTCAGTGATGGTTGGCGCGAATGAAACCGTTCAGCTCTGTCCTGGCACCTATACTGTTCCTGAAAATTTTGTACCTTGGCAAGTGGTCTATATCTGGGGAAATAATGCGACGATCGACTGCAATGGCGCAACATTAATTGGCCGCGACCCAAACCAATACCCATACAGTTACGAGCCCTGGAAAAACATGGGTATTTTTTCGGCCTCTTGGGCAGATAACGTCACCATAAAAAACTGCAACATCAGCAACTTTTCCTATGGTATATTCGCGGGTGGTGGATATGATAGTAACACCAATCTACCAGGAGATCCGAAAAAAGTCAGCATCCACGATAACACGTTCTTCGACTATTCATTTTTGCCCATTATTCTCAGCTCTGCAATTGACAGTGATGTATTCAATAATATCAGGACCGATGGGGATCCCGATTATAATTTTCATAATCCGATTATTAAATTGGAATTTACAAGTAATAGCCGCGTGTACGGCAACACGCTCGAATTGGATAAAGGAATCAGCCTATCATTCAATTCAAACAATAACCAGGTGTTTGGTAATATTGTCGGGAATGTAAGCCAACAAATGAGTTCTTGGGACCCGTTAATAGCTGTTGATCGCGGCTCGGCATACAACGAGCTGTTCAATAACACCATGATCCATAATCCGTTAGTTGCGGTAACTTTCTTTCAGGTCGATGGCGACTATACGTATGATAACTACGCAAATACCGGTGGTGCGCACCATAATTACATCCACGACAACACTGCGGATAATATGGGCATTGGTTTTATGTTAAAAAATGCTGTACATGACAATATAATATTAAATAATAATTTTGGGGTTTTCCCAACATATGGCACGGGATATCAATTAACTCAAGGGGAAAACCGACCAGACCTGGTGCCCTACGATAACCGTATTGAACATAATCGCTTTCAATTCGGGGATTCCCCATATATTTCATTTGCTTTCAATTCAATAGCGGGATCCACCAATAATGTCACGGTCGGCAATTATTTTAACGGCAAACCATTGAATGGGTTTGATTTGGGTTCAAATATCTACGACGAAAATAATCAAGGAAATTACTGGACGTATTTCAATGATCCAGCGGATGGTTGCTACGACGTTGATTATAACGGCATCTGCGATAATCCATTAAAGATGAGCCCAAGCCAATCAACGGGCCAAGATAACTACCCAATTTCCAGCGTACCTATTATTGAACCAATAACAAATCAAGCGATTCACGAGGGGCAAACACTAGTATTGACGGTACATGCGACAGATCCCGCCGAAACGATTACAACACTCAGCGCGAGCTATCCAAATGGCACGTTCGGTGCATCGTTTACTGACAATGGGGATAATACGGGAACATTCACGTGGAAGCCGTGGTACAACCAGGCAGGCACGGCATATGAAGTGGTGTTCAGCGCGTCCAATGAGATATATACCGTCGAAAAAACGGTCCTTATAGATGTTAGCAATTACACAGTTCCGCCTCCAACCGTTACATTGGAAACAAGCACTCAGACAGCAGTCGCTGGCCAGCCATTCACGCTGACGGTAAGCGGTTCATCCGAGGAAGCGCTGGCGTCCGTGTGGTGGGGCGTCCGGGAGCCGGGCAATTACGCGTATGATGTCATTCTGGGTTCAGTTGATGGAGTGCCAGTTAACTTAGCGCCAGCGCAGGGGTTTGGGTCGTGCGCAGGCCAGACGTATTGTGAATACACAAAAACCGTTATTATTGATGAGCCGGGTGACTATGAAATTTGGGCGAATTCGAGAGATACGATTTACTTTTCAGTCATTAGCGAACCGCACCAGGCTTCAGAAGGACTTGGAATACCGGTCATTGAATTTAATGTGTCCTATGTCTTATCTAAGTTGTTACAAATTAACTCGTTTTATTGACAAATTGGCGAGTCATTGATAGCATAAACCACAGGTAATCCAGTTCTGAACTTAGGTCGACAGCACTGGCTCCTTACACAAGAACTAATTGTTGAAACCCAACCATTATGGCAAAAACGGAACACGACCAAGAATTTGTGGAATACGTGGTAAAGTCCCTTGTTGACCAGCCCGATGACGTCTCATCGGATCGGACTGTCGACGAGATGGGCGTGCTCATCACTCTCAAAGTGAACCCGTCCGATCTCGGACAGGTCATTGGTCGCCAAGGCCAGACAGCCAAAGCGATTCGCACGCTGCTCCGTGTCGTGGGTGCAAAGAACCACGCCCGGGTCAATCTGAAGATTTATGAACCGGAAGGCTACCGCAAAGGCCCTCGCCCGACGCAGAGCGAACCGGTAGACACCTCAGCGGTCGACGATCTGAAGATCTAGAACTCAAAATCGAAACTATACAACAAAAGCCATCCAGTAGGATGGCTTTTGTGATATACTACCAGCATATGCGATTCGACATCATCACCATCTTCCCGAACATCTTCAGCTCATATTTCAATGAGAGTATCTTGAAACGGGCGCAAAGAAAAAAGGCGGTCACCATCAAAATCCACAATCTCCGGGATTATACGAATGACAAGCACAAAAAAGTTGATGACCGGCCATACGGCGGCGGACCCGGTATGGTCATGAAAATTGAACCGCTGTACCGTTGCCTGAAATCTATTAAACGCAAAAAAAAATCCAAGGTTTTATTGATGTCAGCAAAAGGAAAAATGTTTATCCAGACGAAAGCCCAACAGTATGCGAAGTTCAGCCAGATCATACTCATCTGCGGGCATTACGAGGGAGTTGATGAACGGATAAAAAAATATATTGATGCCGAAATTTCCACCGGCCAATACGTCATGACAGGCGGGGAATTGCCGGCCATGACCATTATTGACGCGGTCACCCGGCTCCTGCCAGGCGTGCTTGGACACGCCGACTCGGCAAAAGAGGAAACATTCACAAAAAATCTGAAATATAAGGAATACCCCCACTATTCCCGGCCAGAAGTATTTAAGGGCCAAAAAGTACCGAAAATCCTCCTGTCCGGAAACCATGAAGAAATCAGGAAATGGCGGAAACAACACGCCCAAGGCGACGCTTGACACTGCTCCCGGATTAGTATACAATACGTATACAACTACGAAGGGTCGATTTTTTCGCTAAGTTTACAATAAAATCAGGAAAGGAACCAGCCTAACGGAGCAAAATAATTTGGGTAAAACCATTTTTCAAAAGAATTTTGTTTCCCGGCTGTTCCGGGATTTTTTATCGGCTGCCGTGGGAGAACCTTAACAATGTTTTCTTTTAACAACCAGCAAGTGGTAAGGAAACGAATCAATTCCTTTTTTTGGGAGTTTTTCTAGTTAAAAACTCCAACTATTTGAGAGTTTGATCCTGGCTCAGGATGAACGCTGGCGGCGTGTCTAAGGCATGCAAGTCGAACGTGTTCCGCAGCAATGCGGAACAAGTGGCAAACGGGTGCGTAACACATTGGTAACCTGCCTCCGACTCGGGTACAACCTGGAGAAATCCGGGCTAATCCCCGATGATCATGATCCCACCATGTGGGTTCATGTAAAGGTGCAAATCGGTCGGAGAGGGGCCTATGGTCTATCAGCTAGTTGGTGAGGTAATGGCTCACCAAGGCGACGACGGATAGCGGGCGTGAGAGCGCGACCCGCCTCACTGGGACTGAGACACTGCCCAGACTCCTACGGGAGGCTGCAGTCAAGAATCTTCCCCAATGGCCGAAAGGCTGAGGGAGCGACGCCGCGTGCAGGAAGAAGCTCTTCGGAGTGTAAACTGCTTTTCTGTGGGAAAAACTAATGATGGTACCACAGGAATAAGGGGCTGCTAACTTCGTGCCAGCAGCAGCGGTAATACGAAGGCCCCGAGCGTTATCCGGATTTATTGGGCGTAAAGAGCTCAAAGGTGGTCGATCAAGTCCTTGGTTAAATCCTGGTGCTCAACATCAGAACCGCTAAGGAAACTAGTCGACTTGAGGGCAGGAGAGGCAGACGGAATTGCCGGTGTAGTAGTAAAATGCGTTAATATCGGCAAGAACACCAATAGCGAAGGCAGTCTGCTAGAATGACCCTGACACTACACGAGCGAAAGCGTGGGGAGCGAAACGGATTAGATACCCGTGTAGTCCACGCCGTAAACGATGGATACTAGTCATTGGGAGTTTCGACCCTCTCAGTGACGGCTTACAAGCTAACGCCTTAAGTATCCCGCCTGGGGAGTACGGCCGCAAGGCTAAAACTCAAAGGAATTGACGGGAACCCGCACAAGCGGTGGAGCATGTGGTTTAATTCGACGATAACCGAGGAACCTTACCAGGGCTTGAAATCCTAGCTGCACAGTCGCAGAAACGTGACTTCCTTCGAGGGTGCTAGGACAGGTGCTGCATGGCTGTCGTCAGCTCGTGTCGTGAGATTTCGGGTTAAGTCCTTGAACGAGCGCAACCCCTATGATATGTTAGACGATCATATCAGACTGCCTCGGATAACGGGGAGGAAGGCGGGGATGACGTCAAGTCAGCATGGTCCTCTGACGCCCTGGGCTACACACGTGCTACAAAGGGTAGTACAATGGGTTGCCAAACCGTAAGGTGGAGCTAATCCCAACAAAACTACCCCCAGTTCAGATTGAGGGCTGCAACTCGCCCTCATGAAGCAGGAATCGCTAGTAATCGCAAATCAGCTATGTTGCGGTGAATACGTTCTCGGGTTTTGTACACACCGCCCGTCACGCCAAGAGAGTCGGTAATACCCGAAGCTCCTCGCAAGAGGAATTAAGGTAGGACCGATGATAGGGGCGAAGTCGTAACAAGGCATCGGTAGCGGAAGCTGTCGATGGATCACCTCCTTTCTAAGGAGTAACCAATTTGTCGATATACGCGCGTGCAAACGCGCTTATAGATAACATCATTGAGTTGATTCGTATTCTTTACCACCTGCAGGTTGCTAAAAGCATAATTATCAGCCATACTGGCCATTTGATTTTTTAGGCTTGTTAAACTACAATAGTACTACTAGGTTGTAGTTTTTTTGTTTATAAAATATCGGGCGACTAGTCCCGATCCGGCAAAGGCCGGATCGAGGGTCCGCGATTCCGCAATGCGGAATCGGGACTCAGGTACTATTTTGACCTTGTAAAGTTAAATTTATATTCAACGGGCGACTAGCTCAGGTAGTTAGAGCGCGTCACTGATAATGACGAGGTCCCAGGTGCAACTCCTGGGTCGCCCACCAGCCTCTAAGAACTTTACAAATAGTTACATGTAGCTTCCGCCAAAGGCGAACCCGCCTCCGGCGGGCAGTTGCCCCGCGTCTTCTTGGGCTCGTAGCTCAGTTGGTTAGAGCGTCACATTGACATTGTGAAGGTCAGAGGTTCAAATCCTCTCGGGCCCACCAGAAGATGCGGGGTAAAGTTAGAGCGTCACATTGACATTGTGAAGGTCAGAGGCTCAACTCCTCTCGTCCCCACCACGGACACGTATCATAATACTCGCTTATGCCGGTGAATCCGCCGAGGTAGTCCCGTCCCATAGTCACGGGACGAGGATCCGCGCCCACGGAGTGGGCGGGACTCAGTGGGGGTCCCATGAAAGTGCCGAAATTTTCTGCCGAGGTAGCTCAGTGGTAGAGCGAAGGACTGAAAATCCTTGCGTCGCCAGTCCGATTCTGGCCCTCGGCACTTTCATGGGATAAACTTCGGACTGAAAAGCAATAGTGGCCAGGACGACCGTAGGCCGTAAGGCCGGCCGGAGGTGGCCCTCGGCATCTTCGTGGGATAAACCCAGAACTTAAAATCCGAAGTCGCCAGTCCGACCGACTGAGCGAAGCGAAGGAGGTGGCCCACGGCGACCTCCCATTCCAAGTTTAAATAAGCCATGTTATCATATAGTGGATATCAACCACTTGCTTTACCTATGAAAAAAATCTATTATCATAAACTCATCCGCGACCGTATACCGGACGTTATCCGAAAAAAAGGCGCCCGGTACGTAATTAAAAAACTTTCAGCTAAACGGTTCGAAGTGGAACTGTTAAAAAAAGTAGGCGAAGAAGCCACGGGCCTACTGTCGGCAAAAAACAAACACGAACTGACATCGGAGCTCGCCGACATACACGAAGTACTGGAAACCATCCGTAAATATAAAAAAATCAAACCCTCCTGCCTCCGCGATGAACTGAAAAAAAACATGAAGCGCAAAGGCGGTTTTAAAAAACGACTCTACTTGGAATGGGCGGAGGACAACGGCTACCGGACAAACGAACGGACGTATAAAAAATAATTGCAATATTCCTGGGATCTGCGCTGTCCCGACCAGTGTGTCGGGATCGTCAAGTATATCCCGACTATTATCGGGGAGTGGCGCAGTGGTAGCGCACTCGCTTTGGGAGCGAGGGGTCGCAGGTTCGAATCCTGTCTCCCCGATAATGTTCAACATTGCTTATACAAAAACATGAAGTTTAAATCAGGACATGTAAAATATCGGATAGTTCTCTCGATTTGTATTTTTGGCGTTATTATCACCACTGCTGCGATTTATATCAGCACGGCCATTGAGCGGACAAATATCAGGCTTTCATTATCCCAACACCTTGATACCATCATCAATGAACGTACGTCGCATATTGAAACGTACCTGGATGGTATCAAGGGATATGCCAAGGATACTGCCGCTGACCAAAGAATTGCCGATTGCCTGATGCCTGACACCTCCACAGCCTCGGCATGCACGCCGGATGAGCTGTCCGTATATTTGCTGAAAAATAAATTTCCATTAATCAACAACCTCGTCGAAGTGTACATTTTAGACGCGGCCGGGATAGAAAAAGCTTCATCATTCCTCAACACTAAACTCGGCAACGATCTTTCGAATTCCCGGGAATACCTCGATGCCAAGCAAATCCCCTATATTTCAGACATATATATTAGCTCGGCCAGCGGTGAGCCGATGATAAATGCGGCTGCTCCGATTTTTAAAAATGCTAAATTCGCCGGCGTACTCGTCAGCCGGTTCCGGACCACGGCCATCGACAGCATCGTAAATAATCCGGAGTCACTCGGGCAGACTGGTGAAGCCTACCTCGTTAACCGTGATGGAAACCGTCTAACTCCCAGCCGATTTTCAAACCAAAATGTGCTGGAAAAAATCAATAATCAGAATGTCACCAACTGCACTACTGATATTAAAAAATACGGCCAGGGAGCTAATGACATTGCCGAACATACTGAACTGCAAACACGCTTCATTAATACAGATGGTAATATGATCATTGGCGACCATGGCTATGTTACGTCACGCAAATGGTGTTTTTTGGTAGAAATGACGGAAAAAGAAGTCACCAAACCGATTGATTCACTCAACTGGATCAATATCGTCGTTGGCATTATTACCATCTCTGCCATCACTGGCTTCGCTTTTTGGATAAGCAACAGGGTAAGCCGTACGATAAAAGAGCTGCTGCACATCGCCCATGAAATCGAAGGTGGCCGGCACGAACCGACTCAGGATGCCTATCCGAACAATGAAGTCGGACAGATGGTGGCAACTCTTGACCGAATCGGTAAAAAACTCAACGACAAAAAAGATGGGAAAAACAACACCGAAACGCCAACGCCTTGGACCCCTTAATCGGCGAATAATCAGACGGGCTGTTGATTTGCAAAGTCGGGTTCCATTTCTTCGTCAAGAACGCAATTACTGGTGCGGCCCAGCGTCACTGCAAATGGCCTTGGCGGGTTTTGGCATTATCGTATCGCAGGAGCGATTGGCCGCAGTAATGCGCACAAACAGGCAAATCGGCACGAAGCGCCGACAGATGGTTGCTGTCTGCGGCAGATACGGGCTAAACGCGCATGTTTACACACCCGCCACCCAAGGCATGCTCAGCACTGCCATCAGGCATCAGTACGCGGTAATTGTTAACTACCGCGAACCGGGTGACGAAGAATCACATTATGCCGTTGTTAAAAAAATTGCTTCTGCCCACATCAGCCTACTTGATCCATGGCACGGACCAAATTTTACATTGGCCATAAAGGAATTTCTCAGACGTTGGGCCCTCAACAGCCCACACGAACGTCAAGTCCGATGGATGATGACTATCAGCCGGGCTACCGACCGTCACCGCATCCCACTGCCAGTTAAAACACTCAGACGCCACGTCAGCCCGGTCAAAATGGCCAATCAATTCTTGTACCACGAATTCCTGAAAATATTCCGCGATATCAAGCAACTAAATGTCCGCCGTCTCATACAAAAGTCGGTCAACGCGTTTATCAAACGTGACGGCCTGCATCATTATTGGCTCCTAGTAGCAGCCATCGCCGAAGGCTGGCGGGTCAAGTGGGTTTACCGCCTACTGACTGACCCATCGTACGACTGGCGCCTGGAAGTCAGGAATATCTCCGATCTGACCATGACAGGATTTAACCCGCAGCGAGTGGATAAAGTCATTCACGCCTGCCACCGTAATTTCTACGAGTTCGCCGAATACTACCGCGAGCATCGGACGTTTTTCAGGAAATACATGCCCAACCTGCAACCTCGGCCGGAGCGCGACCATCACCCGGTATTCGTGTTTTTCGACAGTCATGAAGGTACGCTCCGATTGTTCGACGGCATGCGGCGTACGACACTGGCCGCCATCGCAGGCCGTAAAACAATCCGTACCTATGTCGGCTATCCGGTCCGCAGGGGGAAGCCTATGGTCAATCTGGATAAAGTCCAATTCCTTAAACATTTGGCATCAGACGCTCCACGAAACAAAAGGATGTTCGATGCATTCGTCACAGTTGGCAGGGAAATGGTTAGGCAATCAAGTAATGGGGGAAACGCACTCCTTTCCACCCTTAAGCCATGGTCCGACGATTTCACAAAAAAACTCATCCATGCCATCACGAAAAAATAAAATCATTTTAAATTTTTTGATTTAGAATTTATCTACTATAATGGCCAAAAACCTCTACCAAAGTATATATGCCCTAGTTAAACAGATACCCAGAGGTAAGGTGTCCACCTATGGCCAGATTGCCGCGCTACTCGGCTCGCCACGGGCTGCCAGGATGGTCGGATGGGCTTTGCACATTCTGTCTGACCATGACCTAAAAAAAGTGCCATGGCAACGGGTGATTAATCGCGAAGGCCGCATCAGCACCACCTGCCATGAACATTCAAAAAACCTGCAGGCCGAACTCTTGAAAAAAGAAGGCGTTACCGTTACAATAAGGCAAGATAATTACTATATTGAGCTGAAAAAATTCCTGTGGCGCCCTTGAATTTTTACTTTGGAAATTTAGGCTTAGTAATTGAAAGATTAACTTACGCGGATATCGCCCCGTCAGTCAACGGGGCAAGTATAGTGGTAATACCACAGGTTTCTCCCGATAAATAAGGAGCGAAGCGGCTATATTTTTCGAGGATCCAGCAGATTTGGCGGGACAACCTGTTACCGGGAGTTCTCCGCCCACCGATATCAAATCAAATAAGGGCGGACCCCGTCGGATGACGGGGGCTCCCTTCACAGAAAAACAAAGCAACAATTAATCCTTATTGAGCGGGTATCGTATAGTGGTAATACCACAGGTTTCCAACCTGTTGCCGGGAGTTCGATTCTCCCTACCCGCTCACTAAGGATTAAACTATCGCACATCTATCCGCTCCAGACTTATGAAAAAGCACAGCATCGGTATATTTTTCGGCGGACAGTCGCCGGAACACGAAGTTTCGCTCATGTCCGCTAAAAACGTCATATCCGCCATCGACCGCACACAGTATCGGGTGCGGGAGTTTTGGATCGATAAGAAAGGAATATTTTGGACCGGAGCCAGTGTCCTGGCCAACGTCGAAAAAAAACGCTTCAGCAAAATAAAACGGGCTGACCTGAACACCCTCAATAAATATATTGACGTGGCCTTTCCCGTCCTGCATGGCACCGGTGGTGAAGACGGCACCATCCAGGGCATGTTCCGTATGCTCAACATCCCGTTTGTCGGGGCGGACGTCTTGTCATCCGCTTTATGTCTGGATAAGGCTATATTCAACGAGCTGATGACTTACCACGGGCTGCCGAAACCTAAATTTATAATTATTGATTATAAGAGGCAAACGGTAAAAGAGATAAAGAAAAAACTCACCGAATCCTTACGATTAAAATATCCCGTGTTCGTTAAACCGGCCCGGACCGGCTCATCCGTTGGCATCACTAAAGTGAAGGATAAAATAAAATTAGCTACTGCCATAAAACTTGCGCGAAAGTACGACGTGAAAATCATTATTGAGCAATCAGTGGAAAACTGCCATGAAATCGAAGTGGCGGTGTCCGGCAACTCCATACGCGATTTTAAGGTCGCCACGCCCGGCCGAATTGTGCCATCAAATGAGTTTTACGATTTTAACGACAAATATTACGACGGTAAAAGCTACCCGCAAATCCCGGCACCCCTGCCAAAAAAAACAATAGCCGAAATAAAACAATTGGCCCGTGATGCCTATCGCCTGGCCAACTGCGAAGGCCTGGCCCGGGTCGATTTCCTGGTGAAAAAGAACGGCAAGATCTACCTGAATGAGATCAATACCATCCCCGGCTTTACCAAAATTTCCATGTACCCGAAAATGTGGCAAGCAGACGGGCTGCCATACGCCAACCTCATCGCCCGACTGATTACCCTGGCGCTCAAACGCCGTTAATCGGCCAAAATACGCGTTTCTACCTGCCTCCCTTGACCGCACAGGTTTGTGCTATACTGAATACATATCAACAAATAATATAGAAAGGGAAATAGTATGGCTGGCGCATTCTTAATTATCCTGCTCATTATCGTGGGATTCATCATCCTGATTGGGCTGCGCATCATCAACCAGTATGAGCGCGGCGTGCTCCTGACACTCGGTAAATATTCCGGGACACGCAACCCCGGGCTGAACTGGATTTTTCCGCTTATTCAGCGCATGATCAAGGTTGACCTCCGCATCACGACAGTGGATATCCCTCAGCAGGAAGTCATCACCAAGGATAACGTGCCGGTCGGCATCAATGCCGTCGTGTATTTCCATGTTGAAAAAGCGGAATACGCCATTCTGCAGATCCAGGATTACCCGCTCGCCGTATCGCAATACGCCCAGGCGGCGCTGCGCGACGTGATTGGGAGCGTCGAACTGGATACCCTGCTCACCGAACGCGATAAAATTGCTGATGAAATCAAAATTATTGTCGACGAAGCCACGAACAACTGGGGCATAAATGTTACCGCCATTAAAATCCAGGATATCGAGTTGCCGGCCGATATGAAGCGGGCGATGGCCAAACAGGCCGAATCCGAACGCGAACGCCGGGCGGTCATTATCCGCGCCCAGGGCGAATTAAGCGCCTCAGAAAACCTCAAGGCAGCCGCGCTGAACCTGGCCCAGGCACCCGGCGGCTTGTCCTTGCGGACCCTCAAAACCATTGAAGCCATCAACCCGGATCCGTCAAAAACAGTCATTTTCGCCTTGCCGGTTGAGGTCATGGAAGGCATCAAGGTATTGGGCAGTAAAGCAAACCCGACCACGCAAAAATAATTATTACGTTAAAAAAATAAAACCCGGCGGGTGCCGGGTTTTATGATTACCGCAAATACCTATTTGATCTCGCGTAAAAATGCGCCGGCCAGATCTCCGGTACTGGACGTAGAGTGGTAGAAATCTTTCCAGACTACAACAATATCGGCACTGTTGAAAATTGAGCGCTGCACTTCGCGGATCGTGTCCCCGCCGGCCACCGAAACCAGTACATTAGATGCGCCCTTGATCTGCTGTATTTGGTACCAGGGGATCTGTTTCTCCTTGGAAAATTCACTCTCGTCAACGCCCCGGTGCAGCATCACTACGTTGGGTAACTTTTTTAACCGCTTTAAAACCTGCAAAGGAGAACTGACGTTCATCATATCTACCATCGAATCCAGGTTACGCTCTCTGCAGCTGGCAATAAACCGTTCGATCGTTTCAATGGGGGCAACGCCAAGGCAGGTTGCCGCTTGGGCGCCGGCCCGGCAGGCCATGTCCACTTCCCGGTCAGCCAAATCAGCGACTTTCAGATCAGCTACGACATACGTCGAGGAAGCAACTGCCCGGCGTATCGCCCTGATTGCCTCAGCGCCAAAAATCTTTATGAGCGGGGTCCCCGCTTCCACGATAATACGCTCCGACGAGGGTAATTGACGGATTATCGCCTGCGCCTCTATTAGCGTGCTGTTCAACGCGACTTGCAGGTATTTTTTCCGTCGTTCAAGCCGCTTTGGCTTGGGCCCCAAGCGGGCGATGCCACTAGAGATGTTTAATGATGGTGCTAGTAATGCGGTCAGCAATTGAGCCGGAGTGGTATTTTGGCTTCCTGACGTATCAGGACCCTTCTGAGGTGAAGCCTGAGGAGGCGGAGGGGCAGTCTCAGCCCCCGGGCTGCCGCGTTGCCTGAAGGCTTGAGAAAACAGGTCAATAACAGACCGCGGCCCTTTCTGGCCGTCCGGTGTACGTTTGCCGCCTTTCCGGAAAATTAATATAAAAAAAATGATAAAAAATACGATATTGAAAACTGTTCCGATTGAATCTGATGACCCTGATGCCATATATTACGAGACCATGGATAAAAACTGATCTGCCAACTGCGTAGTCGATTCCGGCGAATCATAAATCAACCGCCACATCACCGTAATGTCTGCACCGTTAAAAACAGTTCGCTGTACTTCGCGCACCGTCTCGCCTCCGGCCAATGAAATCAGCACCGGATACGTCGCCTTGATCCGGTTGATCAGGTGGTGCGGCAGCATACGTTCGCGATTGTCTGATGCCTCATCGACGCCACGGTGCAAAACGACAATATCTGGCTGTTTGCCCAAATGCTGTAAAATTTCAAATGGAAATTCAACATTCAGCATATCAACCATGGAGTCGACGCCTGCTGCCCGGCAGCGCTCGATGAACTCCCTGATGGTTTCCAGCGGCGCCAGACCCAGGCAGGTTACCGCTGATGCGCCAGCCCTGGCAGCGGCCAATACCTCAGTCGTACCGCGGTCCATGCATTTCATGTCAGCCACCACGTATCCGGAATGTCCGAGACGTTCACTCCACCACTGATGCAGCATGGCGATGCCTTGACTGCCATATTCCTTAACAAAAGGGGTTCCAGCCTCAACGATGATCCGGTCAGAAGCTGGAAGCGCGGAAACCATCCGCTGCACCTCAGTGAGGGACCGGTTGAACGCTATCTGTAAATATTTTTTTCGGCGGTCAAGTGGCATGTAAAAATATTTTACATCTACAGTATATCAAATTCCGCTCATCCTAGCACCTGTCTGGCACTTATCACCCGTTACCGTTTGGCCACGATTTATGTGCACTAATCATGAAGTTCAGTCAATTATTTTTTTATGCCACTCGGCTCAGCCGGGGGTTGACATAATTCCAGGTTCTGCTAAGATACGCCTTCAAAACCACCCTATGTTAGGGTGTTTTTTGATACCTATTTTATAACTAATATTAGCAAAAATTCAACGTATTATATGAATTTATCGCTGATATTAGCCAATCTAACGAATGATTATTAACTGTCAAATATGATTAACCGGATTATACTCAGAAAAATAAAATATATTGCTATAATTGTCCTTTCTGTATTTACTTGGGAGTTCAGTTTTCCCCATTTGGCTCTGGCCCAAACGGTTGAACCCGTTGCCACCATCCAATCAAGTGATTCGGAAATATCTATCAGCCCAGAAGTCCGGCATCTGCCAGAAATCCCGGATAAACCACGGCCGGAAGCGAAGATAGTGATCACGATTACCGTGACGGCATACTCTTCGACAGTAGATCAATGCGGCAGTACGCCATTTACCACGGCTTCCGGAACCCAAGTACGGGATGGCATCATAGCGGCTAATTTCCTGCCAATCGGGACAAAAATCCGGTTTCCTGACCAATTTGGCGATAAAATATTCGTCGTGGAAGACCGGATGGCTGCCCGCTACAACCAACGTGCTGACATTTGGATGCCGAATCGCGAGCTGGCCAAGCAATGGGGCGTAAGGCATGTCAGGATGGAGATTCTCTGACAAAAAACTTATTTATAACACCAAACCCCCACACCCATGCATGGGTGTGGGGGTTGGCTAACCCTTGAAAAAAGGCCATATAATTGATACCATGTCAATACGCCACTATGGCGTGATAGCCAAGTAGTAAGGCAGAGGTCTGCAAAACCTCTATACGCGGGTGCAATTCCCGCTCACGCCTCCACGTTATTGACAATAATCGAGTTATTTGACATCCTGACTGTAATTGAAATGAACCATGCCGAGCCTCGGCTTCATGCCGGGCGAGGCAGACTACTGAGGGGAAAAAGAGCGATGAGGAAAAACCGTAGGTGTTTCCTCATAATCGTGCGGGTGTAGTTCAGTGGCTAGAATGCTTCCTTGCCAAGGAAGAGGTCGGCGGTTCGAATCCGCTCACCCGCTCCAATCACACTGGTCCCAATAACGACCCTAAATGTTATAGTATGAAAAATGTTTGCGTATTTCTGTCGGCCAGTACTGTCGATAAAAAATATGCCGATGCGGCTTGCGAGCTGGGAGAGCTGCTCGTAAAAAATGGGTATAGGCTCGTATACGGCGGTAACAGCAAGGGACTGATGGAAATCATCTCCTCGGCGGTGCTGAAATCCGGAGGGGAAGTGATTGGCGTTACGATGGAGGTGCTGAAACACCTGCAAAAACCTGACGTACCCGAAATGATTATTGCCAAAGATTTATCCGAACGGAAACGAATATTTAACGAAAAATCCGACGCCTTTGTCGTGATGGTCGGCGGAATCGGCACGCTCGATGAAGCGACCGAGGTATTGGAACTCAAAAAGCACGCCATCCATTCGAAACCCATCGTCTTTTTGAATACTGATGATTTTTATGCCGGCCTAAAGATTCAGCTGAAGAAAATGAACGATGAGGGATTCCTACCTGCTCAATTCGAGGGACTGGTCCATTTTGCGGAAACGCCCCAACAAGTCATTGATTTGCTTCATGAAACCCTAGGCGAGGAATCCTGACTCACCTTTTTATAAAGGGCGAATCTCGATAAAAAGCTAGCCGGCTGATATACGTATGCGCACCAAAGACGTCATCCTCATCCTTCATAACGTCAGGAGCCGGTTTAACGTCGGCGCCATCTTCCGTACGGCTGATGCTGCCGGCGTAAAAAAAATTTACCTGTGCGGCATTACCCCAGCCCCGCCCCACCCAAAAATAGACAAGGTAGCCCTGGGTGCAGAAAAAACCGTGCCTTTCGAAAAAGTTAAACAAACCTCGCTACTTCTTAATAAGCTCCGAGCCGACCGTATTCATCTCGTCGCCCTGGAACAGTCAAAAAAAAGCGTACCCTACTTTACATTCCGCAAAAAATTTCCCCTTGCTCTCCTGGTGGGGGCTGAAGTAAAAGGGTTGCCCGCATCCATTCAAAAAAAATGCAACAACATAATCGATATCCCGATGCATGGCTATAAAGAGTCCCTGAACGTGGCCATAGCGCTAGGAATCGTATTATTTGATATAATAAAGCCGTAGGCCGCCGTGGCGGAACTGGTATACGCGACGGACTTAAAATCCGTTGGCCGCAAGGCCGTGTCGGTTCGATTCCGACCGGCGGCAATGAAGGAAAAATCAAATATCTGTGGTCCCGAACGAAGTGCGGGGCGGCAATGAAGGAAAAATCAAATATCTGTGGTCCCGAACGAAGTGCGGGGCGGCAATGAAGGAAAAATCAAATATCTGTGGTCCCGAACGAAGTGCGGGGCACTGTCGAATAGTCTAAGCGAATATATACAACAAAACAACGCCCAGCGACTCCTCGTGCCGGAAGTATTAAGGCAGGCGCCTGACGAGCTGCTGATGGATTTTTGGCGTGGAGGCGATCAACCCTTCGGCCTGCATGGTCCAGGGGTGACCGGCAAAATCGCTTACCCGCCCGCCCGCCTCCGTGATAAACAATATTTCTGGATACACGTCCCACGGGTGCTGACGGCCGATCAGGATGATTGCGTCGACAGCTCCCGACGCCACTGAACAGAATGAAAATGATGCAGAACCGAACACGCGGATATTAGCCACCTGCGGACGGAGCCGATTAATGATCTCCATGGCTTGGTGGGAAGCGCTTAAACGGTGAGGAAAGCTGAGAGTCAATATCGATCGGGCAAAGCCGTTAGAGGCTACCATGACCCGCCGCCCGTTCAAATACGCGCCATGACCGCGCCTCGTATAATACGTACGGCGTAAAAATGGGAAATGGACAATCCCCTCCAATGGGCCTTGCGCGTCCGACACCCCGATAGAGATGCCAAACAATGGGTTGCCTATCGAATAATTCGTCGTCCCATCCAATGGGTCAATGGTCCACATATAGCCACCACCCATTTTCCCCTGAACGGGCGATTCCTCTGAAATAATTCCATGCTGCGGATGGCGCTTCTGTATGTTCCGGATGATCACGCGCTCCGACTGCTTGTCGATGTCAGTCACAAATTCATTATACGCTTTATGGCGCACATCCTTGCGGGTCAGTGTGCCGAATCTCCGAAGTTGTATCTTCCCGGCGGCTAAAGCTGCTTGGAACAGAACATGCTTGAAAATCATATTTTTGCCAATATTTTTAATTCTAACTTACCGGCCTCCGTATCAAAAATCGCAAACGTCGGAGTGTAAAAAATGTTCGCCAGATTTCCCGGATTTACTATTTTTGTCTTGCCGATCATCTCCTCCCACGGCTTGTGGTCATGGCCGTAGAATACCAGGTCATATTTCCCTTCGGCAGCCAAACCTTTGGCGGCATAGGGATAATGGACAAACGCCAGCTTCTTGCCGCCTAATACGATTTCTCCGACTTCACCATGGATTTTGACATTATGGAAATCCTCAAATGCCATCCGGGTCATATTGTACTTATCGCCATCCACATTACCGAAACACAGGTGGATCTGCCCGGAGAAATGTTCAGCAATAAATTTCAATGTCGCCGGGGCGCACACGTCACCGCAATGAATGAGCGCGGCGATACGCTGGCTGGAAATAAACTCCAGCGCCTTCTCTATATTGGGCAAATTATCATGCGAATCGGAAACGATGGCTATTTTCATGGTCGTATTTTACAAATTCCCTCGTAACCAATTATACACCCAGGCAGCGTATTCCCGGACAATAACCCGGAAATCCAATACGTTTCTGTACGGATCGCCTGTAAAAACCGGATTTTGGGGAGCAGCCACGCAAATGATGTTCAGGGTAACTTTCTTGAAAATACGGCAGGCCCGGCTGGAGTGGAAGTCTGACGTCACGATAATCGCCCGTTGCCACCCATGATCCCGCATTATTTCCGTGCTGTAGAGCGCATTCGTGTGCGTATCCTTTGAACGGTCTTCCTGGATGATCTCCTCAGCCGGTACGCCCAGCATCTCAGCATACGGTGCCATGACTTCGCTTTCTGATTCACCGCCATAATGAGTAATGCCGCCCGAAACGATTATCTTCGGGGCGTACCCATCCTTGAACAGGCTGACCCCCTTGGCTACCCGCTCCTCAACCCCCCAGGGCAATGAATGCGTATCCGTATTAATGCCGCCCCCCAGGATAATGATAACGTCGGATGGGATGGGTTGGTCATCATGGACCAGCGGCTTTACTAGCAATGTATTAAGGGGCGTATATGTGGCCACAAGCAGGAGAACAGAGATACCGAACAATACCCACAGTACTATCGTTGGCAATTTTTTAAGAAATCGTCTCATGTCCGCAATTTTTTTAGCATAGCCACGTCGTTAATTTCTCCCTTCTCGCTGGGAGGCGTCTCCAAAATGAAATCGACGTTTTTGAGTTTCGGATGATGGAGCAGGGAATGGAAGCCTTCTTTTCCGACAGTACCGTATCCAATATGCTCATGCCGGTCCTTGCGCGAGCCTAATCCGAACTTGGCGTCATTGGCATGGACCAGGACAAGTTTATCCAGGCCGATGCCCCGGTCAAACTTGGTTAGCGTCTGTCCGACAGCTTCTTTGGTCCGCAGATCATAGCCGGACACGAAGGCATGGCAGGTATCAAAACAGACTCCCAGGTCATATTCCGGAACCGCTTTAATCAACTCAGCAATTTCTTCAAAGGTATCGCCGATAATATTCCCTGAACCGGCGGAAATCTCCAGCAAAAAACGGGTGGCGCCGCGGTATCCGGCCACTATTTTTTTCAGTCCGGCCACCACCTGCTTCATTGCCTTATCCCGGCCAAGGTCGCTGGCCGACCCGATATGCGTCATTAATGCTTTGGCGCCAAGCAGAGAACCGCGGTCGAGTTCCTCGCGGATAATCCGCACGGAGTTCCGGCTGATCCGGTCTATGGCTGACGCCAGATTAATATAATACGGTGTATGGACATAAGCGGCAGCCTGTTTGAATTTCTTCATGTTCATTTTAAATTCACCGGCGTTCGTCGGGTCCAGTACCGGAGCCGGCCCGCCCTGCGGTGAACGCGTGAACATCTGAAAACATTCGCAACCCGACCTGGCTGCGTTGGCCGGCGCGTTCTGCACGCCGCCGGCGATTGAAACGTGTGCGCCTATATACATAGGCTATACGGTTATTTGATCTGGTTATCTTCCAGCCATTTGAAGACTTTCTGGCTGCGCATGATATTTCGGAGATAATCGCGGTATTCTGGTTTTTTCAGCTGTGCGGATATCTCGGTATTTTTTTCATACTGCTTCTGGTGCTCGGCAATAGCCTTGTCCAGCTCGTCATCGCTGACGGTAATGTGTTCCTTGGTGGCGATTTCCCGCAACAGCAATGCCGTCTTGATCCTTTTCTCCGCCTGGGGCCGGAACTCTTTCTGCAGGTCATCCCGGCACTTCTTGATGCTCTGTAAATAATCCTCAAATTTCATGCCTTCGCCGGTGACCTCGTGCTCCAGTTCGTGCAGCATCTTATGGAGTTCGGATTCCATTAATATTTCCGGCATTTCCTCAAAAGTAGACTTGTTGATCAGCTGGGTCGCAAATTCAAGCTCCCAGCGCTGCTGTTCTTTGTTTGTCTTGTCGCGGTGCAGGCTTTGTTCTATCTGGCGCCGGACGTCATCCATCTTTTCAAACTGCCCGACCATCTTCGCAAAATCGTCATTCAGCTCCGGTAATTCAATTTCATATACCGTATTCACCTTTACCTTGAATTCTACCGGCTTCCCTGCCAAATCCTTACGGTGATACTCTTTGGGAAATTTTAATTGGAACTCCTTTGTTTGGCCGGCGGCCAGGTCGATGATGCTTTCTTCAAATCCCGGGATGAAATGCCCCTCGCCGATAACTACCGGATGGTTCTTGCTGCTCCCCCCGTCGATCGGGACATTGTCAACTGAAGTATCCATATCCAGCTCGACTTTGTCGCCGTGGCGGGCCGGACGGTCAACCAATTTTTCCTTGCCGTACATTTTCCGGAGACCGGCCAGCGTCTCGTCAACTTCTTTTGGCGTCACCTGGACGTCCCGTTTCGCGGCCTTATTCTTACGGTAATCTGCAAGTTTGACCTTTGGCAGGAGTGAAACGACCGCCTTATACGACATAGGATTCCCTGGCGCCAGCTTTTCAATTGAAACCTGGGGCGGCCCAACAGTAACAAGCCCATGCTCAACGACTGCTTCGGGAAATGTTTTCTCCACAGCCGTTTCTGCGGCCTGCTGGTAAATTTTCATGGCTCCCACTTCCCGCTCCACCAGCTCGTATGGCGCTTTCCCTGGACGGAAACCGGCTATCTTCGTCCCGTACGACAACGCGGCGGCGGCCTGCTGCACATACGGCTTCAGGTCGTCTTGGCTGAGCTCAATAGTCAATTCTGCCTGGCTTTTGGCTAAAATTTTTATGCTGGTTTTCATGGTATTTTTTGAGATAAAAAATCAGCCTTGGATACTTAATAGTAGACTATTTCCGAGTTTTTTTCAAACGACGTCCAACTCCTGTAAGGCCGCTCGCCCTGCTTCGTGCCCGTGATGATAAATAGACAATAGTTTGTCAGGATCCGTGATACTATTCGTGAACTCCAAGGCATTGGCGACCAGGGTGACGTTGGGGAATCCCCGTAATTTCCCTTCTGTCGCATACGAAAATGCGTTTTTCAGGCGGGTCCAGCCAATTCCCCACCCAAAGCCCACCACATTCAACAATGCCTCCAAACAATAATATGGCAGGGAAACGAAGGTAAACCAGGGCGATTTTTTATTGTTCATCACGTACACGACTTTTTTGCCTGGATGCTGGCGTATAATTTCATCGGCATCCCAATTTTGGATCAGGCCGCCGTCCAAATACCGCCGGCCCCGGACCTCAACTGTTTCCGCATAAAAGGGCGGGGCGGACGACGAGGCCTTGAGCGACTGCAGGGTATCCTGCTTGCCGTCCACGAATACCACCCGTTTATTTTCAATATCATACACCGCGACAAAAAAAGGGATGGGCTGGCGTACAATATCACGCACGTTCAGTTTCTTAGAAGTTTTTTCCACTTCCATCAAATAATCAAGATCCAGTAAATGGCGGATGCGGTGGCTGGGCCTGAACCGGCGGATTATCAGATCGGTTAAAAAACGGAACAAGCGGTATGGCCGGATAAAATTCTGACGTGCCAAATCCTCGTAATAAATGCTCGAACCGACTTTCACTTGTTGGGCATCTGCCTGGGCTGCTAAAAAATACGCCAAATCATGGGCGCCGGCCGAGGCCCCATAGACGCTGTGCACCCGGTCGTAGATATTCGCTTCCTGGAATGCCGTCACCACGCCGGCGCCGAACACGCCAAGCATGGCTCCGCCTTCAACGATGATAATGATGTCCCGCTCCATAGGGCTATACTTTCGGCCTCTTGTCTATAATCCTTTTTTCTTTCAGCTCAGTCTCCATGCCCAGCATTTGTTCCAGCTCAGCCAGCTTCTTTTCTTCAATACGGACCGTGACAAACATCTCCCCACGGACTTTTTTGTCAATCTCGGCTTTTACCTGACTGAACGCTTGGCCGGATTTCACGGCGATATGCGCCACCAATTCGTCCGTATCGTACGGATCATTGTTTTTCTTGCGGATCTCAACCTGCCACTCATCAATGGCCGGGATACTGGACATGACCGGATAAAAGTCGTTCAGATTGATCAACTCCCCCTTTACTTTCGTCAGATGAAATTCGCGTATCTCCGAATTCCGCTGGATATCCATCCGGATGCGGGGGACGGTCTTGCCGCAATGCGGACACGGCTCGAAATCCATGCCTTCGGTCATGTCGCCGGTCCGGTAGCGGAGCACCACTGATCCGCACCAGCCGATCGTGGTAATGACCAATTCGCCGGGCTCGCCGGGCTTAACGACCTGGCCATTTTTGTCGATCACCTCCCATATTTCCAGATCTGGATACGTGTGGTAGCCGGACCGCTCGTGACACTGGATCCAGGCGGTTTTGCCCTCGGTCATCGCATAGGTCGACAAGTACTGGGCATCCTTGGCGCCAAGTTTTTCCAGGTACTGGTGAACCTTTTCCTTCTGTCCGGCGCTGGCCCGTTCACCGCCGCTGATAATGAATTTTAATCCGGAAAAATTCCGCCCCTGCTTCACCGCTTCCCGCAGCAGATGATACCCATACCCGGGGATAAACGTTATGAGTCCGGCTTTTAATTTTTCCGTCGCGTCCAGAATTTTCTGCGTGCCCATAATTTTGCCGCCGCCGGTCTGTATGGACGTCATGCCGAGCTTCGTAAAGGCATTATACGCCTGCCAGAAGGCCAAATGGGGGGCGTAGGGGAAGGCATTAATCGCCACCAAGTCACGCGACACTCCGGCCACATCCAGCATGCGTTCCCCGGCCTCTTTCAGCACCTCCACATCACGCCCAGAATAGACAAAAGAGGTCGGTAATGCCGTCCGGC
Organism: Patescibacteria group bacterium; assembly: GCA_041649335.1. Lineage (GTDB taxonomy): Bacteria > Patescibacteriota > Patescibacteriia > UBA10025 > JAHIVO01 > JBAYGJ01. The sequence goes on from JBAZNF010000019.1 coordinate 23,133, forward strand.
CAGTCGTAAAATGAATATGGATGGGCTTATACAGCCACTCCAGTTTCTGCTTGATATCCTGCCTAGTCATCTTGCCCCAAATGATGTTCGCCAACATTTTCTTTGAGGCATATTTTTTTATCAGGCCCTCGTCAGGCTGGAGAATAAATTTTTTTGATTTTCCCGGATCGTCCGCGGTTGGTGCCACGTCTGACTTATCGGAAAGCGGAATCTTCTGGAGGTCCTCGACAGTCCAGATGTCATTAAAACCAATCTTGTGCTTCTCGAATAATTCCCGATAAAAGGGCGAATACGGCAGCTGGTGCCTGACAAACCGGCGCAAGACGTCATTCTGGAATTTTTGTATCTGGTCGGCAGGAAGACGGGATAATGTTGACCAATCCATAGGAGGATCTTATTAATAATTATATGCCCCCTTTTTATTTTATCACGTTTATTTTTGTCAGGGCATCGATCCTAGTCATGATAAAATTCGTTGCCTCGATCAGCACTTCATGCGTCAATTCCTGGCTGTAATACTGACTGACCTCAAACGGCTTGCCAATATGGATTTCCAGCGAATGGGGATTCAACAGGATATTCTTGATCACCTGACGGCGGCGGTGCATCCGCGGCAGGTCGATCCGGACACTGATGTCATGAACCAAGCCGACCGGCACGATCGGTATGCGGTTCCAGATGGCCAGGCGAGCCGCTCCGGTTTTGGCCCGGCCGCGCTGGCCGTAATCCTGGATGATCCCCTCAGGAAAAATCCCAATTATCCTTCCCTGTTTGATGTAGCCGCTGGCTATTTCCAGGCAAGCCGTCGGATTGTCACGATAATATGGGATAGAGCCGGCCCAGCGCTCGGACACTATCTTTTCCCACCACCAACCCCATTTGGCGATATTGGTAAAAAAATAAATTTTCTGGTTGAGATAGGGCACTATGACCGCACCGATAAACACGCCGTCAAGCGGGCCCATATGCTTACAGGCGATGATATACGGCCCCTGGGTCGGGAGGTTTTCCAGCCCGACCGTTT
>JBAZNF010000020.1:0-20834 GCA_041649335.1 Patescibacteria group bacterium
AGGTATATATTATACAACTTTTCAATGATAACTGTAAATGTTCATGTAGCAGTTACTGAACGGTAAATTTCCAAGGTTGCTGCGGCCATCCGATGCCAGCTGAATAACGCTACACGGCCCAAACCTTGACTTCTTAATTGATCCGCCCGGCTTTGCTGACCGATGACTAGTTTCATGGCTGAGTATATTTCATCCGGATGCTCGGGATTGAAATATTCTGCCGCCGGTCCCAGGACCTCGGGCAGGCTCGAATTGTTGCTGGCGATAACCGGGACATTGTATTGGCACGCTTCCAGGGCCGGCAGACCGAATCCTTCGCAGAGTGACGGGAAGGCGTATAGACTGGCATGCCGGTATATTTCCGGCAAATCGTCATCCGTAACAAATCCGGGGAAAATGACTGATTGGTTTAAATTTTTTTCTTTTACCAATTTTTTTATCCTCATATAAAAATAATCATCCTTCCCGACCATGACCAAAAATAAATTGGGAGATTCCCTGATGAGCATTGAAAACGCCTCGATCAGCCGCTCGCAATTCTTGTGAGGATAGGCATTTCCGACGTACAAAATATATGGTTGGCGTATATGATACTTTTCTAGAACTCTATCGTCTGATTGCCGGTTAGTCGGCGGATCCACCGCTTCAAGCGTGACCTTGACCTTGTCCGGAGGACAGGAAAAATGATCCACTACTTCCCTTTTTGTATATTCGGACACGGCGATCACTCGAGTCGCCCGTTTGATGGCCGAACGGATAACGAAATGGTACAGGGCATGCTTGATTCGGTACAACCACGGACCAAGCGTCGTGGCCCGCTCTGTTGGATACTTCGTTAGTATCAAGTCATGTATGGTAACAACAAACTTTCTCCGATACAGGATGGGCACGTTGAAATGGGTAAAATGAACGACGTCCACTCCCAATGACCAAAGCTTCAGCGGCATACATATCTGTTCAACCAGGGAATACCACCGGTAATCCGCTTCCACCTTGTGGAATCGTGGATTGCTCGGCTGATAATCAGCCCAATTGTCACGGCGCAATAAAATATAATACTCGTTCTCCTGGTCGGCATCCTCTAAATGTTCGACTAGTTTCTGGGTATATCGCCCCAATCCTTTCCCATAGGGGCCGAAAAACCTGGCATCAATGGCTATTTTCATAAATTTTTCTTGGTTTTAAGGCTGTGGAATAAATCAAGGGTATGCTGTGCGGATCTTCTCCAATTGAATTTTCTTGCCTGCTGTATGCCCGCCTGAGATAGCCGTTTCCTGAGCGTCTCATTCAAAAGCAATTCATGGAGAGCATAGGCCATCTCTTCTGCATTATAGGGATTTATAAGCACAGAGGACAATTCTGTTATTTCGGGCAAAGACGTCGAATAACTGGCAAGCGTTGGGGTACCGCTGGCCATCGCCTCCAGTACCGGCAGTCCGAATCCTTCGAAAAATGACGGATAGCAAAATACCGCGGCATGGCGATATAGGGATGGTTTGTCATTTTCCGAGACATACCCCAATACCCTTACGTCCTGACGTTCAGATAGCGGATGCACGATCCTGCCGGCCACGACCAACGTATACGGTGTATGGAAACGTGACTGCAGAATCTCCCAGGCCTGCAATAGTCCTGATACATTTTTTCTGTTTTCCACTGTTGCCAAAAATAGAATACACTTATCGGGTAGACGGTATTTCTTGATTATGGAGGCACGGCTATGCTCAAACGGCAATTGGAAATACTTTTCATCAACTCCGGAAGGTATGACGGTAATGTTTCGTTTGATATCCGGAAATCTGTCCGCCAAGTCTATGGCCGTACTGCGGGACACGGCGATAATCGCCTCTGCCCGTCGTAATAATTTTTTTGGCCGAATCAGCGCATGCCATACAGTGGATTTCCCTCCGGTAAATTCCCTGTTCATAAATGAGAGATCGTGGACAGTGACTACCAGCTTGCAGTCATTGGAAAAGGAGGCGAAATTCAGATTAGGCATAAAAAAAACGTCCGCTCCCCCGACATACCGGTCAAGCTGGGGACGACCGCTCAACAGTAAGCGGGTATTGAATATCTTGTTCGGCTGACGGCTCACTTTCCACTCCGCGGCTCCGCTCTCCCACACTGACCGTACCGTGGAAGTCAGCCCGCGGTATGCATTCGCGAACAGCACGAAATGATCGTCCGTGGTGATGCGTGAGCAATGACCGACGATCTGCCTGGTATATTCCGTAACGCCCGACGGCAACGGTTCGATGAGAGACCGAAGATCAATGGCGATACGCATGACAAATAATTATTTTTGGTCAGCCCTATTCTGGCGGGAAAATAACAAAGCGTAAGCAAGACTAAACCCGACAAAAAATCCGCAAAAAATACCGATTACTACGTTAAGCCAGAGGACGGGCTTATGCTCGACGGTTACGGGAGTCGCTCCTTGCACATCAAACAGCGCCTGCTGGTCAGAGGTCTGGTTCGCGACAGAGGATTTCTGTTCAACAGTATTAATTATGGCCTGGGAAATTTTATCGGCAGTATCCTGATCCCGTTCAGTAAACTGAACAACGATATTCTGGGGGGAATATTTTTTTGTCTTGAAACGTGAGGTTAAATCAGTCAACGAATTGATCTGTGGGTCGATTTTCGCCTGGTCATATATCTCCAGTAAAACCGATGGCGTCATAAACCAACTCATGACAGTCTGAGAAAATAGGTCGGAGGCTTGAATCGCGTAATAGCCGTCGTATTGGTATTCCACCGTGTCTTGCCTGTTGATCCGGTTTATGGAAAACGATATTGACGTATCATAGGTAACCGGTTTGACATACGAAAAAACCAAGGATGCCGCCAATCCTACAATGACGCCGCTGACGATATATACCTTTGATGGTTTGGTGATAGTCATATGACTGGAAACATTTAATATTAGTATGACGTATTATTAAAATCTTGCCAAGCTTGGCCGATGAATTCATTCATCTTAGCCTTGAATTCAGACGTATCGAATTTTCTAGCCTGTTGCTGGATGGACAGTGGGTCAAAATCACTCTGTTTAAAATGTATCACCGTGTCTGCCAGCGCCTCCCAGGACTGTTCATCGAACAATACTCCGGTTTTCCCGTGAATGACCGTCTCAAGGGCGCCACCGGCGCCATACGCGATCACCGGACGTCCGCTAGCCATGGCTTCAACCGGCGTTATGCCGAAATCCTCCTCCTGGGGGTGGATAAATGCCCGGCAATGAGACAGGTAATGCCGCACTTTGTCGTCAGGAACGTAACCGAGAAACCTGATGTTGGGGCCTGCTAAAGCGCGCAGCCGTTCCTCCTCTTCCCCTTCACCAATGATATACAAAGGCAGGTTGAGCTTATTGAATGCCTGGATGGCGACATCCACTTTCTTATAGGGACGTAGCCGGGAAACGATAAGAAAATAGTCCCCGATGTCCTTGGTGATGGAAAAACGGGACGTATCAATCGGCGGGTTGATGACGACGCTGTCGTGTTTATAATATTTTTTAATACGGTGAGCGACAAATTTCGAATTGGCAATAAAACGGTCAACGCGATCAGCGGCCAACCGGTCCCATTGGCGCAGATAGCTCCGGTACAGTTGTGAGAGGCGGCCCACCATCCAGTTGCGCTCAAGCTTGTCAATCACCTGATTGTGGTCGCTCCATAAGTAGCGCGTAGGGGTATGGCAGTAACAGATATGCAACGTTTTCGGCGGAGTCAGCACGCCTTTAGCCAGTGCCGAACTGTCGGATAAGACGACGTCATAGCCTGACAGATCATAACTTTCGGTCGCCGGGACCATCATCGGCAGGTACCAGCGGAATTTGCGCCGGGCGAAAGGAAAACGCGTAATAAATGATTCGTTGATCGTCACCCCGTCGAACACATGCTGCGTGGCTGGCGCGTCATAAATCAGCGTAAACAACGGCGCCCGTGGGAACATGTCGCAAAACGCCCTCAAGACGCGTTCTGCGCCGCCCAATTGGTTGAGGTGGTCATGTACTAAGGCGATTTTCATGATTAGCTTGCGGTATTACCTTTTAAAACTACTCCGGGCGTCTTGATCAATATCTGAAAATCAATACCCGGCGTCCAATTTTCAATATAATAGATGTCCAGCCTGGCCTCATCCTCAAATTTCAGTTCTGACCGGCCAGAAACCTGTGCCAATCCCGTCACTCCCGGTTTGATGGTCAGGAGCTTGCGATGCCGCCGTTCGTACCGGTCTACCTCCTCGGGTTCGTGCGGCCGCGGGCCGACGAGGCTCATCTCACCTTTCAGCACATTGAACAACTGCGGCAGCTCATCAATGCTCGTCTTGCGGATAAAGCGGCCGACTCTGGTCACTCTGGGATCATTTTTTATTTTAAACAACGGGCCGTCAGAACGTTCATTCATCTTGAGCAACTCATTCTTCAATAAGTGGGCGTTTTTGATCATCGAACGGAACTTATACAGGGTGAACTTCTTACCCTTTTCACCCACACGCGGCAACCGTACAAAAACATTACCCTGGGAATCTATTTTTATCAGCAGGGCGGTGACAATGAGCAACGGTGATAACAGGATCAGGCAGATCGAGGATATGGCGATGTCTAGAAAGCGCTTGAATATTTTCCCCCATCCGTCTAACTGCGTCCTTTTGACCTCAATGATCGGAATCCCGGCTATGGTATTGACCTCGATCTGTCTCGGCTGGATATCAAACAAGTCCGTTGTATATTTAAAAACGATATGGTGGTCATTGCAAAATTCTCTGATGGCCAGTGATGTTTCCTTTGGCAGGTTAGGATCGGTCTGGATAATCTCGTCGACAAGTGCCAATGAGATTTTATCAGTAATTTCTTTTTTTGTTTCCACTGAAAAATCCTGAAACCGGGCAATAATTTTATAGCCGAGTGATGGCTGGTGATAAAAAATTTTCGTAATTTCCTCTGTCGCCTGGTCATTGCCCAGGATAACGACGGAATGGATGCCAATGCCGCGGCGCACGAAGGCATGCTGGATGACTCTCACCAGCAGGCGTCCGATCATGACGAGCAGAACCGTCAACAGCCAGCCGATGAGGATGATAAACCGTGATGAGAATAATTCACGCTGAAAAAAAATCATCACGATGACAAAAGCGATCCCGGCAGTAACGGCTACGAATAATTTCGCCATTTCATCCAAGATGCGCCGGGTATTCCTGATCGCGTACAGCCCGGCCAGGGCAAAAATGATAATAAAGATAACCGGAACGAATACCAGCACCTTAATGTACTCGGTGAAAACCAGTTCATAAAAAACCGGCCTGATGTCCGTAACAAAGGAATAAAAACGCAGTTGGTACGCTATGAACCCGGCCAAAAAGACCATTCCGTAATCAACGGGCACCAACAGTGCGCTAAAAAATAATTCTGATTTTTTCATCCGTAATTAATATATTATTACCCTAAGCAAACCTGTAAGCCGAATTCTGTATCCGCCAGAGGCGGACGATGGCTATCTATCTAGGTCCATGATTGCTCATGGACTCAAGCGACCAACCAAATTTGGTCTTGCACCGAATAGGGTTTTTCCTATCAGCCTGTCACCAGGCTGACCTGTGAGCTCTTACCTCACCGCTTTTCACCCTTACCCACCTCCGCTCGCCTCCAGCGAGCTCCGGTCATGGCAAGCCCCGGCTTTATATAATGCGAGGTGCCTGCTTATCGTAGCTCACCGCAGGTGAGCGAAGGTAGGCGGTATTGTCTCTGTGACACTATCCCGAGGCGCGCAGCAGCCTTAAAAAGTCTATAGAACTCCTCAAAGCTGTACTACCTGGTCGTCGTTAACGACTATTCTCTTCCCCGCCATACGACGGGGGGTGTTCGGACTTTCCTCTCCCACACCATTCATTGCCTCACTGGCAACCTGCCACGCACATACAGCTCGCCTCCGATAACAAATAATGAGCCTAGGGAGCAATGAATGGTGTAGGAGCAACCATCCGGTTTACTTAGGGTACCACTATCATAGAAAAAATAAGCCATTTTGTCAATCCTACGGTCCGTATGGTATTATTCACTAATAAAACACCATGCTCAAAGTTGGACATAGAGGCTCGGCAGGTCACGAACCGGAAAATACACTCCGGTCATTTAGACGTGCCATTTCCCAGGGAGCGGACATGGTCGAGTGCGACGTCTATCGGTGTAAATCTGGGGAGCCTGTAGTGATCCATGACCCGACAGTCGACCGCACCACAGACGGGCACGGCCTGGTCCATGATTTGACCTTAAAGGAAATGAAGCAATTGAATATAGACGGTTCAGAAACCATCCCAACGCTGCAGGAAGTGCTAGATATCTGCAGGGGAAAAATTCAGGTCAACATTGAAATCAAGGAAACAGTCGACGCCGAAGCCGCCCTGACCGTTGTCAAGCGGAACAACGCATATTCGTGGACGATGATATCCTCAAATTATACAAAGCCGCTGCAGCAAGCCCATCGCCTTGATCCGCACCTGAAAACGGCGCTGATTTTTTACTCGACTAAAACCGACGCCCGTGATGTAATGTTCGCCATGGTATGTTTAGCAGCCCTGCCACTTTCTCTCCGGATCATGATGAATCACGCCAAAAAAGCCGGAGCCTTATGGATCAACGTAATGAGACAACTGGTCAACGACTTTACAGTGTCGGTGCTGAAAAAACATGGCTACAACATCGGTGTCTGGACTGTCAATACGCCAGAGGAAATAAAAAAAATGAAATCACTTGGCGTCGATGCTATTATTAGTAACTTCCCCGACCGTCTCTAGGTGCTTAGTAAATGTTTACGGAAAAACGAGATAACCTTGGGGTCGTACTCGTTTTTACTGACATCGTACAGGTCATCATGGTCGGCATTTTTAATCACCCAAAACTCCTCCAGCCACGGGCCCAGGCGGCGGTATTCCAGGGCATCCTCCACCGGGACCTTTTTGTCATGGACGCCATGAATAAACATCAAAGGAACTTTTTTCAGCGCCTCCAGCTTGATAATCGGATTGATATCAGTAAACCAAATCCCAGTTCGTAATCTGATGATCAAGACAACCAGCCAACCGACGGGAAAAAACGGAACACCCTTGAAATAATCCTTCATGTTACTGGCGATGACGTTCTTGAACCGGGCAAAAGTTGAGTTAATGACCATGGCCTTAATTTCCGGAATATCGTGCGCTTTAAGCAAGGCCACCACACCGCCCATGGAAAACCCTAAAATCCCAAATCGTGACATATCGACATCTGATCGTTTTTTTAAAAACTGTACGGCCGCAGCCAGATCCAGATGTTCGCGTCCACCGAAAGTGATATATTTGCCAGTACTTTCCCCAGACCCGCGAAAATCAAACATGAATATCGAAAATCCAGCTTTGTTCAAGGCGCTAGCCTGCGGAAGTAATTGTTCTTTTGATCTGCCGAACCCATGGAGCAGGACGATGGTGGCGCCGTTTGTGCCCGGTATCAGCGCACCAACAAGACGTATCCCGTCTTCGGACATGAAATTGACACGTTCGGGCGATAAGGAATATTTTTTCCATTCCTCAGGAAAAATCTCTCGCGGCCACGTGATGATGCGAGTAGAAATGACCCAGGCCAAACCCACGATAAAAAATCCCGCCAGAATGAAAATAAATAATACATTTAGTAGCATGGATTTGAATTAATGTGAAAAATGCTCGTCGATCGCCTGGTTCACCAGCTTATCGGCTTCATGGTTTTTTTCGCGGGGAATATGCTGGAAACTGACTTTTTTAAACCCCAACATGATATTCCATGCCTTGACGAACAGGCTGCCGAGTTCTGGATTCTTTATCTTAAATTTTCGGCTCAGCTGTCCGACTAGTAATTCGCTGTCCAGGTAAAATTCGAGTTCCTCAGCTCCCATGCGCTGGGCCTGTTCAAGCCCTAAAAGTACGGCCTGGTATTCGGCTTGGTTATTGGTTGCCTCGCCAATATAACGTTTATAGGTACCGATCAGGGAATGACCGGACCAGATGACCACACCGATACCGGCCGGCCCGGGGTTTCCTCTGGCGCCGCCGTCTGTATATATTTCCAGGTGTTTATTCATACGGTTAGTATATCACGAACGATCGACGAAATATTCCGCTTTCAGTAATTCCTTCACCGCAAATTGGGGAAAACCGGTAAAAGCGCTGGCATTGTCCATTTGCGACTCATGCAGATGTAATGCGCGCTTTTTTATTGAGGCATTGACGGCCACCCGATAATTTGGGCGACCGTACCTGACTGTCGATGCATAATGTCCTGACGAACGTCGCGTCCTTAAAAAACGTTCAGCTTGTTTTGCCACAGACGGCGGTAACGCCACCGCAAGAAAAGGAATATGCAACCGCCGGGCTACTGCCTGTGCCGCTTTCCCGACGCTGATATGGTCCAGATGCCCAGAAATCCCATCCGGTCCGAAACTGATAATGACTTCGGGTCTGTGCTTTCTGACTAACGCCAGGCAACGGTTTTCCAGGTTGCCAGCATGGTTCATCAATTGGCCGTCAGGAAGGCCCAACATTACCAAAGGTCTTAACAACAACAATCGTCCGACTCTGCCCAATTCTTTTTTCCGTATTGTTTTCATCTTGGCGGCGGACATTGCTCTGATCATATGCGAAGTGCCTTTTTCTCCGTACGTGGCGCAAACCAGCATATTATGTCCGTTCGCTTTGATATTCCTATATAACGTCCCGGCGCACGCATAGCTTTCATCGTCAGGATGAGCGGTTATGACCATTATTTTTTTGCCTAAAAAATTTAGCTTGCGCATGCTATGATTTTATGATGAGGTCCACCAGCTTTAGCTGGAGCTCGCGGTTACCATTCCACTCATTTACCGACAACTCGTACACGGCATCAATTGTCCCCCCGATCGTCAATTCATTGACCCATTTCTCGCTCAGGCTGAAACCAATCATTTTCCGGGTAGTCGATTGCTGCTGCACCTGAAGCCTGAGATGTTTCCCGTCCTGGCCGACACCCTGGAAATCAATTAAGGTCAGACCAAAGCTGGCGAAACGCGGCCGTTTATTTCCCTCGCCAAACGGCTCAAACTGATCCAGCTGGCCGACCAATTCCCAATCAGCGGCTGCCAGGGGAATTTCCGCATCGACAAAGAGTGACTTGGTCAATTTGTCTTCTGTAAGGCGTTCAGCCTGTTTCGTCACTGACGACAAAAAATTTTTCAGGTTCTTTTTATCCAATGTAAATCCGCAGGCGGCCGCATGCCCACCGAAACGGTCGAGGAATTTCCTGGCTTCCACCAGCGCCTTGGTAATATCAAACCCAGGGATAGACCTTCCAGAACCGACAATAACATTTTCCTTTTCGCCCATAATCAGTACCGGACGATGATGCACATCCATCAGCCGGCCGGCGACCAGCCCCACGATCCCCGGCGACCAGCCGGGTCCGATGGCATATAATAATTTTTTTCCGGCAGCGTCGCCGATCTGCTTTTTTGATTCATTGACCATTTGTTCGGTTGTCCGCTGTCGTTGTTGGTTCGTTTTTTCCAATGACGCCGCTATAGATTCGGCTTCGTCGTGCCTATCGGTCACCAGCAGCTCAAAAGCGGTGTTTGCATGGTCAATGCGGCCAGCCGCATTCAGCCGAGGTACCAGAGAAAAACTGACCGCGTTTGTATCGACGCTTGGCAACGATACCCTGGCTGACTTTGCCAGTTCGACCAGCCCGACTCTCCGTGACTTCTTAAGTACGACCAGTCCGTACTTGACGAGTGTCCGATTTTCGCCTAAAATCGGCACGCAATCGGCAATGGTGCCGATGGCGACCAGATCCAGGAGCCATTTTTCAAAACCATCAGCTAACAAACCTTTGTATAGTTCTCGACGTGAGGCTTCCATCACCAGCGCACTGACCAATTTAAACGAAACGCCAGACCCGGACAGGTCAGTAAAGGGGTATGTTTCACCGGCTACATGAGGATTGATTATCGTCAGTGCGGCCGGCAATTCCGGAGGCTGCTCATGGTGGTCAGTCACTATGACATCAATCTCTTTTTTTGAAGCTAGCGCGATCTCCGGCTGACTGGATATGCCGCAGTCAACCGTAATGATAAGTTTTGTGCCTTTTTTGGCAAGTTCATTGACGGTATTGCTGTTCAATCCATATCCTTCAGTTACTCGGTGCGGAATATAGACATCCACGTCCGCTCCTAATGTCTTGAGCGTTATATAGGGGATCACCGTGGCCGTGACCCCATCCGCGTCATAATCGCCATGGATCGTGATATGCTCATGTTTTTCGATTGCGCTAAAAATACGGTCTACTGCCGTTTTCATTCCACGGAACAAGAAAGGGTCGTGAATATTTTTTGAATAATCAGGATGTAAAAATTCGTCAATGGGTTGCTGTGCCTGCAAGCCGCGGTTAAAGAGAAGCTGTATAAGCAATGCCGAAAATTCAGGAAAACGAGCCTGTAATTCAGAAGAAATTTTTTTCGCAATCTGCCATTTCTTAGCCATAATGATGTATAGTATAGCATTAATCAGCAAGAAAAAAAACGTAAGGCTGCTAACAGTCTCACGTATACGACTCGAGAGAAGGTCCTATTTCTTCCAGGTTTGATGACAATCCAGGCAATGAACTTCGCCAGCCCGACCGCCGTATTGAACCGTTTCAAGACGTTTATGCGGACAAGGCCGAACGCGAGTACTGGGCATATGCCTGCGCAACCACCGAAAAAGGTTACGCTGTTTTTTTCCAATATCTGAATACATACTCCTCCTTGGAGCAGATTGACACCAACTATACTCCTGGCCGCCAAATTGTCAAGGGCATTAAAAAACCGTACTTTTATACATTACGTTTTACAAAGTTGGAGGGGTTTCGGTACTAAAGAAAAAATGATATACTCAAGTCACGATTACAAAAATATGGACTCGCAACATCCGCTTATTTCCGTAGAAAATATTACAAAAACATACCATCTGGGCGAAGTCAAGGTTCCGGCTCTCAACGGTGTTTCCCTGCAAATCGAACGAGGAGAATTTGTTATCATCACCGGCCGCAACGGTTCAGGCAAATCAACACTGCTCCGCCAATTAGGCTTACTAGACAGGCCGGATACTGGAACGATCCGTCTACAGGATGAGGAGGTCACTTCTATGAATGAGAAACAGCGGGCTGCGCTCAGACTCAGAAAATTAGGATATATTTTCCAGGAGTACGCCTTGATCGCAGAACTATCGGCTGTCGAAAACGTCATGCTGCCAGCCATGCTCCTTGAGCCAATATCTATATGCCGTCCACGGGCCATCGAACTGCTGCATAAGGTCGGGCTGAAGAATAAGATGAATAACCTCCCGCGCCAATTATCCGGCGGTGAACAACAAAAAGTGGCCATCGCGCGTGCCCTTATCAACCATCCGACCGTCCTTTTCGCTGACGAGCCGACGGCAAACCTGGACTCTATCGCCGCCCGCGATGTGCTGGAGGTGTTTCAGCGGCTGAACCAGCACGAGCAGGCCACGATAGTCATGATTACCCACGAAGAAGAAGAGACGGCCTACGGCCACCGCATTATCACCCTGGCTGACGGAAAACGACTATGAGACCGGAACTAAAAATACCCTTCATTCTCGCCTGGAAGCATTTGTTGCGCAGCAACAAATGGACATTGTCACTGATCATTTTTTTCATGTCTATCGCGTTTATTAACATGATATTTGTCCCTTCGCTATTTAACGGCATTATTGAGGGGTTCAATTACCAGATCATCAACGCGTCAACCGGCAATATTTTCATCACTCCGCAAAATGGCCAGGATTACATATCAAACAGTTCAGCGGCTATCACCGCAATCGAGGAAACTTCAGGGGTCACCGCGGCCAGTCCCCAAATTAGCGTGCCCGGCATCCTGAAATATGATGGCAGACGAGGATCGTGGTCCGTCTACGCGATCAACCCGACGAAAGAAAAGCGTGTCACTGTCGTTTCCCAAAAAATGATCGCTGGATCCTATCTTGACGCTTCTGATACCGATCAGATTATACTCGGCAAAGGTATTACCGGAACAGGCAGCAAAGAGGATGAAATTAACCCGTTTGACCTGCGCGGAGTGCAGGTTGGTGATACGGTTATATTTTCGGTAAACGGAACTGATACACCACTTATTGTAAAAGGAATTTTCAACACAAAGTTTGACAATACCGACAATAATGCGTTCATTTCACAGGAAACGCTGAAAAAAATAAATCCGCTATACGTTGATGATGCCACAAGAATTTCGGTCAAAATTTCTAAAACCGGAGAAGAATCTGACATCATACAAAAACTGGAAAAGCGTAACATTCCCGGTAACATCTACAGCTGGGAACAGGCTAGCTCGCTGATGAGCTCCATCAGCGACAGCTTCCTGAGCATTAACGTCATTCTCTCTATCGTCGGAACCTTAATCGCGGCCATCACTATTTTTATCGTCATTTACATTGATATCTCTTCTCGACGGCAGGAAATCGGCATTTTGAGGGCTATTGGCATCAAGCCATATTTAATTCGGGCAATGTACATTATCCTGTCAGCAGTTTACAGCGTGGCCGGCGTCATACTGGGTACTGGGCTATTTTTCGCGATTATTGTCCCCTATTTCAATTTCCATCCCTTTGCCCTACCGATTGCCGATGCCACCTTAGTTGTCGGGGCTGGGGATTTTATTGCCCGCATGGAAACGCTCATCTGGGTGGCCATCATTGCCGGATTATTACCCGCCGTATTCATCACCCGTATTAAACTGCTCCAGGCTATTTGGGGGGGCAAATAATGCCTATGAACAGCTTGGATTGGACAAAATTACAACGCCCATTAGTTTGTCTTGCCCCGATGGACGGGTATACGGACAGTGCGTACCGACGCGTGTGCAAAGAGGTAAACCAGAACATAATCGTGTTTACGGAATTTACGTCTGCGGATGGCCTTCAGCATACGGCAAAAAAATTACAGGAAAAACTCCGTCACGACCCGGACGAAAAACCGATTATTGCGCAGATTTTCGGAAAAAATCCCGATGCGTTCGCCGAAGCCGCCAGGTACTGCGAACAACAGGGTTTTGACGGTGTGGACCTGAATATGGGCTGTCCGGCCAGGAAAGTGGTAAAGTCTGAGCATGGAGTCGCCCTGCGTAAAAAACCTGACCTGGCATTCCAGTTGATCGAAACAGTCGTAAAGGCCACGTCCCTTCCGGTTTCCGTCAAGACCCGCCTCGGCTGGTCATCAGCTGACGACCTGCTGGCATTTGCCAGAGGGGTAGAATCGGCCGGCGCTGCGCTCATTACCGTCCACGGACGGACATATAACCAGGGATTCTCCGACCAGTCGGATTGGCATCCGATATATGAACTGAAAAAGCAACTCTGCATACCGGTAATCGGGAATGGCGATGTAAAAAACATTTCAGACGGTAAGGCTAAGCATGGCAACCTGGATGGCTTTATGATCGGCCGCGCTTCCATGGGTAACCCGTGGGTTTTTTCCGAACAACCCGTACCGGCGTTTAAGGACAAAATCCCATTAATCCTCAAGCACGCCCAATGGCTGGTCGAACTCAAGGGCGAACGTATAGCATTGCTGGAAATCAGGAAGCACCTCCTGGCTTACGTCAAAGGACTGCCCAACGCTTCACAATACCGGAGCCACCTTGTCCGCGTGAAATCAATAAACGCCATTCGTGATATACTTAATGGCATCACCGCAAGCATAACATGATGAAACCCATTAAACAATTTATCGCGGCTAAAGCATTTATAGAATACCGGGGGCGTGTGCTCATCGTACGCGAATCAACGATCCATCCGACAAACACCCAAGTCGGGAAGAATGACGTCATTGGCGGGCGTATTGAACCGGGTGAAAAAGTGCGAGATGCGCTCATGCGAGAAGTACATGAAGAATGCGGGCTGGATATTTCAATCGGCCGGCCTTTTTTTGTCAACGATTCACGAAATGTTATACGGGGGGAAGAATGCCAGATTATCAGGATTTTTTTTCGGTGCCTGGCGAAACACGACCGTATTACGCTAAATGAGGAACATGATTCATACGCGTGGATTGATCCGGCCAACTACCTCAATGCCAATGTCATCGAAAACCTCTACCCTGCTTTTACAGCCTTTTTGAAAATAAAAAAAACGGTCCACTAGGTGCAGACCGCTCATCGTAAGGTGCCGGGGCGCGAATTACTTCTCGCTGCTGATTTCTAATCTGCCGAAACCTCGGCATTTATGGCACATTTTACCACCTTTTTGTCCGGTACCTCCACAGATAAAGCACATCCCGGTTGGCGAACGTAAATCCGCGTATCCCTTTCCGCTACAGGCAGGGCAGGTATCCCCATTATGTTTGCCTGACCCTCGACATATCTTGCAGTCAACCTTTTCTGTCATTATTCCTCCATGGATGTATTGCGACAAATTTACATTTTCATTGCGGAAATTCTACCGCTGTTTGACTGGCCTGTCAAGGCTAACTTTTTAAAATCTGTAAAACACCGCTAAAATTGGGCACATTACTGGGGACGGATATATTTTTGGTACATCTCGACGGTAGTAACCATAAGTATCATGATGACCGGTCCATAAATAATGCCGAGAACGCCGAATACCTGCAGACCGCCCAGAACGCCGATAATAACCAGGGCCGGATGGAGCTGGGCCTGTTTTGATACCAATTTGGGGCGGAGGTAATTGTCAATATTACCGATAATCAGCAGGCTGGCTAATATTAGCATAACACCCTGCCAGATCCCGCCGCCAATAATCAATACCAGTGCGATTGGAATTAATACGAATCCATAGCCGATCACCGGAATGACGCCAAGGAATATCATTAACAGCGTCCAAAACAGAACATAGGGCACGCCGGCAATGGCCAGGAAAGCCCCCGCCACACTGCCCTGGACAAGGGCAACCAGCAACGTGCCTTTAACCATGGATTTTGACATCTCCACTACCCGGGTAGCGTAGACTGTGTCGATCCGGTCGTTTAATGGACTGATGTCCTCAAAAAATTTAAGCAGTTTGCCATGGATTGGGAACAGCGTATAGAGCAAAATAAGGAATAATATGACCCACGTCAAAGAATTAAACGCGCCGGTGCCGATATCAGGCAAACGTTCCAAAAAAAACGAACCGATAGCCTGGGCGCCCCGGCGAATATGCTCCTGCGCTTTTTCAACAGTAAGGGGGTCCTGGTTGCCGGGGAGATAATCAGTAAAGGTGTTTATGCGACTGACGGCTTGTTCAAGTGCGGAGGTATGGCCTGTTTCCGCGAAATCATTTTTAAACTGGGCGATTTGCTTCACCGTCAGGCCGCCGATAAATGTGACAGGAATTAAAATGACGAGAAAAACAAATATAACCGACAGTAATGCCGCTATTTTTTGCTTTTGGGAAACAATTTTTAAAATAAAATTGTATACGGGCTTGAATATCAACGTCGCCAGAAAAGCTAAAATTATTGCCGAAAAATACGATCGCAATACCAAATATGACAAATAAGCGATAAGGGCTGCTACAAAATAAAAAAACAACTGCTTATTTCCTACTTTAATTTCCATTTTTAAAGTAATTCCAGTTAATAATTTTCAATGTCTATTCGTTATACCTTCGTGCGAAAATTTAAAAAAAGCGTTTGGACACTTTAGGCCAGGTAAAGCGATGCGTCTGAGTACCATACATTTCAACGGAATATACGCTGACCACCGCACCAAGACGACCCGCATGCGGCAACGGCCAGCCGAGCTGAAGGCCTTTGATAAAGCCCGACCGATACGCATCACCAGCGCCAGTAGGATCGCTGGTATTTTTCGGCACAGCAATGGGGACACGGTACGTCTTCCCTTCAGAATATACCACTGAGCCTTTTGAACCCAGAGTGGTAACGACTATCCCGACTGAACCTAGCAATTTTGACTTTGGCCAACCGGTTTTTTTCAATACCAGGGCTAGTTCATAATCATTTGAAATAAATCCGTACGCACCGCGCAAACACTTTTGTAACTGGAGACCGGAAAATGAGGTGATCTGCTGGCCCGGGTCAAACAGGTATCGGGTGCTTGATTTTCTGTACTGGCTGGCGTATCTGACCATATCCCGTAAATTTCCCGGCGCAATAATTCCCAGTGACTGCCTGCCTAACAGTCTACCGGGGATAGGTTTGGCGGGCGTATTCATCGCCCCGGGAGAAAAGGCGGCAATCTGGTTATCATCCTGGTCAGTAATAATAAATGCCGATGCAGTGGCCGCGCCGCCGACTGTCTTTACGTATTGCAGATCAATGTGGTGTCGCCTCATCCATACGCGGTACGGCATAAAATCGCGTCCAACGCTCGCCATAACGACTGGACGTTCACCTAACAGGGCCAGCGAGTATGCGATGTTACCGGCCGTGCCGCCGTAACTTTCATGAAAAGTGTCAGCATGAAAACTGACGTTGAGATTGTGGATTTTATCCGGCAGGATATGGTCCCGGAACCGCCCTTTAAAATCCATAATCCGGTCATAAGCTACTGAACCTGAAATAATGATATGTTGGAATGTCTTCATAAAGATAGTATATCACAAAAACAGGCACACAGATGACTCAGCAGCGGATAAAAATGAATTAGTTATAAGTTTTCAGCGATTCCGTGATATCAATCCTGTCGACCGAACGCTGCACCAACGGCATCTGGGATAAAGACGGGATCCCCTCCTCGTACGTTGGCTTGTGGATTTGGTAGAGGATGCCAAGCGGCAGTTTTTCTGACGGCTGCGTCGCGGCTGTAACCGCCTGCGTGTAATTGCCGGAATCATGCCCGGCCTCTGACAATTTGTACACCCGTTGTTTATACCAGTCCAATGTATTTATCTTATTGAATGTCGGACAGAGCTGGAGGATGTTCACAAAAGCGAAACCGCGGTGCTGGATGGCCTGCTTGATGATTTCCGTCATGCCGGGTATATCCGCGGAAAACGCCTGGGCTACGAATGTCGCGCCATTAATGATCGCGGTGGCCAACGGGTTGAATGACTGGTCAATAATGCCGTACGGCGTTGACTTGGTTTTCATCCCTCTGTTGCTGGTCGGTGAGGCCTGCCCCTTGGTCAGGCTGTACAGGTGGTTGTCATGGACGAGATAGGTCATGTCGATATTCGACCGGCACGAATGGACGAAATGGCTTATCCCTTCGCCGTACGCGCCACCGTCTCCCGAGTCAGCGATGACGTGCAGGCTGTGGTTGGCCAGCTTGACTCCCTCCGCGACAGGCAGGGCACGCCCGTGGATGCTGTGGAAGGAATACAAATGGTAAAAATTGGAACCGTTCGACGAACAGCCAATATCAAACACCATGGCCACACGATGCGGCTCAATACCCAATTGGGCTAGGGCCATCTTGGTCGCGGGGTAAATGCTGAAATTGCCGCAACCGGGACACCATGTCGGCGTATATGAAGATGTATAGTCTTTTTGGTTGAGCATATTAGAGTAGTTCTTTAATGGTCGCGACCAGCTCATGCGCGAAAAACGGACGTCCGTCGTATTTGAGGATCTTAAAGTCCGGGGACAGGCCGGTCTGCTCGCGAAGCCATCCGGCCAACTGGCCAGTTTTGTTGTTTTCGACAATCGCCACTTTCTTGGCATGCTTGAACACATCTTTCACCTTTTCAGCCGGGAACGGCGATACATAGGCAATCTGGAGGAAATTGATTTTATGCCCCTGGTCACGCAACATGGCAACTGCTTCCTGGATGGCCCCTCGGGTGGAACCCCAGGTAATCAATGTCAGCTCAGCATGGCTTTCCCCTTCAATCTCGGGTGCCGGGATCTCTTTAGCCATGGCCGCCTGCTTCTTGTATCGCTTGTCCATCATCCTGGCGCGTTCTGCCGCATCTTCCTCTGAAAAACCCCGTTCATTATGTTCATCGCTATTGGCGACGTGCATACCGCCTTTCATGCCGGGCAGTGCCCGTGGCGATACGCCATCAGCCGTATCTACATACCGCAAATAATCAGGCGAATCGGCCAATTCATTTTCTGTCACAACCTGTCCGCGTTCAATTTTAATATTTTTTAAATCTGAGGGATCTACGCTCTTGTGGCTGGCGCTGATGTATTTATCCATAATCACCACAACCGGAGACTGGTACTTCTCGGCCAGATTGAAGGCGGACTGGATATACTGGTATGACTGCTCGACATCGCCGGGAGCCATGACAATTCGCGGGAATTCGCTCTGTGAAGCGGACAGGATGAACTTCAAGTCTTCCTGGCCGGTCCATGTCGGCATGCCGGTCGACGGGCCTGGCCGCATACTTTCTACGATTACCACAGGCACCTCAACCATGCCGGCCATCCCTAGCGACTCGGTCATCAGGGCAAAACCACCGCCCGAGGTGGCAGTCATGGACCTGACTCCGCAATACCCGGCGCCGATAGCGCATCCGATGGCCGAAATTTCGTCTTCGGTATGCTTGACGACCAAATTATATTTTGGAGCCTGGGCGGCAAACGTATGCAGGATAGAAGTGGCTGGCGTCATTGGGTACGCGGAGAAAAAATTACACCCTGCCTTAATGGCTCCCCAGGCCAGCGCGTCGTTGCCAGCCAGAATAATCCGGCCTGGCTTGGACTGTATGCGCAATGAATATCGGCCAGGTTTCTTTAACTGCTTTTTTACAAAATCATATCCTGCCTGTGCCGCAGCCACATTTACCACTGCTACCTGGGCATCCTTTTTCTTGAGAGAAAAATTCAGTTCAATGACCTCTTTAGCCAACTGCATGCCCGCGCCAAGTATGCCAAAACTCGCGCCCAGCGCAACGGTATTGCGGCTGACGCGCTCTGCGCCTGACTTCAGGGCCAATTCTTCAAAAGGGATACCGATTACCGTTTGGGATGGTTTACATACGCCTTCACCGACCTTCGCATTATCCGTATTAAATAAAATGAAAGCGTCGTCAGCCAATTCGTCGACATGTCGGTCAACCGCCTGCTGGTTTAGAGCGACCAATACATGGATCGGGCGCCGTACGGCGTAAACCGGCTTCGGCGACACACTCACTTCATAAGTATTATGCCCGCCGCGTATAAGTGACGGGTATTCAGCGTAATCAAAAACACACTGCCCGGCCCGCAGCATGGCCCGGCTGAACATGGCTCCGATTGACAGGATACCATACCCTGCCTCTCCGCCAATTTTCCAGTTGAAATTATTTTCATCCATAAAAAAATTATACTATATGTTCAACCTCACGGGCAATAGCCAGCTCCTCATCGGTCCGCGCTACTAACACTGGTATGCGGCGAATATTAGGTAAATTGCTGACTGTTAGCTGTCTAATAACTTGGCTCCGCTCGCCCATCGAACCGGTAAAGACAATAGCATCCAGGCGATCAACCATACCGGCATACGCCGAGACATAGAAGCGAAGCCGGGCAATAAATACTGCCAGTGCTAAGCGCGCTTTTTTCCGTTGCTGTTTCGTAAACATACTGCGGCCGATATATCCCTCAACCCGATGTCCGGCGGCCCTGAGGATTTCCCTCATATCTGAGGAAAAACCGGATAATCCCAATAATCCAGATTCGTTATTAAGCATGTTTTCCACCCGGGATGGAGTTACGCCCAATTTTTTTTGGAGATAGAGCGGGATGATCGGGTCTAAGTCACCCGACCGGGTACCCATGACCAATCCGGCTGTCGGGGTAAATCCCAGTGAACTGTCGATAGCCCGGCCATGCTTAAAAACAGCTATTGAACAGCCGTTACCGAGATGGATGGTCAGTACATTAAGGCGGGACAACGGTTTCCGCAGCTGGCCGCTGGCTTGTGATGCCGCATACCCGTGAGAAATTCCGTGAAAACCGAATTTCCTGATGCCAAGCCTCCTGGCCAGTGCCAGCGGGATAGCATAATGGGAATACTCTTCCGGCATGGTACGAAAAATTCCCGTATCAAATACGGCGACATTCCTGATGCCCGGGAACTGTTTCAGGCATTCCTTGATGACCGCAATATTTTTTGGATTATGCAATGGGGCCAGCGGACTGAACGACTCAAGCTGACGCATGATCGCACTGGTGATGACCGCTGGCTTGCTGAATACAGTACCGCCATGGACTACGCGATGACCGATGACAGAAACATTTTTCCGATATTTTTCTAGATAAGACAGCACTATCCGTATTGCGTCACGGTGGTCTGAAGCATGACGAAAAGTAACTTTACCGTTAAGTCTAATGAATGAATGTGACAGACCGATCCGCTCCACCTGGCCGGAGATGACTGCCTGACCGATCCGGCCCCTGTCGTACAATTTGAATTTCAGGGTGGCGGAACCGGCATTGAATATAACTAGGTATTGTTTAGGCATACGCCTGTAATGATTGTTGAATTCGTTCAGCTTCTTTTTCCACTAATTCGCCGTCATACACGCCACTGTGGCGGGTCTGCCCTGAGTATGAAACTGCCTTTTCATCGAGATGGAGGTTAATCGTCGCCTGTTGATCGCCATGTTCAAGATACGCGTGGAACCGCGGGTAATTCAGCGATCGAAGACGGCGGATATAGCTGATCTGATTAGTACGGCGATCGTAATTTTCATGGTAACCGAGTCGGTTCATAATGATTTTCCAGTTCGCCGTCGCTCCCATCATCAAGCGGATTTGCATAAATGTTATGGGATGAGTATGCCCTGATCGCCTTGCGCCACGCCAGCCGCATTGGCTTCATCGGTGTCGAGCATAAACGAAAGAGTGTCTATGCCCTCCCTGGCTCTGACCACGACCTTGTTAAAAA
>JBAZNF010000021.1:0-19316 GCA_041649335.1 Patescibacteria group bacterium
CTGGGAAACACGCTTTCACGTTTTTCTGTCTACCGGGACTTCTTACGTCTATCAAGGAAACGCTGGATGGTTTAGTAGTACAGGTTATGGAACCATTCTTATGAAGTCACTCCTGGTAGGAGATATCAACGATGATGGTTTGGATGACATCACCGTGTTGTATGACTATGGCGGTTGTCAAACCAGACTACACACCTTTTTGTCCACTGGGGCATCTTTCGCTTATCAGGGAAATCCTGGTTGGCTGATCCAGTACGATTACTGTGCGGCTTGCATCAAGTTCAGCGCTGCCGGTGATTTCAATGGTGACGGCAAGTCTGATATAGTAGTGGCTTACCAGTATTCTACCTGGGAAACACGCTTTCACGTTTTTCTGTCTACCGGGACTTCTTACGTCTATCAAGGAAACGCTGGATGGTTTAGTAGTACAGGTTATGGAACCATTCTTATGAAGTCACTCCTGGTAGGAGATATCGATATTTCAGAAGAAGGTTTTGCAAAAGCGAATATACCAGAAGTAGTAGTTTCATCTGTACTTCCGACAGAATTTCAGCTCTACCAGAACTATCCCAACCCTTTCAACCCTTCAACGACCATCTGCTATTCATTACCTGAAGCCAGTCAAGTTAGTCTCCGGATAATCAACATCCTCGGCCAGGAAGTCATGACCTTGGTTGACCAGTACCAGTCTGCCGGCAATTATGCCATAGAATGGGACGGGGCCAACCAGTCCGGGAAGAGAGTCGCCAGCGGCATCTATTTCTACCGTCTGTGTGCAGGAAACTTCACGCAGTCGAAAAAAATGCTGCTGCTAAAATAGCTCCTCAACACTTTAATCAAAGTGAGCGCCAAACCTAGTTAATAGGGGAGGCGCTTTTTTATTGACTAAAGCAGGTAAATATTTCCTAGTTATGCACAGTTGCCAGGTGGTTGACCAAACTATAAAAGTGGTGTAAAATGGATGTGAAGGGTAGAAAGTGGATAAAAGTGGGGATAAGTCATTCCAAAAGGGGATAACCCCAGAAACATAAATTAACATTCGTTTTTATTTAATCCAATGTTTATCGGAGAATACCAGCATTCAATAGACGATAAGGGCCGTTTGGCCATCCCGATCAAATTTCGTGCCGAACTGGAAAAAGGCGCGGTGGTGACCAGGGGACTGGATAACTGCCTTTTCTTATATACCCAGAAGGATTGGGAGCAGTTGGCTGACAAACTGGCCAAATTGCCGATTTCAAAAGCTAATACCCGTGCTTTCGCCCGGTTGATGCTGGCCGGCGCCATGGACTGTGAGATCGATAAACAAGGACGGGTAATATTGCCGGATTATCTGAGGAAGTATGCCGGCGTCAGAAAAAATGTCATTGTCGCAGGTTTATATAACAGGCTGGAAATTTGGGACGCTGCTGCTTGGGAGAAGTATAAAGTCGGCACAGAAAAACGCGGCGGGGACATTGCGGAGGCGCTCGGCGAACTTGGCGTTTAACCCAGGCGTATGACCGTGGCGCATGTCCCGGTACTTTTACACGAAGCCATCAGCTACCTGCAACCGCGAGCCGGACGGCATTATATCGACGGGACTGTAGGCGGCGGGGGTCACGGACGGGCGCTTGTAGAACGCACCGGACCTGACGGGCATCTGCTCGGCATAGATCGGGACCAGTTGGCTCTGGATACTGCCACAGAATGCCTGAAAGAATTCGGATCGCGTGTTACGTTGGTCAGAGATTCATTTGCCAATATAAAACACATATACAATGAACAGTTCGCAGATTATCAAATTAACGGTATTTTACTTGATCTTGGGTTATCTAGTCTTGAGCTCGAAGATCAGTCCCGTGGATTTTCTTTCCAGATAGACGCGCCGCTGGACATGAGGTTTGACACCCGGCAGTCCCTAACGGCCGCGGACATCGTCAATACCTGGCCCCTTGCACAATTAACGAAAGTGATCCAGGAGTATGGCGAAGAACGTTTAGCGCATGCTATTGCAAAACAAATAATAACCACGCGTCTAAACAAAAAAATATCAAAAACAAAAACTTTGGTTGAGGCCATACTCCTGGCCTTTAGAAATACTTTACACACTAATAAAGAAATTCCGTGGATCGGCGGGATCCATCCCGCCACGCGTACGTTTCAGGCATTGCGTATCGCCGTCAACAACGAACTGGGCAACCTGCAGCAGGCACTGCCGCAGGCGATCGATATTTTACCGTCGGGGGGGCGACTGGCCGTCATTTCCTTCCATTCGCTCGAGGACCGGATCGTCAAACGGTTCATGCGGGAGGAAGCAAAAGGATGCCTCTGTCCGCCGCAGTTCCCCGTGTGCCGTTGCGGTCATGTGCCGCGTCTGAAGCTGGTTACCCGGCACGCCGTCAAGGCAACGCCGGAAGAAGTCCAAAAAAACCCACGCAGCCGCAGTGCGGTGTTGCGGGTAGCGGAAAAAGTATAAACAAAAATGACAAAATTTCTTATAACAAAATTTAAGGATACTGACGCGTCTGCCCATACCCCGCACAACGTCCGGGCCGTTTCTTTGGTCCGGCTGAACGTGCTTTTACTGGTGCTGATCGCCATGGTGGCCATTTCATATTTATATTATATGAATCAGACCGCGACCGGTGGGTTTGATATCAAGGGCGTGCAGAACCGGATAGAGCAGCTGAACAAGGACAATAAGCAGCTGGAAGTGAAGGCCGCATCTTTCCAGTCGTTGGCAGCTATTGAAACGGCCGGTACCCAGGCCGGGATGGTGGCGACGACGCAGATAGAATACATACCAGCGGTCGGTTCGTCGGTGGCCGTACGGTAATGGGGAATAAGTTTTGACGTAAAGGATTACTATGGCACGTTGGTTGAACCAAACCAGGCCAAAAAATAAGAACACCTTTGATCGCCTCAGCCTCGTCCGTGCGGTCATTTTTGTATTCGCCGGACTCATTGCCGTACGGTTATCGGATATTACCATATTCCAGCATAATTTTTACGAAGCATTGGCTGCTGATCAATATGAACTGTACGAGAAATTGGTGCCCAAGCGGGGCGAAATTTACGTCCGGGACAGGAATAATCCGGAGACGCTCTATCCGCTGGCTGCGAATGAGACATACTATTTGGTCTATGCCGAGCCGATGCGGGTTAAAGATCCGGCGGAAACTGCGAAAACGGTGGCTTCGGCGCTCGAACTGGACGAGGCGGACGTTGTGGCGCGCCTGGAAAAGCCGAACGACCTCTATGAACCGTTGAAGCATCAGGTGACCAAAGAAGTCATGCAGCAGCTCAAGGACGAAAATTTGGACGGCATCCAATTCCAGGAGGAGCTGTACCGCTATTATCCGGAAAATAACATCGGTAGCCATGTCCTGGGTTTTGTCGGCCACGACCAGGCAAAGCAGGTGGGACAATATGGCTTAGAGGGGTATTGGGAAACGGAGTTGGCCGGTACGGCCGGATACCTCCAGGCTGAAAAGGACGCCCAAGGGCGTTTGATCACGTTTGGTACGAAGCTGGTGCAGGACGCCAAAGACGGTGACGATCTCATCCTGACGCTGGATCATACCATCCAATACAAGGCCTGTAAGTCATTGGATGAGGAGGTGCAGAAGCATGGGGCGGATGGCGGCAGTCTGATCATTATGGATCCGAAAACCGGCGCCATCACCGCCATGTGCGGGACACCAGATTTTGACCCGAATAAATACAATGAAACCGAAGACGTGAATGCATTTATTAACCCGGCTACATTCTATATTTATGAACCGGGTTCAATATTCAAAACAATGACCATGGCGGCGGCTGTTGACCGGGGCGCAGTGTCACCTGATACCACGTATACTGATACCGGCGCAGTTGAAATCGGGAAATATACAATTAAAAATTCTGACGGAAAAGCCAATGGTGTACAGACGATGACAGAAGTGCTGGAAAAGTCCCTGAATACAGGGGCAATTTTCGCCGCCCGGTCGATCGGCCCGGAAATTTTTGAGGATTACGTGAAAAGATTTGGCTTTGGGGAAAAATCCGGCATCGAGCTTAATTCTGAAGCCAAGGGCGACATTTCTTCTTTGGCCAAGCAGCAGGACCTGTATATGGCCACCGCGTCATTCGGTCAGGGCATCTCAACGACTTTATTGCAGATGACGGCGGCATATGGGGTCATTGCCAACGGCGGCAAGCTTATGAAACCGTATATCGTTGATGAAATCAGGCAGCCGGACGGTTTCGTGCAACAGACTCAGCCGCAGGTGGTCCGTCAGGTTGTGTCTTCCAAGGCCGCCACGACGGTCGGAGCCATGCTTGTGAACGTAGTCCGCAACGGCCATGGCAAGCAAGCCGGTGTTGCCGGATATTTCGTGGCAGGCAAAACCGGAACGGCCCAGATTCCCCGCCAGGACGGTCCGGGTTATGAGATGGATTTTACCATCGGAAGTTTTTGCGGTTTTGCCCCGGTAGATAACCCGGTATTCGTCATGTGCGTGAAAATCGACAAGCCGCGTGACGTGCAATGGGCCGAGTCGACTGCCGCGCCACTGTTCGGCACCATGGCCCAGTTCATGCTGAATTACTATGGCATCCCGCCCCAGGAAAAGGTAAAATAAGGTCAGTAATCAGTAATCTGCAATAAGTAATTTTTAATCAGGATAAAAATAAGGGTATCCGCGAAATGATTACTTTAGTAAAAAAAATACTTGAATGGAAACTGGCCTGGTTGAGCCGGATGATTTTGAGCAAATATAAACCGAAAGTCGTCGGCATTACCGGTAGTGTGGGGAAGACATCAACCAAAGAGGCGGTGTATACCGTGTTGTCGTCAAAATTTCGTGTCAGGAAAAATATCAAGAATTATAACAATGAAATCGGCGTGCCGCTGTCCATCATCGGTACGGAGTCCGGCAACAAGAATCCGTTTGCCTGGATATGGGTATTTTTTAAAGCTATGGGATTATTGGTGTGGAGGTCAAAGAACTATCCGGAAATTTTGGTGCTGGAAATGGGCGCTGACAAACCCGGAGACATTAAATATTTGACTCGGCTGGCACCCTGCCGGGTCGGCGTGATTACCGCTATCGGTCCGGTACATCTGGAATTTTTCGGGACCATGGACAAACTAATCCGGGAAAAACACCAGATGGTTCTGCATATGAAGAAGGATGATACGGCCATACTCAATGCCGATGACCAGCAGGTTATGTCAGTCCGTGAGAAGGTTCGGTCCCGCGTGTTGACGTTTGGGTTTTCTGAACTAGCTGATATCCGGGCAGCCGAGGTGGACGTGTCAGCCGGACCGTCATCTGACCCATGGGTAGACGTGCAGGTCAAAGGACTGAGCTTTAAGTTCATCCATAACGGATCGATCGTACCGGTATTTTTACCGTCAGTGCTGGGCGAACACCAGGTGTATATGGCATTAGCGGCCGCTGCCGTCGGTTTGTCGTTTGGCATGAATTTGGCTGACATCTCCGCCGCATTGGGCAATTTTGTTTCCCCGGCCGGCCGTATGAGGCTGCTGTCCGGCATCAAGCATACGTCAATCATTGATGACACATATAACTCGTCGCCGATGGCCGTGAAAGCCGCGTTGCATGTGATGGAGAAATTAAAAGTTTCCGGCCGTAAATTCGTCGTACTGGGCGACATGCTGGAGCTTGGCCAATATACCGAAGCAGGGCACCGTGAAGTCGGCGAAGCGGCAGCAACCGTGGCTGATGTCCTGGTGACTGTCGGCAGCCGAGCCAGGATCATCGCTGACACCGCCACATCGCATGGTCTG
The DNA here is from genome assembly GCA_041649335.1 of Patescibacteria group bacterium. Lineage (GTDB taxonomy): Bacteria > Patescibacteriota > Patescibacteriia > UBA10025 > JAHIVO01 > JBAYGJ01. Next base: position 5,777 of record JBAZNF010000021.1, read on the forward strand.
CCGGAAGAAGGCGTGTTTGAATTTGGCGATGCGCTTGAGGCGGGAAAATTCGTCCAGGAGCGCATCAAGACCGGCGATATCATTTTGGTCAAAGGCTCGCAGGGCGCCCGCTTGGAACGGGTCGTCAAGGAGCTGATGGCCCAGCCGGAAAAAGCCGGCGAATTGTTGGTGCGGCAGGGAACCGAATGGACACGAGGTTAGATTTACTCATGGGAATGTATCTAAGCATTAATAAGAAATATTTATGAAGGCAGGTGGAGTAAAAATTTTCACCGTTGCCGTCTTGGCGGCGGTAATTCCGCTCTGTTTGTCGGCACAGAGCCTGGATTTGGAAAATGCCAATACTGCCAGTACGGACGACACCAATACCATGCTCATCATGACGGCAAACACAAACACTGAAACGAATACCAATGCGGTGACGAATGAGGCCATGCTTGATGAGACGTTGACCAATGACAATGCCACGGCTGATGAGGTTGTGACGGACGACGTAGAGGCCGGTATCCTGCCGGACAGCCACTGGTATGTGCTGAAACAATGGTGGGAAGACGTGCGCATGGCTTTCACATTTTCACCTGAAAAAAAGGCCCAGCTGGAGTACCAGTTTGCCCTACAGCGCTTGGCTGAAGCCAGGGAAATGTTCGCTCAAGGGCAGCCGGAGCTGGCCAATACGCAGCTGCAGCGTTTCGAAAACCGTATACAGAATTTCGAAGAACGGGCGGCTCGAGTGTCCGGATCAAGCGACGATCAGTCGGCGCTGGTAGGCAAACTCAAAGCATTGTACACGAAACAACAGTCAGTTCTGGAATCGGCATACGCCCAGGCGCCGGATGAGGCGAAAAATGTCATAATAGAGGCAATGAGCCGGTCGGCGACAGGTCTTGAAGACGTTATCTCAAAAGTCCAGGGCAACACAGCGGCGAACGAATTCATGAATACAGTTGAATCGCAGGTGGAAAACAAGGGGGCTGACATTCAGATCCGGTTGCAGAACATGCTGCAACAACACGCCGGGGATGATGAACAGTCAGATGATGATACGGACAGTGATTCAACAAACACGAATACTTCCGGAAATATTAACCAGGCGCAAAACCATAACATGGCGCAGAATCAAAACCAAATCCGTAATCAAAATCAGGTCATGCAACAAAACCAGAAAATAGATACCACTGTCGATTCAGAGACGGGTAGAGATGAATAGTGTCTATTAAAAATAAATTATAGAAGTCCGGGTAGATTTATGCCCGGACTTTTGTTGATTTTTTGCTATTTTCGCGCTATGGTATAGGCATATGACATTTACGAATCGGAAAATGTATTTATTCACCACGCTCGGCGCCAGCGTGATTGCCGCGATACTATTGTATATCCCGGGCATTTACGACCTCGGCTCGACTGCGATCGGGTATTATCCTGTCGGCATGCTTGGGCTCTGGGGCATCCCGGCCGCGTTGGCGGTGTCCATCGGCACTATGGTGTCCTACCGGGAGAAAGAAAAGCGTTCAATGAAATTATTTACCTATCCGGTACTGTACCTGCTGGTATTTTCCCTGGTAATGGTCGTCATTGAACTGTTCGTCCATAGCCCGTTCAAGATGTACAGCGTACCGTCCGGCAACGAGTACAGTGATTTTTCCATTAATGCGATTTTTACGTTTTTGGGACTGCCGTTTTCCATTGCCGTGGGTTTTATTTTTGGGGCAATTTTTTCAGTGGCGAGTTTGTTCAGGAAAAAGGAAAATAAACCTGCGAATATCCCAATGAAATAAAAAGCGAACGACCAACGTGGGTCGGTGGTCGTTCACGGTTATATTTATACAAAATGGCCTGCCTCGCGTCAAGCCTGTTTTTGCACAGATAAAAAAGCCCGCCGGAACCTTTGGGGGAAACCGGCGGGAGGAGGTGATCAGCGAAGTACTCACTGACCATCGAAGTACTGGCACTCGGGCCAGATATCTGTATAAAGGGCGGACCCTGAATATTCAGGTAGGGACCCTGCCAGCATAGTTCCGATAACGTAGGGGGGAGGGGAATCTCGTTATGGAGACGTACTGACAGAGCCCTTCTGTAACATAAAGCTGAGCCTGCATAGTAAAGGATTAGCATTATTAAGGCAATATTGGTTATCCACAGATTATTTACATAGATTGACATAACCTAGTTCCAAGAATAATCTTAATTATATAATCCTTTAAATAATAATAATGAAGACAAACTTAATTCTGACAAATATCGTTCGGTTTGGGTATATTGGGTGGATTTTGTTTGAGATACTAAACTGGATCGGCGTCTTGCATTTTACCCTGGCCTTCACCTGGTTCGGGCTCGTCTTCACCATGTCGATGGTCTGGGCGTTGGTGGAATTCATGTCCTGGCGCGTACGGAAAACGACGGGCGAACCATTGCCGTGGTTTGTCTACCTGGGCGCACTGTTTTCCTCTTCCGTAGATGCAATGGGAGACATCAAGCACTGGTACGTGACCTACAGCTGGTATGACCAGGTGGCGCACAGTACCGGCGGCGGTATGGCGGCGCTATTGATTTTCTATACGTTGTGGCGTTCGCGGAATGCCGGCCGGATGTTCATGGGCAAATACATGACCGGATTCATGACCGTGGCGTTTACTATGGCGTTAGGTTCGTGCTATGAACTTGAGGAATATTTAGAAGACGTTATCCGCGGGGTGGTTGGTGTCCGTCTGGGTGACGGCCCGGATACCACCAATGACATGCTGATGAACATGATTGGCGCGCTGATAGTCGTAGCTATTTTGATGTTTATTATCAAAAAGTATACAAATTGGAGAGCTATAAAGGCAGAAAACTAGTATATTATCAGCCTCTTCACAAAAGGGTGATTTTGTGGTAGAATAAAGGCAGATACTGAAAATAAAGATAAATACTATTATTACCTTATTTATGTTAATTAATACCAACCCAAAGCTTTAATTTGAGTTGGGTGCTTATATTTATTAAGGATGTTCGCAACTTATAGTTCAAAAATTATAGCTTTAAAAAATAAGGGGACTAATCAAACCCAAAAGTTTCACTTTGAAACATTATATGAATCAAAAGGTTTAGAGGAGATTAAATTATTCTTACTTAAAAATATTGATCAAATTATTGAACAAAATTGGGGAAAATTTAGTAAAGAATTCATCGTTCAACATATTTTAAAAGCACAAATTGTAAAATTAGTTAGAGATAAAAATGAAATAATTGCATTAGCTGCTGCAAGTAATAAAAAAATATTCAATTTAAATATTTTATATTTAGAATTTACTGTAATAAATCAAGATTATCAAGGGTATAATTTATCAACAATTTTAAATGCGCAGATAATTATTGAACAATATTTAAAAGGATTTTTCAAAAGACGATTTCATGCCCTTGATATAGTAACCATTACAAGGAATTTACGTGTTTTAGGCGCATTAAGTCATTTCGCAAGCTATATTTATCCTGATCCTAAAGAATTTGAAAATGCTGGAAAAATTAAGCCGTCAAATGAACGTACATGGAAAATTGTTAATGAAATTTTAAGGATTAGTTGGAATCCAAACAGAAAATTATTAAAAGAAGGAAACGTTTTAATCGGTTCATATGAAAATACCCCATGGTTAATTCAGCATAATATTCAAAAGCATTATAAAACTTCAGTAAAGGACTTAGGAGAAAAATACTTAGATTTAAAAAAATTTGCTGATAAGGAATTTATTGTACATGTAAGATATAATATACTGTCTATATTAAAATACTTTTTTTGGACGTTTTACAAAATTTTAAGTAGTTATAAGGATGCCTGAATTGTCAAGCCGAGATCAGCAAGCTAAGAAGGCTGTCTTTGATAAGTGGTCAAAATATTACGATTCTGATCATTTATGGCACTGGTATTTTAACGCTGGCTATAAAAAAGTTGTTTTCTATTTAATAAAAGAAAATGTTTCTCTTGGTCGATCATTGGATATTGGATGTGGAACAGGTGGTTTAGAGGAAATTATTTTAAAAAATTCTTTTAAATCTAATACTCTGGCTATTGATATTTCAGAGGAAATGGTTAAGGTGGCCAGACAAAAGATAGTAGATCAACAAATAGAATTTTTAGTTGGAGATTTTAATGACCTAAAATTGCAAAAAGAATCTTTTAATAATATTTTTATTTTAAATAACTTACATCACTTTACAATAATTAAGGATTTTTTTAGTAAAATTGACTCTTTGTTATTAAAAGGTGGTCATTTGTTTTTAATTGATCCAAATGCAGATGGTATTTTAAGAAAATTTTGGACAGTAATATTAGATAATGTTTTTTTTAGACATGAGGGCGATGTTAAATATCATTCATTTAAATTAGTTGATAAAATTCTAAAAGAATTGAAGTATTCAATAATTATTTCAAAAAACTTTTATTTTTTTTCAAAATTTTGCATCTATAGAAAGTAGATGAAATATTTAGCAGACATCCTAATAACATCACTTGTAATAACTGGGAATATAATTCTTGGTTTAATTGTTATTTGGAGAAATAGAAAAAACGCTTCAAACGTTTATTTCTTTCTTTTAGCAGTATCAGTTTCTTTCTGGACTTTATCAAACTTTCTATCAAATATAGTAAATTCAAATAGTGGCGCAATAATTTTTGCAAAATTTTCTTATACTTTTGCACAATTGATTGGTTTCTTTTTCTTCTTTTTTACCAGTTCCTTTATTCAAAAAAATATAAGTAAATTTATTAAATTTACAGTTATATTTTTAACATTATTATTAATTTGTTTAACATTATTTACAAGCGCAATTGTTGGTAATCAAGTTACTTTTGAGTATACGACTATTTACGTTTCTTATGGTGGGTATTTTAACCTTTTCACGGTAATCTTTATTGCGACTTTAATTATAAGTTTTTACTATTTGTTAAAAAACTTTAAACACTCGGAGGGAATTAAAAAAATTCAATATAAATTTGTTTTTCTCTCAACCTTTATTGCGGCGTTATTTGGAACGATTTTAAATTTAATACTCCCATTATTAACACATAATGGGTATTTTACTCACTTTGGCCCTTTCGCTACCGTGATTTTAATTGGAGGAATTGCATACTCAATTATTAAACATCGATTGCTTGATATTAGATTATTTATATTACGAACGATAACATATTCTATTGTAGTACTTCTAATTTCAGCCACCGTTGTTGGTCTTACCTTGTTAATTCCACAAGCGTTTGAATTCAATGTTGCTATTAGAACAATTTTAGCAATTGGAACTTCAATTTTTATTGTTTTAATTTTAGATCCACTAAAAAAGGGTATTGCTAAATTTACAGACAAACTTTTTTTTAAGGCTCAAATTAACTATCAAAATTTATTAGCCAATTTGTCCGAAATTATTAACCGTGAGATTGAGTTGGATGTTCTATTATTTACCCTCTCACATAAATTAGAGAAAAGTCTGAAAATTAAGAACGCCAGTTTTTATATTGCGAGTACGACGGGTGGCGCTTTTTATAAGCGATCGGGCAGGGTAGACGCAAAAGGAAGGTTGGTCTCTCAGGAGGAAATTGAACGGTTAGAAAATGTTGGTCCGGAGTCAACGGCGGATAAAATCGCCCACAACAATCCGTTAGTTTCGTATTTACATAAGGAAAAACAGATTATCGTGCTGGAAGCCTTGGAACGGAAAATTGAGGATACGCAGAATGATGGCGACCGGAAAAAAATGGAAGCGTCAAAAGATGCCTTAGATGTCATGGATGCCGCTGTTGTAGCTCCAGTGCTCATGTCCAACACTATTAACGCCATTATGGTGTTAGGCCCGAAACTATCGGGCGATCCGTATGGGACGGAGGACCTCCAATTACTATCTTTGCTTGGTCCGCAACTGGCATCCGCCCTAGAAAAATCGAGGTTGTATGAGGAAGTCAAGCAATTTTCCGAACGGTTGAAAAAGGAGATTGCCATTGCCACGGAAGACGTACGCAATACAAATTTGCAGTTGAATGAAAGAAACCGTTATTTAACGGCCTTACAGAACGTCACGAACCTGATTACCAGGACATTGGATTTCCGCAAGGTAACCCAATCCATTGCCGACAGCATACAAAGTGAGTTGGGATACCAGGGTGGCATATTATTACTTTTAGGTAAGGACAAGCATAAATTATTTCCGGATGCGGTAACCAGCGGGTTGATGACTCCTGAAGTCCAGAAATTGATCGGCAAGCCGTTATCCGAACTGTATGGTGATTTCCGTACGTCAACCAGCCGGACTACAAAAGCGATCAAAACCGGCCAGGTACAGATCGGCACGTCGTTTGCCGAATTCCTCGCTCCGGCATTGCCGGTGGAGGTCTGCGAAAAAATCCAGAGTACGATGAAGATTAAGACGATTATTGCCGTACCGATATATTCTGAAGAGGGAATCGTCGGGGCGATTGACTTTATGGTCCAGAAAGATCCGGGCGAACTGAAAGATACTGACCTGAACATGATGCGTTCACTCTGCAACCAGACCGGCATCGTGTACCGGAACATCGAGCTGTACCGACAGCTGTCGGATTCAAATAAAAATTTGGCCGAGGCGAACGTCCATCTGCAGCAGCTGGACCAGGCCAAGAGCGAATTCGTGTCCATTGCCTCGCACCAGCTGCGCACGCCGATGACCGGCATCATGGGCTACCTGTCCATGATCCTACAGGGCGATTTCGGCAAGACGCCGAAAAAGCAGGGCGACGTCATCGCCATGCTGCTGGAGGAATCCCAGCGCATGATCCGCCTGATCAACCTGTTCCTGAACGTCAGTAAGATTGAGTCAGGAAAAATGGAGCTGCTGCGCCGGCCGATGGATATCAATGAAGTGATCGAAAAAGTGATCAGCGTGGTCAAGAAATCCGGAGAAGACAAGAAACTGAAGGTGGAATATATCAAGCCAAAAGAAAAATTACCTCTGGTCATGGCTGACCAGGACAAGCTCGGCGACGTGGTGCTGAACCTTGTCGACAATGCCATCAAATACACGGATGAAGGCAGCATTATCGTGACGGCGGTACATGAAGGCGACAATGTACACGTGAAAGTGAAGGATACCGGCCGCGGCATCCCGCCGGACGAGGCGAAAAAGCTGTTCGCCAAGTTCGTTCGCGGGTTCGGCATCGCCCAGGTGAATCCGGACGGCTCGGGTTTAGGCTTATATGTTGCGCGCAGGCTAGTCGAGGGCCATGACGGACAGATCTGGGTGGAATCCGAGGGCCAGGGCAAGGGCGCGACGTTCCAGTTCACCATCCCGGTCGCTAAAGATGCGAAGGGAGAGAATGACAAGAAGTTTGATTTGTAGGCCCCTTCTTTGTCATCCTGAGGAGTGACGCTGAACAAGGTGAGGCGGAACGACGTGAGGCTCCTTAAGTAAATAGTAGAGATTGCTTCGCCCTGCTCGCAATGACGGTAAAAAGTGTAAGAGGGGCGAAGACTAACGATTGTATGGTTAAAGTTTGAATTCAATCAGATTTTGTGGTATAATCCAGGCATCATGAACGTAAAAACTTTACATAAATTTTTTACATATTTACGCAAAACGTACACGATTCAAGCGCCGGTGAAGGACGGCAATGACCTCTACGTCAAGCCCGTGTACGACATCAAAGAAGTCGATTTTTCCAATAAAATACCGGTCAACACGTTCAAGCCGGTATTATTGCCGAAACGCGAAGCCCTGTTTGACTATAAAAAAGGCAAGCTCGTGCCGCCGAAAATGGAGTACACGCCCGAGTGTGCTTTTTTGATGTCCGTGTCGGACCTGAAGGCGGTCGGCCTCTTCAACCAGACGTTCGAGCGGGACCCGTTTTACCAGAAGAAGCGCCAGTCGACGCTATTGATCGGGCAGGCGTTTTTCGAAGGATCGGGATTCTGCGGGCACGTGCGGGACTGTTATGAGGAGGACATCCTGGAGCACGTCATTTTCGACATCATGCTGATCAAGACCAAGAAGGGCGAATGGAAGGTGTTTACCGGCTCGGAAAAAGGCCAGCAGGTACTGGAAAAGTTTGGGTATAAGGACTTTGAGCACGTAGAATTCACCGGTATGATAAAGGAGCAGGGCCTGGATCCGATCATGGAAATCCACCGCAAGCAAATCGTAGAGGCTTCACATGAGGCATGGGACCATTGGGGCGAGATCTGCACGGCCTGCGGCAAGTGCGCGGTGGACTGTCCGACGTGCTATTGCTATGACATCGACGACGAGCCGGACACCAAGGAGAAAGGCGCGGGCCAGCGCGTCCGGAGATGGACCACCTGTTTTTACAACAGCTTTTCCGAGATCGGCGGCGGGTACAAGTTTTTTAAGGCCAACAGCCAGCGTATCCAGAACTGGTACACGCATAAGTGGGTGCGCACGCCGCACGAATTCCAGATCATGGGCTGCGTCAACTGCGGCCGGTGCGACAAGGTGTGCCCCGTCGGCATCAAGCGGGCGGACGTGTTCAAGTGGATGGAACAACATAAAGACTCAAAGTATTTAAAAAAGAAGAAGTAATAATATTGTCATTGCGAGCGTAGCGAAGCAATCTGGCCCAACGGGCCATCCCGAGACTTGGCGAGGGATCCTGTAGCTATTAACAAGAGGACCCTTCGACTGCTCTCAGGGCGGTGCTACACACGGATTACTTCGTCGCGATACTCCTCGTAATGACGAAAGTATTTAGCATGTTAAACCCATTCCAAACACAAGAAGCGATTATACTGAATGTCCGGCAGCAGACGCCGGGGATCAAGTCGTTCCGCTTTAAATTAAAAAGCGGCAAGGATTTAGGGTACGTACCAGGCCAATTCTTCGTATTTTCATTGCCGGGGTTCGGCGAGTCGGTGTTCGTGCCGACGGAAGTGCAGTACACGAAAAACATTTACGACATCGCCGTACAGAAGGTCGGCAACGTAACCGAGCAGTTCCACAAGTTGAAAACGGGAGACACCTTCGGTATCCGCGGGCCGTACGGCAACGGCTTTGACATGAAAAAAATCACCAATCGTAGCATCCTGTTGGTCGCCGGCGGCCTGGGAATCGTCCCCCTCCGTTCATTGCTTTCTTATCTTACCAAACGGTATTGCCGGACGTTTCCGCACTCGATCCAGCTGTTTTACGGCGCCAGGTCGTATAAAAATATCATATTCCGCAGTGAGATTCCGGCCTGGAAAAAATGCCTGAAACTGGAAGTGACGCTGTCCGACCCGTACCCGGACACGGCTAAAGGCTGGCGTTCGCACGCCGGTCTGGTGACCACGCTGTTTAAAAAAGTGGACGTGCTGAAGGACGGTGTCGCCATTCTGTGCGGGCCGCCGGTGATGTTCAACGCCGTGATACCGAAACTTGTTGCGCTCGGGTATAAGGACGATGACATTTACCTGTCAATGGAACGCCGGATGGAATGCGCGGGCCTGGGCACCTGCCAGCACTGCGCCATCGGGCCGTACTACGTCTGCAAAGACGGGCCAGTGTTTACGTATGCGCAGTTAAAGGATGTTAATCAGTACTAACCACGTTTGTCACCCTGAACTTGATTCAGGGTCTAACTAAGTGAGATTCCGGATCAAGTCCGGAATGACAAGTAGAGAATTATGAACGAACGTAAAGGAATACTATTTATACTAGGTACAGCGGTTATCTCCGGTGTTTCGATTTACGTCAACTCATTGGCCGTGAAGTTTTCCAGCCCCTACGTGTTCACCGGCGTGAAGAACGTGTTGGTCGGTATGGCGCTTTTCGGACTGATCATGACTGTGAAAGAGTTCAAGACGCTTCGGACACTGGTCAGCAAAGATTGGCTGAAGTTGATGGCAGTCGGACTGGTCGGCGGGGCAGTGCCGTTCATGCTGTTTTTCAAAGGACTGACCATGACCAGTGGGGCACAGGGCGCGTTGATCCAAAAATGCATGTTCGTGGCCGTGGCGTTCCTGGCTGCCATGTTTCTGAGAGAAAAATGGAATAAAAGTATATTCATCGGATTGAGCGCAATTCTTGCGGGTAATATTTTATTTGCCGGCATCACCCCGCACGGGTTCGGCCGGGGAGACTGGCTGATCGTCTTGGCAACACTACTGTGGTCGGTCGAGATAATTATTTCCAAAAAATTACTGGCCCGTTTGCCTTCAAATATCGTTGCCTGGGGCCGGATGTTCTTCGGCGGTGCGTTTATTTTCATGTACCTGCTTATGTCGCGACAGATTGACCCGTTGTTTTCGTACGGCGCGATTCAGTGGAAATGGATTGCTGTCACCACACTTTTTTTGATCGGATACGTGTGGACATTCTACACCGGCCTGAAACATGTACGAGCGTCCGTGGCCACGGCCGTGTTGGCACTTGGCGCACCGATTACCAGTTTAACGGCATTGGTCGCCACTGGGCACGTCAAATTAGCTTCAGGACAATGGTGGGGCGCCGGGTTGATTGTGGCTGGACTCATGATCGTCATTACGTTTAATATATATACCAAGCTCTTTTCATTTTCTAAGCCTGTGATCCATGATTAAAGCTGAAGAGATCATCGGCAAACTCGAACAATCCCGTCGTCTGGCCTTCCCGTCATTTGAAAAGATTATTTTACAATCCGAAGCGGTTAATGTGCTGGTTAATTTATTCCTGCATCCCGGATGCAAATCCGACGTTAATCTGGCGAAGTTCCTGACTGGGGTACCCGTTAAATTGTCTGATATTTCACCGCACATAATTACCGCGTTCCCGACACAAGTGGCTAAATACGCGGCCAGGAAGGGGATTACCGATATTACGGCGGCTGACCTGTTGGAATGCTTCGCCTTGGACCATACCGACGCCGTGGAGGAAAACCAGCGCCTGCTGGGCATGGAGCCGTCGTACGCGTTGGCCCACGTCCTGACCGTCGGCACCGTCCAATCCGTCCATCAGATGGAGGTGCGGGCCCTGGCAATTCTGCAGGTGAAAGTATGCAAAGAACCGGTCACGTTTTCGCATGTACTGGTGCCGGCCGGGATTACTGTGGCAGCCGGGCAGAAAGTGTTCCACCATTTCGGCGTAGTCGTCGCTAACGTGGCATCGCCGAGCCTGGCCATGTTAGCCATGAAATTGCAAAAGGACCAGGACAAGAAATCATTCATGAAGAAAACTATCAAACAGGTAGTCGGTGCTGATGTACAAACCATCGATTACGCGAAAGCGTCTTTTTTCCGGGTGGACATGACCGGCAACATCATTACCGAGTCAAAGAAAGACATGAATTTCCAGAAACTGTGGCAGGAAGAGGATCTGAAACGTATTAAGTTCCCGAAAGAAGCGAAGATAATGTTTCAATCATAGATTGTCATTCCGGGCTTGACCCGGAATCTCAAGAGATCCTGAATCAAGTTCAGGATGACAAAATAAATAAATGTGTTTATCAATACCCCACAAAGTCATTTCAGTGAAAGGCACCAGGGCCAAGGTCCAATGCGGTAAAAAAACGCATTCACTGGATGTCCGATTGTTAAAAAACATCAAGCCCGGTGATTATCTGTTGAATGAAAACCAATTTGCCGTGTACAAGCTGTCCAAACGGGATGCGGAGAAGACGCAAAAATTATTTAAGACTAATGTTGTATGGACCCAGAACCGCAAAAAGTACAAATGAACGATCAAAAGCCTCAAACGTCATGGCGTAATTATCGCCAGTACGTATTACCAGTACTAGGAATTGCATTTCTTGCTATTGCGTTATTTGTTCGAAATTATATTTCGTTGCTGATAACGTTATTGCTAAGCGTTTTTCTAATAATATTTTTAATCATAAAGCGTCGGGTTTATAAGCGGATCATTCTGTATTTTTTAATCATTATATGTACCGTTTTCCTGTTACTGGCAGTAACAAGTGTTGTATTCATGATGCGTGATATTTCAAAAGGATATTATACCTTTAACGAATTGTTTAAATGTGCTCGGCACGGTGGATTACTATACAGTGGCGGGTTTACTGTCGAATATTTTTGCGCAATCGGCAGAACCATCGACGCAAAGCATAACTGCCAGAGAAGTTCAGAATGCCAAAATTTCTGCGCTTATCGGTTCGACATGCTACAATACGACCAGCCGGGCTTTTGCGCGCCATATACTCGAGTTATTTTTGGTACGGGTTATACACATATTGAAGAATTGTATTCCAACTAATACACTATATGTACAGGCCTAAAAAATCATTAAAAGGGAAAAAACTGAAAATCGCCATCGCCGGGCTGACCTCGTGCGAAGGGTGCTCGTTCGCCGTACTTGACCTGGGTCTTGATTTCGTGCAGGCCATCGACCACTTTGATTTGAACGATTTTCATCTGATCATGGATGAGAAAGGCGCCAGGAAGTACGACGTGACGTTCGTGGACGGCTCGCCGCTGACGAAGGAGAATATCAAGACGATCAAAGAACTTCGTAAACGCTCAACCTATTTGGTTGCGCTGGGAGCGTGTGCCTGCAACGGCGTCATCCCGAACATCAAAAACTACATCGACAAGGAACATGCGGTGAAATACCAATACCCGAAGACGTATAAAAACGTGTACAACCCGAACATCATGCCCATCCGCCGGTACGTGCCGGTGGATTATGAAATACCAGGCTGTCCGATCGATGCTAGGGATTTCAAGGTAGTGTTAAACGCCTTGCGCGAAGGCACGAACCCGAAGCTGTTGGAAAATCCGGTGTGTTATGAATGCCAGATGAACGGCAACGAGTGTCTGCTACAGAAGGGCCAGCCATGCTTGGGCCCGGTCATCCGCGGCGGGTGCGATGCCGTATGCTGCAATTCCAAGTTCTACTGCAAGGGCTGCCGCGGTGTCATCCCGGGGTATTCCACGAAACAATTGGAAAATCAGCTACTTAAGTTAATCAGCAGAAAACAATTGGAAAATATCCTGCAAATTTTCGGGATCCAGGAGGAATGGTATAAAGCGCAAAAGTAATTACATTTGTCATGCTGAACTTGATTCAGCATCTAACTATTTACTAACGAGATCCTGAAACAAGTTCAGGATGACAGTAACAACATGAGAGTATCAATCAAACACATCAGCAAAATCGAAGGGCACGCCACGTTTTGGGGGGCATTGAAGCACGGGAATATCACTGAGGCGAAAATCAGCACGCTGGAGGGCTCTCGTTTGATCGAGGGTGTTCTGGTCGGACGTAATTACATGGACGCCCCGCTGGTGACCTCGCGTATCTGCGGCGTGTGCCCGGTGGTGCATAATATGACGTCGATCAAAGCTTTGGAAATCGCCATGCGCGTCAAGGTAGCGCCGACGACGACTATGCTGCGGAAATTGATGATGCTTGGCCAGTTCATCCAGAGCCACAGCCTGCACGCGTATTTCATGACTATCCCGGATTTTTACGGCAAGGATTCGGCGTTGGATTTATTGAAAGAGGCGCCGAAACAGTCGGCTATGGCTCTGAAGATCCGTGAGTTCGGCAACCGGCTTGTCGGTATCATTGGTGGACGGACTGTCCACCCAATCAACTCCCAGGTCGGCGGCTTCTTGAAATT
>JBAZNF010000022.1:0-18679 GCA_041649335.1 Patescibacteria group bacterium
GGAGGTTGAGTACACCGTGCTGGTGGCCGTGTACTACGCAAATGAACGGTATTATGTCGTGACCTTCAACACTACCACCGCGCTGTGGATGGAATACAAAGACGGTTTCTACGAGGTGGCGCGGAGCTTCGCCCTGAAAAGTACGCCATAGCCTGCCGTGTTCTTGCAAATATGAAAAAATCAATTTACATCTTTATTGCCGTAGTAATCTTCATCGCTGCAGGCGCAGTAGCGCTTGTGTTTTTACAAAAAAAGGAATTATCCGGCCCGCCGACCATTACCGCCAATTTCATTGACCCCAGTAAAGTGGACAGAATTTCCAAATTCCGCAGCTGCCAGGGCCATGTGGTGGTGCCGCAGGACGGCAGTGAAACGAAACGCAACATGAAGCATTACCTCATGATCCAGGAAGCATACCAGGGCAAACAGGTCGAAGTGTACGCGCCGTATGACTCCACCGTGAGTATCAGGGAGTTATCCAACCAGGACCTGGAGGGGGAGATCAGTTTTGCAGTGAATGGCAGTGATTGGTCCATGAGCATCTTACATCTCGTCGTCCTGGATACGTTAAAAAATGGCGATGAGGTTAAAGCAGGCGACCTGGTCGGCCACATTCCTGACAAAGGCATTGACCTGGTCTATTCAGCCGGCGGTGAAGGAGTGAAAATGATTGATGGCTGGGAATCGCCCTACGGCGCGCTGGATTCCGTATTCAACCATATGTCCGATGCCGCGTTCAGCCAGTGGCTGGGTGATAACGTGCGTGATCGCAGTGACCTCATCTACACGAAGGAATTTCGTGATGCCAATCCCTGCCAGCTGGAAACCTCCAGCAACGCGCAGGATGCCCAGCTGAATGACCATGACCATCCGGAGGATTGGGTGACGATACAGTAGAAATAGTGGCAATAAAAAAACGGGGGACCATCGGGCCCGCCGTTTTGGTTTGAAGTTTCAGAGCGAGAATGGCTCACTCCGGAAGGAGTGACGAGAGCAATTTCTTCTCCCGGAAGCGAGAGCTGATGAGGATTTCCCTGTCGGCGGATTCGGTGGTTATGCCGACGACATAGGCGCTGATGTTGTCCTGACCCAGCTCGTCGAGCAGGCGTTTGGCGTCGTCCGGTTCGACGACGATCAGCATGCCGCAGCCGCCGTGCAGGTTGCCGTAAGCCTGCCAGTCGCTGATATGGTACTCGGTACCCCAGGACATGTCCTGGGCCTGGTACAGCACCTCAGCCGGGATGGGCATGGAGTCCAATCTGGCGCCGACGCCCTCGGGCAGGATTTCTCCGAATTTTCCCCAGACACCACCGCCGGTGATGTGGGCGATGCCGGCGATCCGGGCGAGAGGCCGGCCGACGTTGCCGTCGGGCTGCCAGCCGAGGATACGGCAGAGGCTGCGGGCATAGCTTCGCGACGGGACGGTCAGTTTCCTGACGAAATCCATGGCCGTGGCGTTGTTCATGATGTCCTTGATGTTCGGGCCGTAGCGGAGCAGCAGGATGTTGGTGAGGACGGTGCCGCCGTTGCAGCGGTAGCCGGGCTCCCACAGGCCGACGACGATCATGCCGGGCCTGATTTTCGAACTGTCCAGGAGCAGGTCGCGGTGGGACAACCCGATACAGGCACCGCCCCAGGTGCAGACCAGTTGGTCGTCGCTTTTCGTGTCGCAGAACGCGGTGATGCTGTGTTTCATCACGGCGATCTCGCCGGTGATGTTGACCAGCCCTGCCTGCGACAGTGCTCTGCCGTAGCCGTTGAATACGGCCTCGACCAGAGGGTAGTTGGCGTCGGTGATGCGCTTGACGTTGAAGTCGTTGAGCATCACGCCCGGGAACCGTCCGGACCGGACGAAATCGTCGGCGGTCATGGTGATGATTTCCCAACCGAGCTGAGCCATCGCCTCCGGCGTGCCCGCCAGGGTGAAAAACTGGGGCTTGCCGCCGGCGCCGTCGTTTTCCACTTCCATGAGCATGGCGCCCTCAAGCATCATGTTCAGGATGTGACGTTTCCAGGTAAAACCGACCGGCCCGCGGAAGTTGTTCGGCTGGTGCGGAACGACAGTGACCGCGGCGTTATTGCCGTGGCTGGCGTAGCAGATCTCTTTTGCCAGCCGAGACGCACGGTCGCCCGGATCGATCACTTCAGCTTTGTAGATATTTCCCGCCATGGTTTCCTCCTTTATGGCGTTTGTCCATGTATTGTGTAATGATTCGCTGTTTGTTTTATTGTTGAGTTATCCTAGCGTAATGTACTAGTGTTGGTCAACTACCGTCGGAGTTGATTTTAATGGTATTAAAATAAAAAATGGGGGCCGAAGGGCCGCATTGACTCGCCGCACAGGAAGCCGTAATATGGTAACGACAACCTTCCCCATAACCCGTGGGGATTTTTGTATGACACAACGGAGAATATACCAGGAGGAATATCCGTATTTCGTGACGTTCCGTACGAAAGAGGGGCTTAGGTTGTTTGAGGATGAGAAATACGCGGAATTGATGGCACGCGTAATGTTGAAAACCAGCGACTTGAAACGGTATGACGTATTGGCATGGCAAATCATGCCGGATCATGTACATGTGTTGGTATTCAATAAACGCGCCGCGTCCATAAAATCCACCGCACTCATGACCGACGCCACCGCACCCGCAGCGGGGTGCGGTGTGGGAGATTTTAATATCCCCAGAGCGCAACCCGCCGTGGTTGCGCGACCAAGCAGAATATTTACGATTCCGGATTTAATGCACGGGATCAAATCGTATTTTTGCGATCAATTAAGGATTGATCATGGCATTGATTTCCCGTTTTTCCAGAAACGTTTTTACGCTCGCATCGTCAACACGGACGACTATTTCCGGACGGTGATTGAGTATATACGACACAACCCCGTCAAAGCGGAATTGCCGAAGCGATATCAGACAATGCCATATCAATATTTTGATCGGGAGACGATACGAGAAATCCCTTGACAACGGAGATTTTTTTGGTAAAGTGATGGAAATAGCACACGAGAAAACATGGAGGATAGATCTTGGCGGATAAAATTGTGCACAAAGGCATGACGCCGGATGAAATTTGCAACGCGTGCGGAGCAGCCAACGGCGTTGAACCGTTTCATGAAGACGGCAAGGGGACTTTCCGTCCCTGCGACACCTGTCCGGTGAGTCTGGCAAAAAGCGATCCGGCCAGGCAGAATGTCCCGTACCAGCCGCCCGCATAACCACCTTCGGGTGGTTTTTTATTAGTAAATAAAAAACCCCGGTTCAGATGTACCGAGGTTCGTATTATGATGAAGAGCAATCCTCCTATTTGTTTTGCATACACCAGTGATGTGCGTTTTGGAAGAGCCGGAGCCAGGGACTGGCCGGGAGGTCCTGCCACGTCTCCGGCATCCATGGCCACTGCCAGTTCAGGAACAAACGTTCCGGATGTGGCATCATGGCCAGGTGCCGGCCGTCGGGCGAGCACAAGGAGGTGACGCCCAACCGGCTGCCGTTTGGATTGAAGGGGTACGTGTCTGTCGGATTTCCATTCGGATCGATAAACCGGATCGGCGCCAGATCATTGGCAATGATCTGGTCCAGGTCCCGGGGATGCGGCACGTGCAGTTGGCCTTCGCCGTGCGCCACCCAGATGCCCATGGTCGTGCCGGCCATGCCCTGGAGCATGATGGCTGGACTCTTCTCGATGCGTACTGTCGGGAATCGGGATTCAAACCGTCCTGACCGGTTACGGATGAAACGCGGTTGGGACGCAGGATCGGTGAAAGTACCAGGCACCCAGCCGAGCAGGGCCATGAGCTGGCAGCCGTTGCACACGCCGAGAGAGAACGTGTCCGGTCGGTTACGGAACCTTTCGAACATGTCCGCCAGGCGGGTGTTGAAACGGATGACGCCGGCCCAGCCTTTGGCCGCATCCATCACGTCAGCGAATGAGAATCCTCCAACAAACGCCACGCCCCGGAAATCGTCGAGAATGACACGTCCGCTGAGCAGGTCGGTCATGGTGACGTCCCAGGGCTCGAAGCCGGCCATGAGGAATGCCGCCGCCATTTCCCGGTCGCCGTTACTGCCGCGTTCGCGGATAATGGCTACCCTTGGTTTATTGCGGGCATCCATGACCTCGTACGGGGTCGGTGCGGGCGCAAACATGAGTCGGTAGGGCGGTGGTGTCACGAGATTCCGGATGTTCACCGCTTCTGCCGTGACGCAATCAGGGTCAGCCTGCAGCCGGTCGATCTGGCCGGATGTTTCTTCCCAGACCGCACGCAGGCTGGTCATCAGCTCGTTCAGCGCCAGGTCGCCGTTGACATAGACGGACACTGTCTGGTCATCAGTGACCCAGCCGGCGTGTTCGTACGGGATGCCGTACTTGTCCAGTACCTCGCGAACCTGTTTGCCGTCGTTGCATTCGATCACCAGCCCCGCTTCCTGGTTAAACAGGAAAGCGTGAAGGTCGGCTTCCGTCTGCATGACGATGCTGATGCCGAGGTTACCGGCGAACGCCATTTCCAGGAGCGTGATCATGAGGCCTCCGTCGCTCCGGTCATGGACCGAGGCAATAAGTCCCTTTGTCACCAGTTCCTGTACCGTGTTGAACGCCCTGACGAGCAGCGGTGCGTCGTTCATATCAGGACATTCGTCGCCGATCTGTCCGTACACCTGGGCCAGGGCTGAACCGCCGAGACGATGCTGGCCGCCAGCCAGGTCGATGAACAGAAGTTCATGGCCGGCTTTTTTCAGGTCAGGCGTCACCTTGCGGGTGATGTCTTCCATCATCGCGTAAGCAGCCAGGACCAGTTCGCCCGGCGCTTTGACGGTATGTTGATGTCCGTCAGGACCGATCGTTTTGGCGGCCATGGACAAACTGTCCTTGCCGCCGTCAATCGCAGACCGCAGCTCGATGAGCATGTCGCGTAGCGCGCAGGCTGCATCATACAGCCAGGCCCCTTCACCCGGTTCTTTGGCAGCCAGCATCCAGTTGGCGGACAGTTTAATGTCTTCCAATTTGGTGATTCTGGCGCCAATGAGGTTCAGGAGCATTTCCGTTACGGCCATGCGGGACATGGCAGCGGGGGAGATCAGGCCGACCATCGGTTGCTCGCCAAGGCTTTTCGCCGTTCCGGTCAGGCCGAAATAGCTGTGGGCCTCGACGGCATAATCGCACAAAGTGACGTGGTTAGGTCCGACGCACTGCTGTTGGGCGACGAGTCCGGTCACGCTCCGGTCCACTTTGATGGTCAGGAAACGTTTGGACCCGACAGCCACCAGACGCAGGATGCGTTCGAGTGCTTCCTGGACGGTCAGATTATCCGGCAATTGCAGCGGTGCACGTTTAGGGTTCCACCGCTCAATGGCGAACGTTTTCTGGGGCAGTTGGCCGAGAATGCGTTCAAGCGGCAGGCTGACCGGCTGCGTCCCGTCATTGTCGTCATGGAGTATCAGGTACCCGTCGCCGGTCACCTGGCCCACAATGGCGCAGGGGACATCCTCACGTTTGCAGATCGCCATAATCTCATCGATACGGTCCGGCCAGACCAGAAACGCGTCGCGTTCCTGGGACTCGTTGCCCCAGATTTCCAGGGTGCAGAGTGTTTGGTCGCCGACCGGCAGAGTGCGGAGGTTAATGACCGCGCCGACCGGTTCGACAAGTTCGGGCAGAGCATTGCAGTCGCCACCAGCCCCGAGGTCGTGGATGGTGATAATGGGGTTGCTGTCTCCCATTTCCACGCACGCCCGGACGGTGCGGTTCATGCGCTGTTCCATTTGCGGGGCACCGCGCTGGACCGCGTTGAAATCGAGGTCAGCCGTATTGTCGCCCTGGATTTTGGAACTGGCGCCACCGCCGCCCATGCCGATGCGATAGGCTGGGCCGCCGATCTGGACGATCAACATACCTTTTTCCGGCATACCTTTCTTCGTATGGCTGTCGTCGATCAAACCAGTACCGGCAGAATACATGATTGGCTTGTACCATCCTCGGCGCTCATCCGGCAGGACAATGCCACAGGAACGAACGAAGCCGTAAATGACCGGTTCGCCGAAGCAGTTGCCGTAGTCGGAAGCGCCGTTTGAGGCCTGGATCAGGATATCGAGCGGGGAGGCCAGGTTTGCGGGATGGCTCCAACCGTCAGATTCCCACGGCAAATCGTAGCCAGGTATGTGCAGGTTGTCGACGCAATATGCCGCACCGGCCGTGACGACACGTCCGCCTCGCCCGACCGCCTGGTTGTCGCGGATACGGCCTCCGGTGCCGGTCGCTGCACCCGGATAGGGAGCGACGCCGGACGGGAAGTTGTGCGTTTCCGCTGTCAGGGTCGGATGAAGCAGTCGTTCGGTCAGCGCGAAGCTGCTCGGACTGCCGGGAGTGCTTGGCGTCAGCATGTTCATCCTGGCGCCGCGGATGGCAGAACTGTCGTCGCAGAAAGCGATGAGTGAATTGCCGGGATTTTTCCCCCAGGGGTTTTTGACGATTTCCATCAGCGTAGCCGGTAACGGCTGACCGTTGAGGACCAGCTTACCTCTGAAATATCCGTGCCGTGAATGCTCGGAATTCGCCTGGCCGATCTGGAAGAGTTCCACGTCGGTCGGGTTGCGTTTCAGGATGTTCGTGAACAGGTCGTAGTACATGTCTATGTCCTGATCGTCCCATCCCAAACCGTACCGTTTGTTGAAATCCCGAAGCGCGTCTTTACCCTGTTCGATCACGGTGATGCTATGGACCGGCTCTACGGACCTGCCGGCACTGAAACTGTCCGGCTGGGTTACGTAGCGCATCTCTGTCATCCGGTCGTGGCGGGAGGCCATGAATTCTTCTCTCTCGTCTTCGGTCAGGGTTGCGGTGAATCCGTACCGTCTGGAACGCTCCAGACGGATGACCTTGCCAAGCCCGCAAGCGCGGCAAATGGAAACAGCCGTGGTTGACCACGCCGTTTCGAAATTCGGCCGGGGGCCGAGTTCGATGACCGTCGGGTATCCGATCAGGAAGGACATAAAGCTCATTCCGTCCGGATCAACTGTCTCGCCTAACAGCCATTGTAGCCGCTGAACTTCTGCGGTTGTCAGGCTGGCTGTCAGCCCGATGTAAAAGCACCATTCTGAAAGTGTGCCGTCAGGTGCTCCTGGGATCGGTGTACGGTAAAATCGTAGCATTGGGTTCCTCCAATCTTCTATTTCAAATTGCTGTTTTTGTTCTTATTTAGTCGGTAATCTTAGCACTGGTACGTTTGTGGCGTCAATTCAGCATTTTTATTGTTTCCAGAAGGTTTTTAAGGTATAATTTAATCATTATGCCGAAGAAGTTCTACATCACCACACCGATTTATTACGTCAATGACAAGCCGCACATCGGCCACGCGTACACCACGATTGCCGCTGACGTTTTGGCGCGCTACCACCGGCAAAAGGGGGATGACGTTTTCTTTTTGACCGGCACGGATGAACACGGCGCCAAAGTGGCCGAGAGCGCGCACAAAGCGGGCATGGAACCTCAGGTGTTTTGTGACCAGAACAGCGCTTTGTTCCGCGAGTCATTCAAAGCGTTGGATATTTCCTTTGACCAGTTCATCCGTACCACGGACAAGCGGCACGAACGGGCTGTGCAGAAATTCATGCAGAAACTGTACGACCATGGCGACATTTATGAAGGCGAGTATGAAGGGCTGTATTGCGTGGGGTGCGAAAAGTTCCTGACGGATAAAGAATTAGTAGACGGTAAATGCCCGGACCACAAAACCGTGCCGCAGCACGTGAAGGAGAAAAATTATTTTTTCAGACTTAAAAAATATTTGTCGGCAGTTCAAAAACTTATCGAGCAGGATGAAATCCGTGTTTTGCCGGCTAATAAAAAAAGTGAAGTCCTAGGCCTGTTCAAACAGGGGCTGGAAGATTTTTCCGTCTCGCGCGAGAAAGTGACCTGGGGCATCCCGTTGCCCTTCGACACGAAGCAGAATACGTACGTCTGGGTCGACGCATTGCAGAATTACATTTCCGCGGTCGGGTACGGCGATAATGAGATGGAGTTCAATAAATGGTGGCCGGCGGATGTGCACCTGATGGCTCGTGACATCATCAAGTTTCATGCGGTATACTGGCCGGCGTTATTGCTGGCCGCCGGACTGGCCACGCCGAAAGTCATTTACGCGCACGGGTTTTTTTCCCTGGACGGCAAAAAGATGTCGAAAAGCCTGGGCAACGTCATCGACCCGAATGATCTGGTGAAAAAGTACGGAATAGACGCGACCCGGTATTTATTGCTGACCCAATTCCCGTTCGGCCAGGACGGCGATATCAAGGAATCGCTGTTTACCGAAAAATACAATGCCGACTTGGCGAATAATCTGGGCAACCTGGTCAGCCGGGTGCTGAATATGCTGGAAAAATACAGTGCCGGGAAAATACCCAAACAGGTGGCGTCACCAGTGAGCCTGGTGCCGATCGGGCAGGACATAGAGGCGATGAAATTTGAAAGCGCTTTGAAAAAAATCTGGGAAGGGATTGATTCGGCAAACGCCATCATCGATAACCGGAAGCCGTGGGTATTGGCCAAGGATCCGTCGAAAAAAGCGGAAGTCGATTCGGTCCTGAACGAACTGGCGGCATTCCTGTTCGATCTTGCCGGAGTATTGGTGCCGATCATGCCCGTTACGGCCGCTACAATAATCGGCAGCCTGTCTGCTGGGCGCATCACCAAAGGCGAGCCGATTTTTAAGAGGATAGTTTAACATTTATTAAATAAAAATTATATGGGCGCATTCACCGTTGTCCTTCTCCTCATCTTTTTCGGTTTTATCGCCGCAGGTTTCTATTTCGGCATCATCCATACAATCGGTGCGGTGATCGGTGCGGTAGCGGGCGTCTGGATCGCCAGCCATTTTTATCCGGAAATAACCCCGTTTATCCAGTTTTTTATGATCAAGGGCGCGGTCGCCGACGCAATTTCTTTTATCGTTATTTTATTGGTGGTCAGCCGGCTGATCGGTTTTGTCGTGCATATGCTGGATCAGGGGTTCAAGATCATCAAGATCATCCCGTTTGCCTCATCCATCAACCGTCTGGGCGGGGCGATGTTCGGTTTTGTTGAAGCGGCCCTGGTAATCGGCACTATTTTATACGTCACGAGCCAGTTCAATATCTCGCCCCAGATAACCGACGCCATAAACAATACGCCGTTTGCCGGCTTGTTGATGAATATCGCAAAAATATTATTGCCGCTGATCCCGGTGGCCCTGAAAACTAACCCGATGGACGTCTTACCGATCTAACCTATGGCTTTGGACCTAATTGATTCACACGTACATTTGGATTTCGGCGAATATGACGGTGACCAGGCTACAGTTGTCAGCCGGGCGGTTTCAGCTGGCGTGAAAAAAATGATTAATGTCGGGTGCGATGCCGACCATTTTAAGTCTACGCTGGAGTTGGCCGACAGATATCCGGGCGTGTTCGCGGCTATCGGGTACCATCCGCATGAGGCGGTGGGGATGATGTCGGACGACATGAAGTCTACCGAGCAGGCTGTCCAACGAGCCGTCGAGGAGCTGGCAAAATACGTGCCGTCGAAAAAATTAGTGGCCATCGGCGAAATCGGCCTGGATTACTACCGTTTGGCTCCGGCTGAATCGCAGGACCAGGTGACCGTAAAAAAAGTCCAAAAAATACTACTGACAAAACAGATTGAATTAGCGGCAGTGCACAACTTGCCCGTTATCATCCACTGCCGTGAGGCGTATGACGGCCTTTTTATTCTGTTGGGCACGTTACCGGGCTGGAAACCGAGGGGGGTGATTCATTGCTTCGAAGGGACATGGGCAGAGGCGCAAAAATTCCTGTCTATCGGATTCAAGATTTCTTTCACCGGTAACCTGACGTATGAACGCTATTCGGAAACCGTCGAGGCGGCGCGACGCATCCCGCTTTCGGACATCATGATTGAGACGGACAGCCCGAACCTAACCCCGGTCCCGCTGCGTGGCCAGCGCAACGAGCCGACGTACGTGGAGTATGTGTGCCGCCGGCTGGCCGAGCTCCGCGGTATTACGCCGGAAGAGGTGGCGGAACAGACTACGGCTAATGCCATAGAATTTTTTAATTTACGGTAGCATGTTAATAGACACCCATGCGCATCTGAATTTTTCCGCGTTCAAAAATGACCTCGATGAGGTCATGGGCCGCATCACTGACTCTGGCATGAAAGTCATCAATGTGGGTTCCCAGCTCACTACCAGCAGGCGGGCGGTCGAGCTGGCGAAAAAATATCCGGGCACCTGTTATGCGGCCATCGGCCTGCATCCCATCCACCTGTTCGAGATGCACGTGGACGTGGAAGAAATGCCGTTCAATTCCCGGCAGGAGGATTATCTAACAGAATCCTACAGGACGCTGGCCCTTCGGCCGGGCGTGGTGGCCGTCGGCGAGGTGGGGCTGGATTATTTCCAGAAACCGGATGATGTATCAGTCACGGATTTTAAAATGAAGCAAAAATGGGTGTTTCTGCGGCAACTCAAGCTGGCCAAGGAATTGCAGTTGCCCGTCATTTTGCATTGTCGGGGAGCGCAAGTGGACATGCGTCGGGCATATCTGGACATGCTGCAAGTCATGACAGAGGCGGATTATTTCCGAGCAGTGGTGCATTGTTTCACGGCGGACTGGGAGATAGCAAAAAAATTTGTCGATATTGGATGTATGATCTCGTTTACCGGCATTATTACCTATCCAAAAACAGATAAGCTGACAACAGTCGTTAAACGCTTGCCGATGGAAAAAATCATGGTGGAAACGGACTGTCCGTACCTGGCGCCGCAGATCGTCCGCGGCCAGCGCAATGAGCCGCGGTTCGTACAGTATGTGGCCGGCCGTATTGCCGACATCAAGGGTTTGTCGTACGATGAGGTGGAGGAGGCGACCGGGAACAATGCGTTACAATTTTTTAACCTGAAATAAATGGACATTTTATTGATCATACTTATTGCCGTCATACTTGCTGGAATTATCGGCCTGTTTTTCATGCTCCGCCGTTCACGGGGCCAGCCCGTCGACCAGAAAGACCTGACCGAAAAAATGGTCCGGCTGGAGGAGCGCATCGGCCAGTTGAACGAGAAAAGCACGGAAATCACCCGTACACTGGACAGTAAGTTAGGGGAATCAACCCGCGCTTTGCAGGAACAGTTCGGCCAGTCGGCCAAGATCGTCCGGGATGTGACCGAACGCCTGACCAAGCTGGACGATACCAACAAGCAGGTACTGAATTTTTCCGACCAGCTGAAGAATCTGCAGGACATCCTCCAGAACCCGAAACAGCGGGGGATATTAGGCGAATATTTTTTGGACAACCTCCTGAAGAACGTGTTGCCGCCGGGTTCGTACCAGATGCAATATAAATTCAAGGACGGCGAGATTGTTGATGCGGTGGTGAAGATCAAGGACCGGCTAGTGCCGGTTGACTCGAAGTTCAGCCTGGAGAATTACAACCGCCTGGCGGCCACGCATAATGAGGAAGACAGGAAGGTTCTGGAAAAAGCGTTCGTCAATGACCTGAAGATCCGCATCCAGGAAACCGCCAAGTACATCCGGCCGGCAGAGAATACGCTGGACTTCGCGTTCATGTTCATCCCTTCGGAGGCGATATATTACGACCTGCTGGTCAATAAGGTCGGGGCCATCACCGAAGACACGGAAAACCTGATCCAGCGCGCGGCCAACAAGTACCACGTCATCATCGTTTCGCCGACGTCGTTTTTAGCCTACCTGCAGACCGTGCTGGAGGGATTGCGGGCCATGCAGATAGAGGAATCGGCCAAGGAGATCAGGAAAAATGTGGAACAGCTGGCTAAACACATTTCCAGCTATGACACATATATGCAGAAACTCGGCCAGCATCTCGGCACGACGGTGAATACCTACAATACTGCTTACAAAGAGTTCAAAAAAGTGGACAAAGATGTCCTGAAAATTGCAGACGTCGGCGGTTCTATCGAGCCGCTGGAAATAGAAAAGCCGAAGGAGGAGTAAACGATAGCGTTTATGCGGCAAACGATCGAACAATCAATTCCCAGCCAGGCGGAGGTAGGGGGTGTTTCTATCAGGGAAATGGACACGTTTACTCACCGGCTGGAAAAACTTCCGGACCACATGAAGGAAGCACTTGGACCAGAAGAACGGGAGATGTTACGGCAGGTAAACGAAAAGGATCCGATAACGTTTGAACATTCGTTGGCCGTGGCGAGAATCGTCGATACGGAATGGCCGGCTTTTTCGAATGACTTGAAGCGGGAAGGGATTTCATATAAAGACATGGCCAGAGCCGCGGCGCTGCATGATGTCGGTAAGGTGGCTCTGCCGGACTGCATCCTAAAGAGTACGCTGGAAGATCAGCAGCTGGCTGATATTTTTTTTCAA
Organism: Patescibacteria group bacterium; assembly: GCA_041649335.1. Classification (GTDB taxonomy): domain Bacteria; phylum Patescibacteriota; class Patescibacteriia; order UBA10025; family JAHIVO01; genus JBAYGJ01. Next base: position 12,396 of record JBAZNF010000022.1, read on the forward strand.
TTCGTGCGTGAGCAACCGGACCTGGCAACGGAGATTATGAGGCAAAAAGGAAGGTTATCGGAAAAGCGCACCATCGATGACGTGTCCCGTGACGCTTTGGAGCGTATGGACCATCGGGACGTTTTGCCCCTGAATTTCTTATATCGGAACGATCCCGGGGCCATGGCGGAGATAGTCCAATGCGGCCTGGACCCGCACCAGACGTTTATGGATGCCCTACGGACCCACGAGCACAAGTCGAGGGATTTTATCAGCCGGAGTTCGCTGTCAGACCGTGAAGTGGTGGCGGCATTGGCCGGTTCGCACCATAATTATAACGCTGATGCGGAGGTAAAATACCCGCGTGGCAGCGAGATGCTGACATTGTCGGTGACCGCCAGCGAACTGCTGCATCTCAGCGACGTGTTCCAGGCCATGACCGGACACCGGCTGTACCAGAAGCCGTTAACCGAATCGCAGGCGCTGGAAGAAATTTTGCAAATGGCTGATCAGGGTTTGTTTCATAAGGAAGTCGCCAATCGGTGGGTGGCCGAATATAAAAAACGCCTCTCGTAGGAAAGGCGTTGTTTTGAATCACTGGCCGAATGTTGTTTATGGCCCGTCGCGTTCAAACCTTGAGGGGGGTACGGTATCAGTAGCCGGCATCGTGTCCGTCGGATCAAGGGGCGGCCAGACGGAAAATGTTTTTCCATCGGTACACAGCGTGACTTCGCCGGAAGCGTTGACGGTCAGGCTGCCGTTTTCGGTCAGGTAGCGGTAGGCCCGCAGGCCGGTGTCCAGACAGTGGACGGCCTGGACCATCGGCATGTTCGTTTCGCTGGCGATGGTGAAGAGACAGGCACAGAGGGTGTAACAGGTGTCATCGTCGCTGTTTTTCGGATGGGGCATGAAGACGATCCTGGCGTCCGGGTCCGATGTCAGCGCCGAAGAGGGGAGTGTGGCGTGGTGCAGCGAGCCGAACTCCATGATGGTCAGTCCGAAATTGTCCGTCGGCAGGTGGTAATCGTACGGTTCCTGCTGCATCTCAGTCGCCAGGATGGAATCAAGAACGGAAAATTCCGTGAAAATAGTTTCGACGGTGATATGCTGCTGTTCGCACTAGGTGGTCAGATTGGTGTCCGTCTTCCATTCGACGGGGCAGGTAAAGGCAGTCACGACCATGATGGCAAAGAACATAGCGGTAGCCTCCTAAAAATGTTTGGTATCCAGTGTAATTCACATACTATAGAGTATTCGCTAAAGTTCGTCAAAGCTGTGGCGGGCAGTTGACGTCTAGGCGTCGGTGCTCTATGATGCTGAATTGAACTCGTTAATGATCAGCTCTTTTTATCTAAGGAGGATTTTCATGGGTATATACGTCCAGCCCCAGGAAGTGATCCTGCGCCGGCTGTGCGGCGCGGTGAGGCGGGCTTGCCGCCGTCGGGACATCGGGTACGATACCATTTTTGCAGACCTGGAACTCGGTGCGATTGACCCTACCAGCATCTGTTTGAACGTATCGGAAGACCTGAATTTGCCCGAGTTTCCGCCAGAAATTGTAAACTCCATACCGACAATCGACGATTGTCAGGGTATCCTGCCTCCAATGGCTTCGGGCACGCGCCGATGGAACATGACTTTGCGCCAGCTCAGCGTCACCATGACCGTATGGCTTTCCACAAAGCATCCGCCCGTAATTCAAGCATTAGCCAAGACCTCATAAAGAGGTCTTTTTTAATCATTTTATCTAAGATTAGCCATTTATACCAATAATAAAAATCAAGGGCCTTGATTAATGCGCTACAATGGCGTAGAATGGAGCCGCATTGTGGATATTTTGAGAAAGTATTGATATCGAAGCCAAGGGGTAAAATGGTCGTTTTTTAACGAAAACGAGCCACCAACAACCGGCCGATCTGCTGAGGTAAGCGGGTTCGTACGTTGCTTGGACCCTGGGGGCTCGACTCTCCCGGAACATTTTTATCGTAGAGAAAATACTATGGCTGACAAGCCCGTACAAGCCTGGTGGCAACCGGCTGTGACCGTTTTTTCTGAGGTCACCGGCTGGATCGTAGCGCCGATTGTCGCCTCGCTGTTCATCGGCCGGGCGCTGGACAGGAAATTCGGCACTGACCCATGGTGGTTCCTCGGATTAACCGCGGCCGCATTCGTCATTACTACTATCGGTATTGTGAGGGTGGCCAGCCGCTATCTGCATCAGATCGAGCAGGAGAGCAAGAAAAAACGCGAGTCAAAAATTACGCATGAGCGAAACAATAAATACTACTAATTCAACGACAACTGAAGCCGCACCGCAGAATGCCAGCCATGAGGTGACGCTGTTTGCCGAGCCGGTTTTTTCATTTGGAAAATTTACCATTACGAATTCATTGCTTAATTCCTGGGCTGTTGTGCTGATTATTGTCATCGCCGCATTGGCTATCAGGAAAAAAATAACCAAGATACCGCGCGGCATCCAGAACGCGTTTGAAATCATCGTTGATGGGGCCATGCAAATGGCCGATTCGGTGACGGGTGACCGGCGCAAAACTGAAAAGATATTTCCGTTCGCTTTTACCATATTTCTGTTTATCCTCCTGAATAATTGGCTCGGGCTCCTGCCGGGCATCGGTTCGATCGGCTGGCTGGAAGACGGTACGACATTTGTACCCTGGTTCCGCGGGGGTACGGCTGACCTGAACACGACATTGGCACTGGCGCTGTTCGCGGTTATCGGCTCAAACCTTTTTGGTGTGGTGACGGTCGGTATCTGGCGCCACGTGAATAAGTTTTTCAATGTTAAAGCCCTGGCAGAGATTCCCGGGAAGATCAGGAAAGAGCCGACTATTATTTTCGTAAACCCCATTAAGTTTTTTGTCGGCATTATCGAAATTATCGGCGAGGTCGCCAAAGTCGCCTCACTGTCATTCCGGTTGTTCGGGAATATTTTTGCCGGTGAAGTGTTGCTGACGTCTCTGGCTGTCATTTTCGCTTTTATTTTGCCCGTCCCGTTTATTTTTCTCGAAGTGATTGTCGGGATTATTCAGGCGCTGATCTTTGCCATGCTCCTGCTGGTGTATTTTTCTATTGCCTCGACTGTCGAGGAACATTAGGTAGTGGTTAGCGCCTGGCACATGCACGCCATGTGTCGAGCTGTAATCATTAATGCGGCAAGCCGCGTAAGCGACGACGTTAAACACCTCAGCCACGTCGTTCGAACCAGACGGTGAGCCGTGAAAGGTCGAAAGTATGGATCTCACATCTCTCGCAAAAGCCCTGGCTATCGGCATCGGCAGTATCGGTCCCGCCCTGGCCATCGGTAAGATCGGCGGCAAGGCCATGGAATCTATCGGGCGCAACCCCGAATCAGCCGGCAAGATTCTCGTCCCAATGCTGCTCGCTGCCGCATTTGCCGAAGCTATCGCAATTTACGCGCTCGTCATTGCATTTGGAATTAAGTAGCCTTTTTACAGGCAGGGTTGCCCTCCCCCCTTGCGTTCCCCCTCCCGATTTCGGGAGGGGGACAGGGGGTGGGGGAATCCTGAAGCAAGAAGATTACTATTAGCCTTTATTTTATGGACGAACTCGTCAAAACATTTCATATCGACGTGAAGCTCCTGATCGCCCAGCTGATCAATTTCGGGATCGTGCTCGGCGTCTTGTGGTATTTCGCCCTGCGGCCGCTCATGAGGATGATGCATCAGAGGACCCACGAAATCGACAAGAGCCTGAAGGACGCCAAGCAAATCGAGCAAAAGCTCCGTGAGGCCGAACACAGCAAGGAGTCGATCATTACCGAGGCTAAGAAAGAGTCGGCTGTGATTGTCGAACAGGCATTCGGCGAGGCGGAAAAAGTGCGTGAACAGAAACTCCACGAAACACGGGAAGAGATGGAGCGCTTGTCTGCCAAAGCCAAGGCTGATCTAGCCCAGGAAAAGGACAAGATGGTCGCATCGGCCAAGCAGGAAGTCGCGGAACTGGTCATTGCGGCAACCGGGAAAATATTAGAAAAGAATATTGACCCCCAGATAAACCGGCATTTGATTGAAGAAACTATTCATCACGCCAAGAAATAAGGTATGCAGAAAATAAGCCACAAAAAATACGCTGTCATACTGCACCGACTATTGTCGGACGTGCCGGATCATGACGTACCGGCAGCGCTTAAAGCGTTCGTATCCCTGGTTGCTCGGCATAAGGCTCTGTCCAAATTTGACCGGATCGTCCGCGCCTACCAGCATTATGCTGATCAACAAGCCGGTATTACTGAAGTCACGGTCACATCCGCCTCGGCACTCGACCATAAAGACACGAGGGTGATTGCAGATGATTTAAAAAAAGAATTTGGCGAACAGGTCCGGATCAAGCACGAAACTGACCCGACGATGATCGGCGGCATCAAACTGTCCTATGGGGATACTATTGTTGACGGCAGCGTCCGGCAGCGGTTGCAGGAATTAGCGTACATATTATCTAAATAATTATTTTTTCATATCCATTTATGCCAACTACAGATTATATTGTCGGAGAGCTAAAAAAACAGATTGCGGACTACAAGTCGTCCATGACCCATGCCACCGTTGGCATTGTCGAAGAAATTGGTGACGGTATCGCCCGCTTGTCCGGGCTGTCAAATGCCATGTCCTCGGAAATGTTGGAGTTTTCCGAAGGTTTGTACGGCGTCGCCCTGAACCTGGATGAAGATTCCGTGGGGGCCATCATCCTCGGGGATTATACGAGCATTAAGGAAGGCGACCAGGTAAAAAGTACCGGTAAGGTGCTGCAGGTGCCAGTCGGCAAGAACCTAGTCGGCCGTGTCGTCAATTCACTCGGCCAGCCACTGGATGGGAAGGGGGACATCAAAGCCGAAGCCTTTTATCCGGTGGAAAAGATCGCCCCACGTGTCATCACCCGTGAGTCGGTGAAAACCCCTTTGCAGACCGGCATCAAAGCGATTGACTCCATGATTCCGATCGGCCGGGGCCAGCGTGAACTAATCATCGGCGACCGTCAGACCGGTAAGACCGCTTTAACGCTTGATACTATCGTCAATCAAAAAGGGAAAGGCGTGACGTGTATTTACGTAGCCATTGGCCAGAAAGAATCGAAAGTCGCAAAGATTGTTACTGAATTCGAGAAGTATGGCGCCATGGAGCATACGATCGTCGTAGTTGCCGGGGCCTCTGATCCGGCCTCTATGTTGTATATAGCTCCTTTCGCCGGCTGTGCCATGGGTGAATATTTTATGGACAAAGGCGAGGATGTCCTGATTATTTACGACGATCTGTCGAAGCATGCCTGGTCGTACCGGGAAATATCATTGCTGCTGCGGCGTCCGCCGGGCCGTGAGGCATATCCGGGTGACGTATTTTACCTGCATTCACGTTTGCTGGAGCGGGCCGCGAAACTGAACAAGAATTACGGCGGCGGGTCTATGACTGCGCTGCCGATCATCGAAACGCAGGCGGGCGACATTTCGGCGTACATACCGACCAATGTCATTTCCATCACTGACGGCCAGATATATTTGGAATCGGATCTTTTTTACCAGGGCATCCGTCCAGCGCTCAATGTGGGTTTGTCGGTTTCGCGCGTCGGTTCTTCCGCCCAGACGAAAGCCATGAAAAAAGTGGCCGGTAAGCTGCGCCTGGATCTGGCCCAGTACCGTGAGCTGGCGGCATTTGCCCAGTTCGGTTCTGACCTGGACGAGTCAACCCGCAAGCAGCTGGAACGTGGACGGCGTCTGACGGAAATACTCAAGCAGGTACAATTCCAGCCCATGCCGGTAGCTAACCAGATTGTCATCCTGTATGCCGCGGTCAACGGTTATCTTGACGATGTTGATGCCGGCCGGGTCAAGGAGTTTGAGGTGGCTTTCCAGAAGTTTCTCAATGCCGGCCATACGGAATTGATGGAAAAAATAGTGTCTGTCGGAGACCTGACCGCTGAACTTGAAGGAGCCCTAAAACAGACAATTGTTGATTTTAAGAAGACGACTGATTTTATCGTTCAAGAAGCTGATAAGAAAGAGTAATCACGACGATCCATGCCAATTGCAACCAGAGAAATAAAGCGACGCATCCGTTCCGTCACCAATACCCGGAAGATCACCAAGGCGATGGAGTTGGTAGCGGCAGCAAAAATGCGGCGGGCCGTCAAAGCGGTGCTGGCCACCCGGGCTTATAGCCATGCCGCCTGGCAGATCGTCAAAGAGCTGGCCAGTTTTACGGATCCGGCACTCCATCCATTGCTGCAAAAACGGAACACGATCAAGAAAGTCGGCCTGGTTATGATCACTTCGAACC
>JBAZNF010000023.1:0-18617 GCA_041649335.1 Patescibacteria group bacterium
CGGGTATGGTCAAGTGAGTACTGGCGTGGCATAGGATAGTGCTATATTCAATAATTATTAATTACACAAAATGGGCGAAAGCGCGGCCTGTCCGCCGTAGCTTACGCGAAGTGAGCAAAGGCGCGATTCGCCTCGGCCATGCGGTGGACGTCTTCGCGTTTTTTCATGGCGTCACCCAATTTTTTAGACGCATCCATGAATTCATGCGCTAATTTATAGCTCATCGGCTTGCCTTTCTTGGCGGACGCCGCGCCGATGATCCAGCGGAAAGCCAGGGCCAGCTTGCGGCCGCCTTTCACTTCCACCGGAATCTGGTAATTGGCGCCACCGACCCGGCGTGACTTCACTTCGATGATCGGCGCGACATTGGCAATGGCCAAATCAAAAACCTTGATCGGTTCCTGCTTGGCTTCCTTGGCGACAATGTCCAAGGCACCGTATACCACACTCTGGGCGATCGTCTTCTTGCCCTTACGCATCAATGAATTGATGAACTTGGCTAAGGTGACATTGTTGAATTTCGGATCACCGGGAATAATTCTTTTTGGAGCTTGTTTGCCTCTCATAGTATGTAATAATAAGTTATGATGTTGCGCGTTTGGCGCCGTACAGGCTGCGGCTCTGTTTGCGGTCCGCCACGCCCTGCGTGTCATAGACGCCGCGGACAATGTGGTAGCGGACGCCGGGTAAATCCTTGACGCGGCCGCCACGGAGCAGGACGATCGAGTGTTCCTGCAAATTATGGCCGACGCCCGGGATATACGCGGTGACTTCCATGCCGTTCGAAAGACGCACGCGGGCAATTTTCCGTAAAGCGGAATTCGGCTTTTTGGGGGTCGTGGTCGTAACTTTCACGCACACGCCGCGCTTCAGCGGGCTGCCTTTCGGCAACTGTGTCCGCTGGCGGCGGATGGTGTTCAGCACCGGCTGCAAGGCCGGGGTTTTTGACTTATACGTACTGACTGTGCGCCCTTTGCGCACTAATTGATTAACGGTAGGCATAGCGGTAGGTAATGTATAATAAATTAATATTTACGATAAATAAAAAAGTATCTATAGACGATACTCGGGTTCAGAACCAGCATAACACGGCCCCCCACAGACTGTCAATACGGCCCCGGTCACCCGAATATTTTGATGGCCGCGTTATACAAAGTGCCAATCAACGCGGAAAATAACGACCCGCCCAAAACCACGAACATTAACAAAATCCACGGTCCATACACTTCCAGCCGCCTGACCCCTCCCTGAAAACGGTACGGCAGGATGGCGTATAATAATTTAGAACCGTCCAGCGGGGGAAACGGCAGGAGGTTGAATATCGCCAGGACAAAATTAATTTCGACCACTATTAACAAAAAAGAGGTCAATAAATTATCGGGTGCGATGACCGAATTGACCAGCAGCAGCTTGAGCAGAAAACCGAATACGATAAAACTGATGACATTTGACGCCGGACCCGCCAATGAAAGTAACACCGGGCCCCATTTCTGGTGTTTTAAATTATATGGGTTAAATGGCACCGGCCGTCCCCATCCGAACCCAGCGATCAGCAGGACAATAAATCCGATCGGATCTAGGTGTTTCAGCGGGTTGAGGGTCAGACGGCCCGAATCTGCAGCAGTATGATCACCTTCCAAATATGACGCATATGCATGGCTAAACTCATGAATGGTAATGGCATACACGATACCGACCAGCCAGGCGATGAGTAATTGGGGTTGTGAGAAAAGACTCAGCATAATCCGTTTGCACCTTATGAATTGACAGCGGCTAAAAAATAAAGTACGCTTATTATAACCAAAAAGCATAACCAGTTCAACCTATGTCTAGAATTTGCGACATTTGCGGACGCGGCGCCCTGACCGGCCATACCCGCAGCCACTCCAACATCGCCACCAAACGGCGGCAACACATCAACTTGCAGCAGACCATGGTCCGCGGACACCGGGTCAAAGCTTGCGCCAACTGTATCAAAACGCAGACCAAGAAGGCGAAAATGTAAAAATTAGCCATCAAAAAAATCAGCCGAGAACGCTGGTTTTTTATTTAACAGTAATTAGTGAACCGTGCGACGGCGGTGATAAAATAAAACGCCGTACATCAACATAAATATCGGCGCCAGGACCACCATCATGGGAATGATGAAGCTGCCGGATTGCACCAAGAGCCCGACACACAATAACGCCACGCCCTGGCCTGCTACCTGGACAACCGCCGGAAGCGCACCGAAATCACGCAGCAGGACGAGGGTGAACAGGGCTAAAAACATGAAATCGCCGGCCCCCAGGCTGAGGGTGCCGACAGTCACCGCCGGATAGAGCAATGTCGGGTATGGCGCGCTCGTGGCAACGGTTACCGCCGGTAAAACGCGTTGTGTTAAGTATATATCGTAGGGTACCCATAAAGCAGCTAAAACAAACAGGTACCATGTTTTCAGCATATCGAGACGGATCAATAAAGTGGCTGCTCCTAAAATAGCTACGATGATAATCGAATTTTGTAATAAAAATGACGGATGGTTAATATAATACCAAAACAGTACGGTGGTCACTGCCCCACTGGACAGTGTCGCAACCCAATTTAATCTCAACCATCGTATGAATAAAATAAACAGGGACTCAAAAAACAACAGGCCGAATACCAGTTCCAGCAGCTGGTGCGCTCGCCGCAATCCTGACGAATGCGCGCAAATATACCAGACTAAAAAACCGATAACAAACGTCAATATGACCGCCACGGCGCTTGGGCGGTTCGGCAATCTTTGTTTCAGCGTTTGGGCGTCTGGAACCGACCGGTAATACAGCACGGCCAGCAATCCGGCTCCGGCAAACAGGACGCCGAGAAAAATAAATTCTATCGGTTGCATACTATTTTCCGAACCTTCGCTGCCTCCGCTTAAATTCTTGCAAGGCGGCGTCAAGGTCCTTGGTCCCAAAATCCGGCCACAGGGTCGGGGTGAAATACAGCTCCGAATACGCCGACTCCCACAATAAAAATCCGGATAACCGATTCTCGCCTGACGTCCTGATGATCAAGTCCGGGTCAGGAACATCCGGGGCGTACAAATTTTTTGCGACTAACGACTCCGTAATCTGGGCTGGCGGGATTTTTTTCCCGACGATTGATTTGATGGCATCAACGATCTCCGCCCGGCCGCCGTAATTCAACGCCATGGTAAATACAAGCTTTGAATTATGGGCGGTTTTTTTAACCGCTTTTTTTATTTCGTTCTGAATGTCCCGCGATAAGCCCTGTATCCGCCCAACGACAGCATACCGGATCCCTTCTTTATCCAATTTAGCCACTTCTTTTTTTATCACCATCAGAAAAAGTTTCATGAGGTACTTCACCTCTTCGGGAGGACGGTTCCAGTTCTCCGTGGAAAAGGCGAAGACAGTCAGCATGCGAACGCCATGCTGAAGGCACCAGCGAAGACTGGTACGGATATTATCCAGGCCGCGCCGGTGGCCCTCAACGAGCGGCAAGCCATGAGCCCGCGCCCAGCGCCGGTTTCCGTCCATGATAATGCCGATATGTTGGGGGGTATCCATAGTATATGCAGTGAAGTATGCAGGAAAAATCAAATAATTTCAAGGTAAAAAAAATCGGCAGGTCCCCCACCGGACCTGCCTTTTTGGAATCCCCACACGTCAGGTGCTCCTGCACCGCCTCAAAGTACTTTTTAAGCCGCACCTCCTTTCCGTTTCATTGTTGACGGAAATCGTATCGCGGATGGTCGCCTCTGTGGCGACAGGTCAATTATATACCCGTACTACAAAGGGTCAACGCACCAGTACCCATTTCCTCAACAGGAGGGAATTCGTCACTACGGACACACTTGATAATGCCATGGCCGCTCCGGCAATTTCCGGACGCAGCTGCCACCCAAACAACGGATAGAACACGCCAGCTGCCAGGGGGATTCCGGCGACATTATAAGCCAACGCCCAAAATAAATTCTGGACGATCTTCCGATAGGTGGCGCGCGACAGTTCAATCGCCCGCACCACATCCATCAAATCATTTTTTACCAAAACAATCTGCCCGGTTTCCATGGCTACGTCAGTACCCGAACCGATGGCAATACCCAAATCCGCCTGGGCTAATGCAGGTGCGTCATTTACCCCGTCTCCGACAAAAGCCACTTTTTTCCCTGTGGCCTGAAATTTTTTTACTTCATTCGCCTTTTCCTGGGGCAATATTTCAGCCAACACACGCGTAATGCCGAGTTGCCTGGCCATAGCTTCTGCAGTCCGGCGATTGTCTCCAGTCAGCATGATCACCTCAATGCCTTTATTCTTGAGACGTTGAAGAGTTTCCGACGTGCTTGACTTGACCGTGTCAGCGACCGCAATCCAACCATACAATTTTCCGTCTCGTCCTACTAACATGACGGTTTTACCTGACTGTTCCAGATTTTGCATGGCCGCTGTAGCGGCAGAAAAATCAACCCCTTCACTCTGGAATAACTGCCGGTTGCCTAACAAGATCGATTCAGTGCCAATTTTTCCTTTCACGCCATGTCCAGGGACTGATTCAAATTGGGTAATATCAGACACAACGACTCCGCTTTGTTTCACGCTGGCCATAATCGCTTCAGCTAAGGGATGCTCGGACCGCTTTTCCAATGCAGCCGCGTATTTCATTATTTCAACCTCACTGACGCCGTCCATAGAGCCGATATCGGTTACGACCGGCTTTCCCGTCGTTAAAGTTCCGGTCTTATCAAAAATGACTACGTCTATTTTACGCGCGGCCTCCAAAGCTTCGCCGCCTTTTATCAAAATCCCTTGCGAAGCGCCAACTCCTGTACCGGTAATAATCGCCGTCGGCGTAGCCAGGCCAAGCGCGCATGGACAGGCAATAACCAATACGGCAACAAAAGCCAATAAACTCGGCACGAATGGCTGGCCTGCTATCAGGAACCAAATTAAAAACGTCAGCACGGCAATGCCGATAACCGTCGGCACAAAAACAGCAGATACGCGGTCGGCAAAACGCTGAATCGGCGCTTTTGACGCCTGCGCTTCCCCAACAAGCCTGATGATGCCGGACAACAGCGTTTCGGATCCGACTTTAGTGGCCTGAAAAACGAACGACCCATGTTTGTTTATGGTGCCTCCGATAACCGTGTCGCCGGTGTTTTTCTCCACCGGGATGCTCTCGCCAGTCACCATCGACTCATCAACCGAAGATTTCCCATCAGTTACGCTACCGTCAGTGGGAACTTTTTCGCCTGGCTTGACGCGAATCGAATCTCCTACCCTAACCTGACCCAAGGGTGTTTCTATTTCGTGTCCGTCACGGATAACCAGCGCTGTTTTTGGCGCCAACCCCATCAGCGCCTTTATCGCCTCTCCGGTTTTCCCTTTTGCCCGAGCTTCTAACCATTTGCCCAACAGAACGAAAGAAATCAGGATGGCTCCGGTTTCAAAATATACTTCACCTGGTACGATATTCAAGAGAACCAAGATGGAATATAAAAACGAAGCACTCGTCCCGATGGCGATCAAACTGTCCATGTTAGCGGTGCGTATTTTCAGAGAACTCCAAAATCCCTGGTAAAATTGCCAACCGGCCCAAAACTGTATTGGTAAGGCAAAAAGTAGCTGGAACCATTGCCGGTACGGGATGTTTTCGATCGAGGGGATTATTTTCATGCCCATACTCAATAGTACTATGGGCAACGCCAATGCCAGGCTGAGCAAAAATTTTTTTCGGACTACCTGCAGCTCTGTGGCTTTCTTCTGCTCCTCTTTAATCTGGGATGCTGCATCGTCCAAATATTCGACAGCACCGTAACCGGCCGCTTTAACGCTTGCAAGCAAATTACTCAAGTTCGCTTGTGCGGGTTCGAAAACGATATGCGCCCGTTCGGTGCCGTAATTTACCGAAGCTTTGATGACACCCGGCGTTTTTTTCAAACGGCGTTCGATCAGCTGCGCACAGCTGGCGCAATGCATGCCAGACACTGATAATATTGTATTTTTTTCCATAAGGACGCTACTCCTCAATGTGATACTGGCCTGCCTCGGCGACCTCCTTTTTCAGCTGATTGAAGTCAAGGTTTTCATTGTGCTCGATTTCTGTTTTACCGTTTTGCGGATCGACTGTAACGGCAGTCACGCCCGGGACATCCTTTATGACATCCTCGAGCAGACCCTTACAACCGGTGCAGTGCGTACCGTCGATAACGAATGATTTATGCATAATATACTTTGTTATTGAATTACTAATCTTATTGTAACTTATTGTTCGGCGATATCAAATCCGGGTCACACATCATCACCGTTGGGTCACAGCCTGACGCAGAAGAAGGATTTGTGCGGTCTGGCTCCTGAGCCGGTTGAAGCGCTTTCGTACCTGAACCTTTGACGACAGTGAACGCCGCGCCCGGAGTGGTCATGCCCATTGTGCAGCTAAACGCCAGCGTGCCGGTTGTAGTCGGGGTAAACCGGATAGTTTTAATACCGGTCTTAGACAAAAATTCAGTCACTTTTGCGCCCGGCATGGTGATGACCTGGGCGCACCCGGCCGCCCGGCTGCCGTCAATCTGCCATTCAACTGGTATTCCGGCTGTCACCGTGAAATGCGACGGTTTATATTCATAGCCCACGACGGCCATTTTTACAATCTGAACCCCGTTCACTAACTGCACGTTGGGATCTGATATGTTCGTATCTACTGCAGCAACCGACTGATTTGACCGGCCTTTTACATTGATCCCGGCCAGAGCCAACCCGTTTGAAATATTAAAAATGCCCATCAGTACTACGAGCACGCCGGCAAATTTAATGAAGTAGCGCTGGAAATTACCCCGGGCAAAACTCATAATTGCGCTGACCGACATCAAGGCCGGTAATGTCCCCAGCGAAAAGACCAGCATAGTCAGGGCACCGGTGAGAAAACTACCCTTGGTCAGAACATACAACTGCAACGCCTGAGTAAAACCGCAGGGCAGAAAAAACGTAGCCGCCCCGAACAAAAACGGCGCTATTTTGGTTTGCCGACCTTCTGTGGCCCGGTATATCCGATGGGCGATGAACTTCGGCATGCGCGGTTGGAACCTAGATAGCCAGGGAAAAATTTTCAATAATTGAATACCCATCAGTACCATAACCAAACTAACGCCAACTACCACAATGCCGTTTAAACGAGTGGATAACGATAATACTGAACCGAGCGCCCCCACCGCCCCGCCCAATAATGTATATGAGACCACGCGACCGACATTGAAATACAGGTGCGGTTTGAATCGCTGTTTGCCGGTCAATTCCGGGTGGTGTTCATTGTATTTGGCGGCTACTGCCAGCAGTAACCCGCCGGACACTGCCATGCACGTAGACACGGCCGCCACCAGACCGATGACGAACACAACACCGTAACCCATGTTCTCCGACACGCCGAAATTCTCCGGAATCAGATGAAACTGCTTCAACACGACATACAACGCCATGATTATCAGGAACACAGCGCTCAATTGCAGGTAATCTTTTTTCGTATTGCGTTCGTCAGGCTGAACCTGCGATTCCGTCACCCGATACCCGTCATCTCGGATGGCTAGATGCAAATCCTTAGCCCTCACCGATTCGTCGCACTCAACCACGACCTGTCCTGTTGACTGACTAGCCTGGGCATAAGTAACGCCGGGGACCTTTCGGAATTTTCTTTCGATCAGCACCTCGCAGGCCGCGCAATGCATGCCCGAGATACTGACTACCATTTTTTTCTTTCTTTCCATACTCGCTCATTGCATAGTTGATTAAAATAAAAAACCGCCTGCGGCCGGACTAACTCCAGCAACTACGAAGTCAATCCAATGCCATACAAGCACTATGCGCTGACCGGATATACTTTTGGATGGAAAATTCCCCGCGAAAAAAAACGTTTGAGGAACTGGAAAATAGGCGCATCTGGATCTTGAAACGCATCCCAAAAAAGCCGGAATCGCCAATTTGCCGTATCAACCGGGAAAAACATTTTCATGACGAATCCCAAAAATACGCACATTACTAAACCGCTCATGACTTGGGGTATAACTACGGAGAACATCCGAGTCCAACTCTGCACGTGGTCGGCTACGGTCATCGGGCACATGCCCTGACCATCGTCCATATACGGGCAATGAGCCATGGAGCCCTGGACCATATTCATTATACCGGTGGAAATCAGTAAAAAACTGATGGACACAAAAACTACGGCGATGGTAATCCCTAAGAGCCGGTAAATAAAACTATATTGTCGTATATATAAAGGTGTAATAAACTTCATTTCAAATAAACTATACCACATCAATGGCTACATTTCAAGGCCAACCTTGACACAAACCAAATATATGGTAACCTTACCTGAAAATTATAAAACAAACCCAAAAAAATTATTGGAGGGAATATGGAACATTCAATCGGCGGTCACACGCTGGATGAAATCTACGACGCAGTACATTTTGCCGTCGGGGCATTCCTGACCCATCGCAAAAATGACGATCAGACCCGAAAAGGCGGGTATTGTTCGGTCATTGACCGCATCAACGAAGAGGTGATCACCACCTTTGAAGTGGGCAATCCGGCCCACGGCAAAGCGGAACGGTACCGGCAATTGTCGGTGGAAAAAGCCCTTCGGCTTCTTGAGACCAACGAGCAATTCGGCCATGTCACCAGCTGGCAGAGCCGTGACGAACAGGCAGACAAATGGGGCGGCGCCATCATTATTGGAGATTTCATCCTTTCCTTCTCGGGTTTCTCACCCGACCTGGCAGATGAGGCGGTAATGATCAGGGCAGCCCACCGTCTCGGCTGGCTCAATGCCGATGAAGCGGAGTCATTCGCGAATATGAACGACAATGAATGGACCCGCCTCCTGATGGCCGCATAATCCCAGCTCATTCAACCAAAAAACGACGGTCTGCGATCACGCGGACCGTTATTTTATTTTTTCCGGCCGGCCAACTGGCCGCAGGCACCTTTAACGCCCCGGGCAAACCGGAACCGTTCGACCGCAGTAATGCCGTATTTTTCCAGAATAGAAAGAAATTGGCTGACTGCCTCCGAAGATGACGACTGATAAAAACCTGTCGGGTTATACACGATCACATTAACAAAAAACAAAGGCGGCAATTTACCGTGCAAGAGCTCGGCTAATTTCTTGGCGTGGTCCGGCGTATCGTTTTGGCCGGCCAGCATGACATATTCTATCATGACCCGCCGGTTTGTTTTCTTGATATAGTTCGAAGTGGCATTCAGGACTTCCTTGATCCCGTAGCGCTCGCCAATGGGCATGATCTTCCGCCGCAGTTCGTCAGTGGGCGCGTGCAGTGATACTGCCAAGTTCACCTGCAGCGGTTCTTTGGTCAGGCGTTCAATCCCGGGGACGATGCCGGCCGTAGAAATGGAAATGTGCCGGGCGCCGATGCCCAGCCTGTCCGGATCATTGATCTTGCGTATGGCCTCCAGGACCGAATCATAATTCAAAAATGGCTCACCCATACCCATAAACACGATGCTGCCGACCCGTTCATCGTCTTTTGCCAGCAGCCGGGAAAATAAAAGCACCTGCTCGACGATTTCATCGGCAGTCACATTGCGTGAAAATCCCCGCTGGCCAGTGGCGCAAAACGTACACCCCAGCGGGCACCCGACTTGCGATGAAACGCAGACGGTATTGCGGCCGTTGGCGTGCTTCATCAGTACCGATTCGATCTTTTCCCCGTCAGCAAGGGTGATGACGGCCTTTGCCGAACGCGAATCGTCAGTCGTTTCTATTTGCGCATTGATGGCTAAAGGGCATTCGCGATCCAGCTCCTGCCGCAACCCGGCCGGCAATGTGCTTACTTCCGACCAGGCGGAACGCAATTCTTTAAAAATTGCCATATACGCCTGCTTTAGGCGAAAAGCGGGTTGGTTTGCGAGAATAATTTTGAGTTTCTCAAAATCCATTATCTATGGTCGCCACTCCCGTGTAAAGTGCCCCGGACTTTCCTCGAAGCGAGCTTCTCCAGATTACGCGTGGCCACTTCGTCCAGCGGCAGCTTCAGCTCGGAAGCCAGGTTCGATGCGTACCATAAAACGTCGCCGAGTTCTTCGGCAATGGTTTGTGTCTGTGCCTCATCCAACACGCCGCCGTGGTCGCGGCAGATTTTTTTCACTTTATTGGCAAGCTCCCCGGCCTCCCCCACTAACCCCAACGTCGGGTAAATGTAATTATGATCACGATCCGGGTACATTGCTGTTGTCCGGGCCCGCGTTTGATATTCATTAAAATTCATGGGATATCATGTTAATTCTTTTTCCAAGATGAAATTATATTCACGGAAACCTAAATGCCGATAGACTTCTGCCGCCTTGCGGTTCTTGGCCGAAACCATGATCGAAACATGGCCAATACCCTTCTTCCGGCACCAGGCGTCAAACGCCCTAATCATCAGCGAGCCGAGTCCTTGGCCACGGAAATGGCGGCGGACATATAGCACTTCCACCTTTCCTGACTTAGCCGGTCGCCGGGCTTCTGAGCGATGTGCCGCCGACCCGATCAAGAACCCCCGGACTTTTTGATTATACTCGGCTACAATGAAAAAATGGTTATTCCCGCGAAGACGGTTACTCAAATAATTGTGTCCGGTTCGGGATGCTGCCCAATGCACGAACATAGTCGGGTCATATTTCGAGCGTTCCAATTGGACATAATGATGAAGCATGTCATGGACTTCGGGCAAGTCAGCCTGTTTGGCTTTTCGCCAGGTAATGTCTTGTTTCATATGCGCATTTGGCTGCACTATCGGGGTGGGGAGAATCGGACTCCCTCTACACCCACCCCATGGGCGCGTACTACCGGTATACTACACCCCGACAGTGCAGCCATACATATTAATTAAGATGTTTCGTTTTTCATTCTACCAGTTACCGTCCAGCAAAGCAATAAAAAAAACCGCCAGCTCTACTGCTGACGGCCAGATAACGAATCGTCTCGTTATCTCGGAATCCCCTCCATGGTCGAATAATGGTGAACGTTGCCGCAATCGGGGTCTTGGTCAATCTCGATTGTGAAGGCGCAGGGGGTTGTCTGTGTACAACGGAGAACGGTGGCAGTACCAGTGACGGGGTCATGCACAACAGCTTCGCGCAATGTCCCCTGACGGCACGCCGGGCATTCCCGGCCTTTGTACTGCGAAATTTCCGACGCAAAGATCTTTGTAGTCGACATGGCTTCCTCCTTGAAAAAGAACTGCACACATACTTTTTATTTCTTCCTAATCATCCCGAATCCTGGATTCATTCCTGGATGAGGGATACTTCTTCTTTGCGAAAGGCATCAGGAAACACTTTTTAACAAAGGGTTTCCCGA
Source organism: Patescibacteria group bacterium (assembly GCA_041649335.1). Taxonomy (GTDB): domain Bacteria; phylum Patescibacteriota; class Patescibacteriia; order UBA10025; family JAHIVO01; genus JBAYGJ01. The sequence goes on from JBAZNF010000023.1 coordinate 11,344, forward strand.
AAATAAAAAACACTAGCCGCTTGGTGGCTAGTTTGTTTATAACGAATCTTACAGGCTAACCATCAAGCCGCTAGGGTGTAATAATAATAGTAATAAGAAGTCCCGCTTTGCGTAAAGCGTTATTTTTCGCGTCTCGGTTAGACTGATGTATTGCTGTCATATTCTTGCCTGGTATTGTACCAAAACCAACTATCGTGTCAACTATTATTCAAACATGATATCCTCGTCTACCCGCTTGTAGGCGTGGATTTCATTCTCACGGAACCACAGTTTGGCCTCAAATTCAGCTTCCTCCACGGTTCCGGAGGCATGGATCATGTTCTTGACGGTGCGTTTTTGCTGGTTAGCCAGTATCGGCGAATCCAAAGAAAAATCGCCCCGGATGGTGCCTGGTTGGGCAAATCGTGGCAAGGTGTGGCCGACCATCATTCTGACGGAATCAACGGCATGCAGTCCCTGTAGCAATAAGGCGACTACGGGACCGGAACTGAGGAAGTCCATATTCCATTTGCGGACCATCTTGCCGATCTCGTACGCATCGGTCGTGCCCAAATCCTCATTTGGATCGCGGCCATATTCAGCATAGCTTTTCAGGGTCTTTTCACCGACCGTGGTCAGATAGGTTTTTTCGTCCGGGTAATGTTTGGCTACCAAATCCGCATCCACCCAGACCATTTTCATGGCATTAATTTTCAATCCTGCTTTTTCAAAACGGGAAATAATTTCACCAATCAGGCCGCGTTTGACCGTGTCGGGTTTCAGCAAAACAACGGACCGTTCGAGTCGTGGATCGTGAGCTTTCATAATCTTATTGTTTTATCTTTTTGGTAAGTAAATATTTCACTTTTTCGACAATTTCAGCCGGCGTATGATTGGCTTTGATGAAATAATCATCTGCTCCCAGTTGGCGGCCTTTCTCCACGTCTTCCGACTGGCCCAGGTTTGTCAGGAGCAAAATGTGGGTATTGCCCATCTGCGGATCGCTTTTCAGTTCTTTCAGTACGGCAAAACCGTCCAGTTTCGGCATGATAATGTCCAGCAGAACCAGATCGGGCTTCTCTTTTTTTGCGATCTCCAGGCCGGCGGCGCCGTCCTCCGCCCGGATAACTTTCAGCCCCTCTTTGGAAAACTTCGTAATATACATGTCAGCTAGCATCTTGTCGTCTTCGACAAGAAGTATTTTCGTGTTGAATTTCCCTTTTTTCTCTTCAGCCATAATGATATAAAATATTTATTCCTTGTGTATAGTATACCTAAAAGGGATACGAGCGTCAACGTACCTTAGGTTGTCGTGTATGCCAATCGGTTGACTGCTCATAGGCATAAGCGACTCGCAGAATAGTCTCCTCATCAAATGACTTGCCCATTATCTGCATGCCGATGGGCAGGCCCCGAGTAAACCCGCACGGTATTGATATGCCGCAAATTCCGCCGATATTGGCTGGCACCGTATAGATGTCCGACAAATACATCATCAACGGATCAGAAAATTTCTCGCCAAAGGAAAACGCGACCGATGGCGTGGTTGGCGTCAACAGGCAATCTACCTGACGGAACACCCGGTCGAACTCCTGCATGATCATCTGCCGGACTTTCTGCGCTTTGACGTAATACTGGTCATAATACCCCGCGGATAATGTGTAGGTGCCCAAGATGATGCGGCGTTTCGTTTCGGCGCCAAGGCCTTGTTCTCTCGACCGGCTATACACCTCCGCGAGATTTTTTGCCGTATCATGCGCCGACAACCCATAACGAATCCCGTCATATCTGGCCAAATTCGCCGACACTTCCGACGTTACCGTAAGGTAATACACGGCCAGGGCATATTTGGTTAGAGGCAACTGCACCTCCTGTATTTCCGCGCCTAATTCCTGGAATTTTTCCATCGCCTGATCAATCGCCTTCTTGATGTCCGGATCCATGCCTTCTATGAAATATTCTTTTGGCACCCCTATTTTAATGCCGCGAATATCCTGCGTCACCTTTGAAAGATTCATGTCGCCAACTGCCTGGGTAGTCGGGTCACGGCCATCCTGACCGCTTATCGCCTGCAACACGCGAGCCGCGTCCATCACAGTCTTGGCCAGGGGGCCGATCTGGTCCAGTGATGACGCGAGTGCCGACAAGCCGTAACGGGAAACCCGGCCGTACGTCGGCTTCACACCGACCACCCCGCAGAATGCCGCCGGCTGGCGTATGGAACCGCCAGTATCCGATCCCAATGCCCCCAGGCACATACCGGCCGCGACTGCCGCAGCCGAACCCCCGGAAGAACCGCCTGGCACCCGGCTGGGATCCCATGGATTAGCCGTTTTTTCATATGCAGAGTTCTCAGTCGATGACCCCATAGCAAACTCATCCTGGTTCGCCTTGCCGAGGAAAACGGCACCGGACTTCTTAAGCCGTGAAATAACCGTGGCGTCATAGGTGGCGACATAATTTTCTAAAACCTTTGATCCGCTGGTCGCTGCTATGCCGTCAATTAAAATATTGTCTTTGATGGCCAGTGGTATGCCGGTCAATTCTGTAGCTTCGCCGGATGCGAACACGGCATCTGCTGCATCGGCCTGACGCAAAGCCCCTTCTTCCATTACGGTAATAAAAGCATGAATGGACGGATCAAGCCGCTTGATGGCGGCCAAGTATGCCTGAGTCAATTCACGGGAAGAAAACTCCTTCTTGAGGAGCCCGTCATGCGCCAACGTAATGGTCAGTTGGTTCAAATCCATATTATTCAAGCACTGGTCTTATCTTGTTGAGGTTACCTGCCCGCTCAGGAAACTGCCGGATGATTGGCTGGCTATTAGGCCATAACTCGATGTCGTCGTTCCGAAAGGAAGAAGCCGGCGGCACGTGAGTGCCCAATCCGACTTCATTAGTATCGACATCGTCCAGTTGTTTGACGTAATCTAAAATCGAGGACAATTGCTCGGCAAATCTTCTTTTTTCCTCTGGAGTGAGCTCAAGCCGGGCTAATGAAGCCAATTTTTCTACGTCTTTTTCTGTTAAATCCATATGTACTAGTATATCATTGGATCACCAAAAATCAAAAAAGTCTCTTGTACATATTTTGCAGTTGACAGCCTGGGCGCGGTACCGTAGAATATACAAAATATCGCACATTTTCAAGGAGGGAATCATGGGACGTACAACCCGTAAAACAAAACGTACGGGCCAGAAGTCTCATGACCCTATGGCCCACATTATTCGTCGCGCCCAAGCGGGTGATATCGTGGCATTCGCCGAAATCATCAAAGAATTCCAGCCGCGTTTGACGTGCACAATCGAGAAAATGCTCCAGGACAACGAACTGACAAACGACGTGGTCCAGGAAACATTCATCAAAGTGCATGAGCATATCAGGGGTTTCAACTTCAATAATCAGTTCAGCACGTGGATCTACACCATCGCCCTAAACCTGGCCCGGAACCACCTGAGACGCCGTAAACGTTATACTGAAGAGCCGATCGAAGATTACACCCACACTCTGTCAATCCAATGCCGTAGTCCGCACGATGATGCCAAGATACTGCTTCTCGGTAAATTCCTGCAATCCGGCATCCAAATCCTGCCCGAAAAATACCGATCTGCCTTTCTGATGGTTGACCACGACGGTAAAGACTACCTCGAGGCGTGCCTTCTCCTCGGTATCCCCATAGGAACGGTAAAATCTAGAGTGAACCGGGCGCGCGCCATACTGAGGCAATACCTCTGTACCCATTGCCCGGACTTGCTGAGGCGTTTCCGGATCAGTCCGTCCATGACCGTACAAGCATCCTAAACACAAAACAGCCCCTGCGACAGGATTGGCTGTTTTTTATTCCTTGAAAAATGGGAACTACCCCATCTTAAGAAGGGGCGATCAGTGTTTAGCGTGATACATCGCTAACGTAACAGTGCCAAAAACTCCGTTTCCGTGATCATTCTTACTCCTATTTTTTTCGCTTTTTCAGCTTTTGAGCCTGGCTCCGTGCCGACCACGACAACATCCGTATTTTTCGAAACCGACGATACCCAGTTTCCGCCAGCCACGCGGACCTTAGCCTTGGCTTCATCGCGGGACATGGAGTCTAAAGTGCCGGTCACGACAATTTTCTTTCCGGTTAACTGCGTCTGCCTGTCTACGATTTTCTGCTTTTCAATGACAATCCCCTTATGCAATAAATTTTTCACTAAGCGGATATTTTGCGTGTCATGAAAAAACTCGTACAAGCTTTTTGCCACCACCCCGCCGATGTCCCGGATCGCGTTATAATCATCCTGCGTAGCCTGCATGACCCTTTCCACCGTACCGAAATGCTGGGCCAGGTCAATGGCCGTCTCCTCGCCGACATGCCTGATCCCGAGCGCGTAAATAAACCGCGCCAAAGAAACTTTTCTAGCCGCCTGGATCGCACCCACCAAATTCTCTGCGGATTTTTCGGCAAAACGTTCCAAGGGCTCCAGGTCTGTTTCCTTCAGGTCAAAAAGGTCGGCTGGATTCTTGACCAGATCAGCCCGGGCTAACTGCTCCAATATTTTTGGTCCGAGGCCGTCGATATTGAAGGCGGCCTTCGACACGAAATGAGCCAGCCCTTCCTGCTGCTGTGCATAGCAGTTCTTATTCGTACAATAGTAGGCCACTTCCTCTTTCCGGCGCACTGTTTTTGACCCGCACACTGGACAAGTTGCCGGCATATGAAACTGCCGCTCCTGGCCGTTCCGAAGATTAGGCAGCACCTGAACAATATCCGGAATGACATCCCCTGCTTTTTGGAGTATGACTGTATCGCCAATTCTTACGTCCAGCCGTTTAATCTCGTCAACATTATGCAACGTAGCCCGGGAAACGGTAGAGCCGGCCACGGTCACCGGACGTAAATGGGCAACCGGCGTCAGTGCGCCTGTCCGGCCGACCTGTACCTGGATGTCCTCAACCATCGTCGTGGCCTGCTCCGCCGGATACTTATACGCCAATGCGCCGCGCGGGGCTTTGCCCACCACGCCAAGCTGCTTGAATAACGCGATACTGTTTACATTCACGACAATGCCATCCGTCCAGTACGGCATCTTTGACCGAATCTTCCCGATTTTTTCATGGTATGCCTCTACCTGTCCAATGTCCGCGCAGTATTCATTGTGTTCACCGGACCTGAAACCCATAGCCGTCAACAGATCATGGGCCTCCTGATGCGTAGTCTGGCCAAGACCCGTCATCAGGTCATACGCCATAAAACTTAAATTCCGTGAGGCGGTAATTTTCGGATCAAGCTGGCGAACAGAACCGGCGGCGGCGTTACGGGGATTGGCAAATATCGGCAGTTTATTTTTTTCCTGACGCTTGTTCAATTCCTCCAGCACGTTCTTGGTCATGAACACTTCGCCGCGCACCTCAACCTCCCGCCGGGCTGACGCGCGCACACTCGGCTGCAGGCTATCTAGTTCCAGTCGTAACGGGATGGCGTCGATTGTTTTCGCATTATTGGTAATGTCTTCCCCGACCTTGCCGTCGCCGCGCGTGGCCGCCTGGAGCAGTACGCCATCACGGTATTTCAAGGTGACCGCCAGACCGTCCATTTTTGTTTCGGCATAATACTCCATATTCGTGCCTGACGGGACCAATTTTCTGTTCCGTGTTTCCCACTCTGTCAATTCATCAAATGAAAAAGCGTCCACCAATGAAAGCATCGGAACGGGATGCTGCACCTTTGCAAATTTATCAAGCGCTTTCCCTCCGACGCGTTGCGTTGGCGAATCCGGCGTAATGAACTCGGGATGCTTATTCTCCAAATCCTGCAGCTCATGCTTCAGGGAATCAAGCGCGGCATCGGAAATCTCCTGCCGGTCAAGCACATGATAAAGATAGCGGTGATGGTTAATCTCCGCTTTCAGCTTCCCGATCCGTTTTTTTACATCTAAAATGCTCATGACGTTGGGCAATCGCTAAAAATCTTATAGCTGCTGATCTGGTACCAATCGACCTGCAAAACGGCGGCAACGGTCAGATTCCTAAACATGATGCTGCGGCCGGCGGTAATGCTGCCGAGCGAAAACGATTCGGGAATCGTGCATGTTTTCCAGACTCCGGCACTGGATGGGTTGAACGTAAAACCGACTTCCCCCTCGCTCGGATCCGCAATCGTCACCTCCGCATTGGTACTGGCGGACTGAAACCGCAGGCTGAGATATAACTCCTGCGCGGACACCACACCGGCCGGGATTGGCAGGGTAAACGAATCATTAACCGTAGGCAGTGTGCACATGAACGGATTTCCGGAAGCGCAGCTGACGTTCGGGGTACACGCTGATGCCAGCCATCCGGCCGATTGGCAGACCGCGCAATTTGCACACGTACCGCTGGCCGCCTCCTCTACTTGTATGACACCCGAAGAATATATCGCCTTGCTTAAGATAATATTTTTTTCCAGTTCTCCCTCGCTGAACAAAACATAGTCATATAGTCCGGATAACGGTATGCGCCAGGGTACGGTGGCAGTCAGCGCCTGTTTGAAGGAATTGCGCCTGCCGACAGACTTGATGATTACCTGTGACGGTAAATTGGTAACTATATTGTTACTGCTGTCATACGGGATGACTGAAAAACTCGACAGTGGCCCGAATAAGGCCCGTATCCGCAACCGGTACCCGACCGGTGAACCGCTGTAGGCACTCGCCAGCGTTATCGACCAACCATTGGACAGGTCAGTCGAACCGATAACCTTTTTAGCGCTGACTGACGTACCCAGCGTGCCCGTATTGTCCCAGCCGATCCACGAGACTTCCGCCCACGAATTCGGGTCAGTGCCGTTATTTGAAACCACGACATGATCCACATTGCTCGGACTCAGGGGGTCGTCTGCATTATAATAGTCGGCCTGTGCGTATTCATTTTCTCCGATATACCGGTCGACAATAAGGGAAGTTGACGATTCGGTCTGTTCAGCGTCAAACACTGCGGAATTTGAGGTAAATGTATCCGCATATGCCGCAATGGTAGCTACGGCCGTGGATAACGGGACCACGCCAGCGCTGCGCATCGTCTTGATGCCGTATAAACCACGTTCAATGCCCGATTCAGCGGCATAATATGCCAATGACCCGTCAGTAGCCGAACTGGTCAGCCGCAATTCATTGATAATCACCAATGAAACGGTCAAGGCGATAGCTGTCAGCAACCCCATGACCAGGAGAGAATACACCAGCACTACCCCTGAATTGTTCCGGATATTAGTCATGGTAAACATTTGTTACCGGACCGACAATGAGACGACTGCTGACCGCCGTCTGTAAATTCA
>JBAZNF010000024.1:0-15920 GCA_041649335.1 Patescibacteria group bacterium
CTTAATGTCATCCTGCTCAGCCTCAATATGGACATCGGAAGCGCGGGCCTGTATGCCGCCGGCCATAATCATAGTAAATACGTCGGTGATTGATACGTGCTGGATTTGCTCCGCCAAATCACGGAATGACTTGATGGCACCGGTAAATTTCTTCAGGTCTTCCGCCTTCAGCTCTATGCCAGCCACAAATTTCCTCGGCCTGGGCTGGGTCTCATATAATTTCAAAACTGCCTCCAGACTCTCCATGGAAATCTGGTAGATGTCACCATGCGACCGGCTTTCTTCGGTCATTCTAGCCAGCAAATCAATGACGAGGGGGTCCTGCGGGTTCACCGCGCCGACGCGTATTTCCGTATCCGTCTTGAAAAAACAAACAGCTTTTAACCGGCGCGATTCTTCCTCCGGCAGCAGCATCAACGCCTCAGAACTGACCGGGAAACCCTTTAAATATATATACCCAATGCCGCTAGCCAATGCCTGCTCCCGCGTTTCTTCCTCCTTTTTTTTCGATTGAATCTCGTGGATCTTGGTTTTCAGTTTTTCCTCGATTTCGTCAGAGCTGACGTGAATCTTGCCGCCCTGGCTGGCCCGGGCGGCGCCGATCAAGTCATCAATGCCTTTCTCTTTTTGACTGGTGATATCATCATCCATATGGCCCTTATTATAACAATAATAACAGCCCGAGTAAATCAAAACAGCCCCGACTCCGTCGGGGTCAGATGTGCCGTCCGGTTATGCGGGCGCGCCGGATAAATATTTTTTGCAGACCTCCACGAACGTTTTCTCAACGGATAACAGGTCGGGCTCCGTAAAGGCCAGGCGGGTGAAATTCCTGGTGCCGGTCGGCTGAAAATCACGGAATACCGTAAGGCCGTCTATGGTCCGGCCCGTATTGACGATCGCCTTGATGCCATTGTTCGGGCCTTCATATAAAAGACAGATGATCTCAGCATTGGGGGTATTGACCATCAGCTCGTCAACCACGCCGTCGAGTTCGGTTTCTCCGGCTCCTGATTTTTCGAAATCCTGCCGATTGAGCAGGGACCAGACAATGCGGCCCTCCGCCTCGGTCTTCAGCCGGGCCAAAGCTCGGCCCCATAACTTCAGGGTGTTGATGGACTTGGTGCGGTACAAATTTTTGATGATATCGTCCCGCCGGGCGCCATTTTCGATCAACAGGCTGCTGATGGCCAGTGATTTCGGGGTGACGCTGGCGCTTTGGAAACTTTTGGTCTTGGATATGATCCCGGTCAGCAGGCTGGTGGCGATATATTCGTCCAGCACGTTCTCCTTAAACCCCTTGACCATCTCATAGACAATTTCCGATGTTGAAGTAGCGACCAGGTCAACAATGTTTATCTGCCCGAAATACTCATTTGCTGCAGAATGATCAATATTGATTATCGGAGTATGGTAAAAGAATTCCGTATTGTCGTCATAAATCTGCCCCAGGGCTTCCAGCTCCGGAGCGTCAATGACAATGATTAAGTCATAGTCATACGCGGAAGCGGACGTGGTAACATCGCGGGCCTCAAAAAAACCGTTTTTCGGGGTTATGAAAACATTCAGCCGCTTCTTGTCACTGATGTCATAGGACAGTTCCTGTACCTGGGTACGGGTCAGGTCCAATGAAATGATAAACTTCCTCAATGCGGTCAGGTCAGAATTGATCTCGCTGCTTTTCGGCAGGAACTGGTGTGACGGCGGCAAGTTAAACTCATTGCAGACGACCTTCACCTTCTTGCCCATCTTTTCCAAAACTAAAAAAAGACCGAGGCCTGAAGCGATTGCGTCAGTGGACGGATTGCGCGGTAATGCAATGACAATATTATGGCTTTTTTCAAACAGGTCAACGGCCTGTTGGATAGGGGGATGCTCCATAAATAAAAAAACGTAATAGACCAGTATAAAATAACCGCCAGCGTATGTCAAGATTAATTACCATATTGGGGGGTTACCTAAGCCATATTTGTCGTAAGTGCCCGGATGGCTTACACTGGTGGCATGCGAATACTGTCACATAGTCAAGTAGAAACATTCAAAATTGGACTAAAATTAGCCAAGAATTTAACACATGGCCATATTTTTGCGCTGATCGGCGACATGGGTGGCGGGAAAACCTACTTTGCCAAAGGGTTTGCGAGGGGACTGGGCATACACGGCATGATTAACAGCCCGACCTTCGTGTTAATGAAAACCTACAAGATCAACAAAGGGGCGCTCCGGACTCTGTGCCACGTTGATGCCTACCGCCTACGGCGCATTGGGGAAGTGCTGGACGTGGGTTTACGCGAATATGTCGGTAGAAAAGATACAGTACTGCTGGTTGAATGGGCTGACAAGCTCAGGCCGCTCCTGCGCAATCTGCCCCTGACCGTGATCCGTTTCGCGTACGTCAGCCGGACTGACAGGAGAATAACCATACAAAAAAACGCGTCCTGGCGATGACGCGCCTAAAAGGGGCGTGAAATGGCTTAGGCGGCCGGGATCGGTTTCCGTTCCGGCTGTTTCTTCTGATCACGTTCGGCAACGACTGCGTCCTCGACAACCATTTTTTCCTCTGAAATTGAAATGACCTGGTCGGCACTGACCAATAAATCCCTCTGGAGCAGCTCGCCGATTAAATCATGGCTGCGGATGGCATACTGCTGGACCGTATGCGTTTCCGGATCAATAACAATATCGGACACCTTGCCCAAATGGTCACCGGCTTGGGTGTAGGTAGCCAGCCCAACGAGCTGTTTAGCGCTCATTCTCATGGTTTTGGCGCTTGGATAACGGGAACGACCTTGTCTTTCTTAAATATATAATACTGCTGGGCCACCGTAAATAATGTGGAAAATAACCAGTACAGGGTTAGGCCCGCAGGGAACTGCAGGCCGAAAATTACCGTGATAACCGGCATGAAATACATCATCTGTTTATTCATGCCCGCCATCATGCTTTCATCTTTGGCACCCGGCACTTTCGGGGGCTGTTTGGCCATCAGCATCTTTGTCTGCCAGAACTGAGCCGCGCCGGCTAGGACAGCCAGAACATAATTTCCTTTTTTGGCCAGATCGATAAATCCGAGAAACAGGGGGTTGATGGCTTGGCTTGAAAAAATATTCCGTAGAGGCACATACAGATGCTGCAGCTGATCAGCCACTAAGATATGGGTCGAGGGGTCAGTCTGGGCAACGGCTAAAAACGCCCGGTATAAAGCGATTAGGATAGGCAGCTGGATTAGGAGCGGCAAACAGGATGAAAATGGATTCACCTTGTTGTCCTTGTAAAATTTCATGAGCTGTCGCCCCAACTCCTCCTTATTGTCCTTGTATTTATTCTGAATTTCTTGGAGTTTTGGCTGGGTTTCCTGAAGAACTTTCTGTGACCGTATCGAAGACCGTGATGGAAGGTACAGTAACAATTTTATCACTAATGTTAGCAAAATAATTGATACCCCCAAATCAGGGATATATTGGTAAATCAAAACCAACGCATTGAGCAATGGCTGAAATAAAACTGTATTGAATATATCTCCGATCATATACTATGTGGTACTGGATCATGCCCGCCCTGTGACCAGGGATGGCAGCGGCCGACGCGTTTGATGGCCAGCCATCCGCCCCTCGCCAACCCATGCTTGCTGATTGCCTGATACCCGTATTCTGAGCAGGTCGGATGGAACCGGCAATACCCATACGGATGCCGGTACGACCACAACCCATGGTCCGGAGACACGGTCCGCTGGTACACCCGGATAAGGCGTAAAACGATTTTTGATGCAAGCGAAGTGAAAATCATACTATGTATACAATTTAGCCCGCTCAAACAGGCGGCGCACGCGTTCCTTCAGCTCCATGAATTTCAATTGCTTCAGGGGCGCTTTTGCAATAATAGCCACATCATATCCGGTCTTCAGGCGGGGGATGGCCGCGGCGGCAATGACCCGTAACCGGCGTTTCAACAGATTTCGCGTAGACGCCTTTTTATGGACCTTGAGACCGATGCTAAAACCAAACCGGGTGACAGGCAGCTGGTTGCGGCGGACCTTCAACACGGCATCAGACTCATGATACGTGATGCCGTTCCGGTGCAATACATGCCAATCTCGATCGCTCACCACCCGATGTTGTGGCGGTAGCATGATAGTAGGCGTTAAAGCGAAAGGCTGTGGCGGCCCTTCCGGCGTCGTCTGGCCAGCACTTTGCGTCCGTTGCGTGTTTTCATCCGTTTCCTGAACCCATGCTCTTTTGAGCGTTGCCGTTTTTTTGGTTGGTATGTCCGTTTTGGCATACAATGTCTTCAATTACGATAGGTAAAAATCTTTTCTAAGTATAACCGAAAGAAGGCCATCGGTCAATGGAAAATGGCTATCCTCATCTTAATCACAGTTTATGCACAAAAAACTCATGATATGGCGTTTTTTAAGGACCCGTTTTATGGTAGGATGAATACTACTCATAAAAATAATACGTATGGACAAAGAACAGCTCTGGCAGGCGGCCCTCGGTGAATTGGAGTTATCGATCAGTAAGGCCAACTTCACCACCTGGTTTAAAAATACTTTCATCTCTTCATACGAAAACGGGCAGGTGGCCATTGGCGTACCCAACACCTTCACCAAATCGTGGCTGGAAAATAAATACCATAAGGAAATCCTGAAGAGCCTGCAGAACGCCACGGGCGACCAGGTCAGGGAAGTCACCTATAAAGTCGAATCAACACACCGGCAGGAACAAACCGTCTCATCCACCCCTCCAGCCGCCAGCCAACCACCGGCCGGCAAACAGACGGACAATCATAATGGATTCGGCCTCAACGCCCGATACACTTTTGCCAATTTTGTCGTGGGAAAATCCAGCGAACTGGCCCATGCGGCCTGTCAGGCAGTCGCCCAGCGCCCCGGTGAAGTGTATAATCCCTTGTTTATCTACGGCGGGGCCGGCCTCGGGAAAACGCATTTACTGCAGGCCATCGCTCATGAAATCCTGAAAAATTCACCAAAAAAGAAAGTCGTCTACGTCACCTGCGAAAAATTCACCAATGAATTCATCCGCGCGATCAGCCAGGGCAACGGGGAAAGCTTCAAGGAGCATTACCGGAACGCCGATCTCCTCCTGATTGATGACATACAGTTTTTGGCCGGCAAAGAGGGCACGCAGGAAGAGTTTTTCCACACCTTCAACGCCCTGCATCAGCAAAACAAGCAGATAGTCATCAGCTCTGACCGGCCGCCCAAAGCCATCCCGGCCCTGGAAAATCGCCTGATTTCCCGCTTTGAATGGGGCATGATTGCAGATATTGCCCAGCCGGATTTCGAAACCCGGGTGGCTATTTTAAACGCCAAATGCCAGGAAAAAAGTTACCCATTATCACGTGAAATCATTACCGCTATCGCTACCGGCGTCCAGAGTAATGTCCGTGAACTGGAGGGCGCCCTGAACCGCATTATGGCCTACCACCAGCTCAATAATACGCCCCCCACGGTCGAATCGGTCAAAAACATCATCACGAGCCTGTCCCGGTACCAAAAGAGGGACGGAGCCATCACCTCCAAGCAGATCATTTCGGTTATTGCCAGTTTTTTTGAAATTTCTACGGGCGACCTGCTCGGCGCGAGCCGAAAAAAAGAGCTGGTAGTACCCCGGCAGATTGCCATGTTCCTGATGCGGGAAGAGGCCAAAGCCTCCTATCCGGCCATTGGCCAGGAGCTGGGCGGACGCGACCACACCACCGCCATGCACGCGTACGAAAAAATCAAAAAGGCTTTTGATGACGATGAAAAAATCCGCCAAGACATTTCCCTGATCCGCCAGCGACTGTACAACTAGTGGGCAAGGTGTTAACAGGCGGTGCACAGTACCGGACATTTACGTGGATAAACATGCAGTAAGCCTGCGCGCCAACTGTTCATAAACTCACCCCAAAAACTCATTATAAATATTTTCCCATCCGATAAATTTTTTCCCCCCACACCATCCACTCCTCCCGCAACTATTATTCACACCCCCGGCCTGAAAAAAATTCTCACCCCATCACACCAAAACCTACCCAACTTTAAATTAAAACATTTTCATCCACATATCCACCACCTCTATTACTAATACTAGTGTATTATAATTTAAAACATATATATGAAAGTAACATGCACGCAGGAAAATTTAGCCAAAGGCCTTTCACTGGTCAGTCATGTGGCCAGTAAAAATATTACCCTGCCGATTTTAAACAACGTGCTTATTCGCGCTGAGCAGGGGGTTATTAAATTACTGACGACAAATTTAGAAATTGGGATTATCTGCCAGGTTCGCGGGAAAGTCGAGCAGGAGGGGGCGTTTACCGTCCAGGCAAAAACCCTTAGTGATTATGTGAATTTGCTGCCGAAAGAAAATATTGAAATGGAAGTGGTGGACCAGAACCTGAAAATCAAGGGGAAGAAATCAAAAACGGTGATGAAGGGCTTGGAATCCTCGGAATTCCCGCTTATCCCGGAAGTTGAGGCGAAACAGAAATTTGACATACCGGCTGAGACGCTCCGGCGGGCCCTTTCAAACGTAGCCTTTGCCGTCGCTTATGACGAAACCCGGCCGGAAATCAGCGGCGTCTATTTTAATTTTGAGGGGGGTAACCTGACTGCGGTCGCGACCGACAGTTACCGTCTGGCGGAGAAAAAAGTGGCACTGGCCAAGCCGGCCAGCGGCCAGCACAGTGTCATCGTGCCGATCCGCACCATTCAGGAACTGGTGAGGATTTTAGGGGATTATGACGAGCCGGTATCGATCGTATGCAATGAAAACCAGATTTTATTTGACTTGGGCGAGACCAAACTGACCTCCCGGGTTATTGAGGGGCAATACCCGGATTACCAGCAAATTATCCCGAAAGAATACCGGACCAAGGTAACGGTGGACACTCAGGAGCTGATCAATACCGTCAAGCGGGCCAGCCTGTTTTGCAAGCCGGGCGGCAACGATATTGTTTTGAAATTTGAAAAAACTGCCGGACAGATTACGGTGAACACGACCAATGCCCAGGTCGGCGAGAGTGAAGCGGTACAGGAGGCGGCCATAGAGGGTGACGATAACCATATTGTCTTTAACTACCGGTATTTACTCGACGGCCTGCAGAATTTGGGGTCGACCAGCTGCGTGATGGAAATCAATTCCAACCTAAGCCCCGGGTTAGTAAAGCCGGCCAAAGAGGGTGACTACCTCTACATCATCATGCCGATCAAGCAGTAGGTTGGCAATCCGTAACATGTAATGAGTACTAGATTATTAAAAACAGGCTGGAAGAAATTCCACCCTGTTTTTTTTGGTTGAATCCAGTGGGACCAACTTCATTTCAACAGCACCATCTTCTTGGTGACCGACTCGTGATCTGTCGCCAAGCGGTAGAAGTAGATCCCTGAAGCCTGCTCGCGAGCGACCCACGTACAATTGTGCTCGCCAGCAGTCTGGTTTTCGTTAATGAGCGTGGCCACCTTCTGCCCCAGGATGTTGAAGACATCCAGGGTGACATGAGTAGCCTCCGGCAGCGAATATGAGATGACCGTCGCCGGGTTAAAAGGATTGGGGTAGTTCTGGGAAAGAGAGAACGTAGTCGGGAGGCATGTTTCGTCCCCCGGTCCCTCTGTCACTTTCGGAAAGCCGGACACATTCCCATACACTCCTAATTCATATAGCCCGATCCAGTTCTGCGTCGAGGAACAGTTAATCCTCAGGCAGAACAGTTGCGAGAATACCGGCACAATAATATACTGGCGTCCGTCGTTGGTTCCTGAGGCAATCCCTACCCAGTCGGTCCCATCAAAACCAAGTACGGACCAGGAGGTGATATAGGCAGGATTAGCCGTGTATTCTTTCCCTGCCAACACCAGATAGCTGACGTCCATCGTCTGAGGGTAAGTTACCCGGTAGGTAAATGACGTACTAGCCGGATAAGCATCCGTAGCCAGGTTACCATCCGTGAGCCTCCCCGGATCCTTGTCGTAGTTTGGATCCCCGCCGGTTAGTTGCTCGACCGGCATCCCGATCGCGGTGTTATGGTGTCCGTTTACCGTCAGCTCATACAAGCCGATCCAGTTGGCGTTGGAATGGGCTTTAATGCGTATGGCACGAGTCGGATGTGCCACCTCGCCGCTGAAGTTGTCCGTATTCGGACAACCGCCGGAATGCAGCTGTTGCCAGGAGGTTCCGTCAGGGTTCAACGCCAGAATTTCCCAAGAGTCGATGTATCCGGCAAAGCCGAAATAACCGAATCGGACGGAAAATTGCCTGATAAAGTCATATCCGTCAAACGTGACCGTATAATCCACGTCATGACCGCCGGGATACGCAAGCGATAGGGTATTGCCGTCAACTAATTTATTGGCGGTATATCCTCTAGCTATGCAGTAAGTCGGGTCTTCATAGACGTTGGAGACGCATAATCGGCCGGTGGAAATGTTTACAACCAACGGATCACTCGGCGGTAAAGTCGGCGAGGGGTCGGGAACTTGCGGGCCGCCTCCAGCACCACCCACTGTTCCCGATGGAATCTCCACTTGGACCGTTCCATTCTGGCACGGCTGTTTCCAGTAATATCCGTCTTCATAGGCATACCCCGTCGGCTGGCCAATACCCCAGATGTTTCCGGCCGCAATCCAGGCATCAGCCACTTGATAGCTATATACTGGATCCCAGCCATGGTCGGTCCACCCCGGTGAGCAGACATTCCAATAGTTTGCCTGGCATGCCCCCATCCAGCGGTAATACCCACCGACGAAGAATTGTTCGGCGTATCCCGAAGGATTAATTACCTCGTTACTGATAGGCATCCCCAGCCACGATGTCGGACCACCCTGTTTGGCCCAACCCTGGCCCAGACCAGTTTGACCGTTGTACCAGAAGCCGGTTCTGACAGTATATGCCCGCCTGGCTCCGCCAAGCGCGTCATACACAATCCCGCAGTTGGCATAAGGCCCGCCGCCCCAGTTCTGGACGTAGCAGTTGTTGGGCACCTGGCCGCCTCGGTAGAGATTACCTGGGTCATAGGCATGGTACCAGTGGATGCCGGTGTGGATGTCCTGTCCAACGCCGTTCTGGAGAGTACCGTAGTTGGCATATCCCCCATTGGCGTTGAACTCCAGGTTCGGGATGTTGGAGTTGAGGGAGGTGTAAAACGTGCTCGCAGGCGGATTTTCAAAGCAGTCACATGGATTTGGATATCCATTTTCATGTATAGTGCTTTGATAGTCAACATAATCCAAGTAAACCTGAGTATAGTCTTGTCCACTTGGATCTGAGGTCTGTTGTGTGTTGTAGTGTATGTGAGGCGAATAGTTACCTCCGGTGCCACCACAGAACCCAACTACTTGACCTTTTAGGACGTTTTCACCGGTTGACACGACCATTGAAGAGAGGTGTGCCAATCTTCCGTAGTAACCAGAACCGTAGTTAATTAACACTACGTTCCCATACGGACTTGCCGAGTTGCCTGTAAAAGCAATACTCCCATCAGATGGAGCGAGTAAAGGGTACCCTAGATCGCCTCCCGACCTATTGAAATCCCATGCCGCTTCTCCGTCGTGTGAGTATGACCCATCCCATCCCTGGCTGCACCACCAGGTATCCCCCGCTATAAATGGAAGCTCGATGTCAGGTTGTGCTAAACCAATTTTGGCCCAGAACAACACGACAAGTAAAACAGCAACCGATTTTAGGTATCTCATAGGATACCTCCTTTCTTAGTTTGGTTGTTAAAGAGCTGTTAGTGTTTAATTTCTAAAATGAGCATTTGCTAGTTAAGTGTTTTTAGGATTGCAGCACAAGTGTTGGAGAATGACTGAAATTGACTGTATGGTTCTACGACCACCCCTTTATAATAGCCAAATCGAATCAGTGAAGAGTTACTTCGAAAATAGAACGATATTGTTTCTTGTGGGCCGCCAGCCCCTTCTCGTACATATAATCCAGTATAAGGGCCGATTGAGATCTCGTGTTGGTCGATTATGTTTAAACCCTCACCTGTACCACTTGTCACGTAGATATTAGATTGTTCAATCCACGAAGTGATGAATTCGTTTTTAGTAATAGGGAACTGTGATATATAACAATTTGCGGCTGCCATGAAATCCAGTTTATTTTCAGGAGGTGAAACAATATAGTTGTCAGCCGCATTGTCTTCCTGGAAGCTCCCGCTGGAAAAATTTTTATGTTCTACCACCCAATCTGTAGGCAATTCGATACTTATATCTAGATTAGTAAATTTATACGTCTTCCATCCCGTAGTATCCACATTGGTATTAACCGCGACATTGGTGTTCGCAGCAGAATTGCCATTGGAGGAGACGTTTGAATTGGCAGTTGTATTGGTATTTATGCCTGAATTCCTGTTAACTACCGTATTTACCGCAGTATTCCCGTTACTGGTGTTACTATCCTCCTGTTGCAGTAGGAAATAGGTGCCACAAGCCAGGATCAGGACGACGACAATCAGAATGACCCAAGCCAGCGGCTTGGACATGGATGGGTTAGATTTGGGTTGGTTTGGGGAATCCATAATACGGTTGATAAGTTTTTAGATGTTTAATTGAGGTTATGCACAGATTTTTGCGACGGCGCAGGTATGCGACGGCTCAGTGGTTTTAGCCAACGGCCATCGGCCCAATGTTCACTTTTCCTGAACCGGAGCGCCGTCGCTGGACCGTCAATTTTTCCCTTTTTTTACACTATAATTATACCATTCAAGGAGAATCCAAAACATCTTCCGTAGTGGAAGGTGTTGATTATAATAAAGTAGAATTATGGCGTTGGCGTAGCGGCATCGGCCGGCGTCGCCGCCGGTTCAGCCACGGCAGGAAGATAATTTACCGTAATGGTCGCTGACCCGATATTGCCGATGGCGTCAGTGGCGACCGCTTTTATATCATGGAACCCGCTGATTAAATCAGTGGCCGTGTAGGTGAAAGCGAACGGTGCCACATCAGAGATGCCAACCTGGATATCGTCAATGTAATACGCAATTGATTTAATTGGTTGGGGGCCGGTGGCAGTTGCAGACAGGATGAATGTGCTTGTTGCCACCGTGGCATTTGCCTCCGGCGTTGTAAAAGTAACAACCGGCGAATTGATCGTAGAACGTAAATCACAGGATTCGTATTGCGGCGCGGCGTCGACAAAATTATTCGCCTTGGCCCACGCCTGGACCGGGTCTTCCCAGTACTGGTATTCGGGATCTTTTGACGGGTCAGACGGCGCCGGTCCGGTCGGGTCGTTCTTGTCCACGTAATACAGTATGGAATGGACGACTTTGAACGTCTTTTTGGCGATAAACTCCTTGGGATAGGTGTCTAGGCACGAATCCGGGATGATTTTCCCGGTAATCGAATCAACGGAATACTGTATCTCGTTTCCCGTCTTGCCCTGCAGCACCGGTTTGGTGGCATCGTTCGGGTCAGGCGTTTTGAACGGTTCGGCCGGCCCGCCGACGGTCCGCTTCATGTATTCGTTCCAGATGGGCGCGGCAACAATGGAACCGTCGGCCCCGCGCTTCATTTCCGAAAAGTCGTTGTTGCCGACCCAGACGCCGGTGGCGATGGACGGCGTATAGCCCATGGTCCAGGCATCGCGGTAATCGTTTGTCGTGCCGGTCTTGGCAGCCACTGGACGGTCTGGCAGGGTAAGGTAGTTTTTCTCCCCGAAGATGAATGCTCGGGCGCCGTTGTCCGACAGCACGCTGTTGAGGATACGGATGACCTTCGCGTCCATGACACGCGTTTCGCGTTCTTCATATTGTTCCAATACTTTGCCCTTATTGTCTTCAACGCGCAGGATAGCGACCGGCGGGTGGTAGACGCCTTCGCGGGCGAATGTGGCGTAGGCCGCGGTATGCTCCAGGAGGGTGACGTCCCCACCGCCCAGTACCAATGACAGCCCGAACCGGCTTCGGTCGTTCAGGGTGGTATAACCCAGCTTTTGGGCGGTATCCAGGACGTTGTTGATGCCGGTCAGGTAGAGTGTTTTGACCGCCGGGATATTGAGCGAGCCGGCCAGCGCCTGGCGCATGGACACCGGTCCATGCTCCTTCAGGTCGTAGTTATGCGGCACATAGTCTGGCCCGGTTTCGGTTTTAAACGTGGTGACCAGGTCGTATAATATCGTTTCCGGCGTGTACCCTTCCGCGAACGCAGTGGCGTAGACGATCGGCTTGAATGATGACCCGGGCTGGCGCGGACGCAGGACGACGTTGACGTTGCCGTCGATTGATTCGTCGTAGTAGTCTTTTGATCCAACCATGGCCAGTATTTGTCCGGTCTTGGTGTCCAGGGAAACCAGAGCTGCATTGGAGGCAGTATATTTCGTGGCATTCTTGTCCGCGTATTTTTTTACCACTTCTTCGGCAATGTTTTGCTTATCGATATTGAGGGTGGTGATTATTTTCAGCCCGCCCTGCTCCACCTCAACCTCGCCGTATTTTTCCGCCAACAGTTCGCGGATGTACATGACAAAATGAGGGGCCACGAGGCTGTTGGACTGCGGCTTTACCTGGGCCAGGACATCCACTGCTTTCGCTTCGTCTGCCTGGGCCTGGGTAATATACCCCTGCTCAACCATGAGCGACAGGACTAATTGCTGGCGGCCGACCAATGTGTCGGTGTGGTTGCCATGCGGCGAGTAATAGGAGGGCGACTGTACCATCGCCGCCAGCATGGCCGATTGGGCCAGGGTCAGGTCTTTGGCCGAAACGCCAAAGTACATTTCGGCCGCAGATTCGATGCCGTAAGCGTTGGATCCGTAGGGGATTTCATTCAGGTACAATTGCAGGATTTGGTCTTTTGAAAATTTCCGGTCCAGCTGGTAGGACAGGATCAGCTCCTTGATCTTGCGGGTGTAGGTGTGTTCGGACGTCAAGATGGCATTCTTGACGAACTGCTGGGTGATGGTCGACCCGCCGCGCGGCGGGCAGAGGCCGGCAAAGTTGCCGATGACCTGGTGGCAGCCGGCCTTGATGATTCCGGTCAGGGAAAAGCCGTGATTAGTATAGAAATTTTTATCCTCAATAGCGATGGTTGCCTGTTTGACCGAGTCAGGTATCTGTTCGAGCGGCACGACGGTCCGTTTTTCTTCCCCGTGTATGTCATAGAGAAGCGTTGAGCCGTCCCGCGCGTATATCTTCGTGCTCTGGGCGACCGTCCGGTCGATTACTTTGTTCGGATCCGGCAGGTCCCGCGAAACGACGGCAAAAACTATCACAACACCGATTATGCCGAGGACGCAGGCAACGCCCAGGAACGGCAGGAGACGGATGGCGATGCGGCGCCATCGTTTCGGGTGGCGGTGCTGGGTGCGGATGGTTTGGACCACGCGGGAGCCGATTCTCTTGATGCGAAAATTCGGGTCACGCAGGGGCGGTATGGGCATGGGCTAGTGTATTTTTTTCTCTTGGGTTAGCAGGGCGGCGCCAATGACCGGCATGGCGTGCCGGTCGCGGGTGGCCACAATTTTTGTGGAAGCTAGTGTACCATAAAAAAGACTTGTGCGACAATACCGTATGGCCGGGATGGTCAGCAGCCGGACTGCCGATAGTCCGCCGCCCAGGACTATAATGTCCGGATTGTAAGAGTAAATGGCGTTGGTCAGTCCGAGGCCCAACCAGCGTGCCATCTGGTCAAAAACCCGTTGCGCGGCTCTGCGGCCGCGTTTGGCGTAATCCTCAATTTCGTGCGGATCGCAGGTGCGGTTGGTAAGGCGTTTGTACTCCCGGGTCATGGCCGGGCCGGATACGAACGACTCCAGATGGCCGGTGCGGCCGCAACTGCACTTCACTGGGGCTGTCGATACGGTGGTGTGGCCGAATTCCGTGACATTGTCCCGGCCCCGGTACAGCCGTTTTCCCGTCACCAGCCCCGCACCCACTCCCGTGCCGATGGTGATGCCGAGGATTGATTTTTTATCCCGGCCCTGTCCGACGACCGCTTCGGCCAATGCAAAGCAATTGCCGTCATTGTCGACGTCGACCGGAAGGCGGAATTTTTCGGAAAGAATTTTTTTCAGTTGGACGTGCCGCCACTGGCGGGGCAGATTGCCGGTTCCGCTCACGACGCCGGTCCGGCGGTTGACTACGCCGGTGGTGCCGACGCCGATTGCCTGCACATCCGGACTGACCAGGGGGACCAATGCCCGCTGGACGGAGAGGAGGAAGCGGCGCGGCGTATGCCGGTCAAGCGGGACACGGTTTGACCGTAAAACACGCCAGCTCCGGTCAACCAGCCCAGCGAGAATTTTTGTCCCACCGATGTCTATGCCGATAGTATATTTCATGTGGTAAAAAAGAATTTACCTTTATAGTATAGCAAAAATAGGCTATAATAAGAAACGAAGTATGAACCGACACATCAAAAATAAGGAGCTCCTGTCCCGCGGGGTGGAGCAGGTCATTATCAAGGACAGCCTGGTTAAAAAACTGGATGGCGGCCGGAAGTTACGCATAAAATTGGGCATTGACCCGACGTCGCCATTGTTGCATCTCGGGCACACGGTTGTCCTGCGCAAATTGCGGCAATTTCAAGATTTAGGGCATCAGGCGATTTTTTTGGTTGGGGATTTTACCGCCCGTATCGGCGACCCGACGGATAAGGCCTCGGTCCGGCGGCCATTGACGCATATGGACATCCAGGAGAATATGGCAAGTTACCGCGATCAGGCCGGAAAAATTCTTGATTTGTCAAAAGTGGAGTTCCGTTATAATTCAGAGTGGCATAAGAACATGGATCTGGCTGAACTATTCCAGCTGGCTAGTCTGTTTTCCGTCAACCAGATGCTGGAGCGTGACATGTTCCAGAAGCGGCTGGCCGCCAAGAAACCATTGTGGATCCATGAGCTGATGTACCCGTTGCTGCAGGGGTATGATTCCGTGGCACTGCGCGCGGATGTGGAATTGGGCGGCACGGACCAGACGTTCAACGTGCTGGCCGGACGGGTCATCCAGCCGGCGTACAGCCAGAGGCCCCAGGACATCATGACCGTACCGTTGCTGGAGGGACTGGACGGCAAAGAGAAAATGTCCAAGAGCGTCGGCAATGTCGTGGCTCTTAACGACACGCCCAAGGAAATGTTCGGGAAGCTGATGTCGATTCCGGACGGTTTGATTATCAAGTACTACACTTTGTTGACGGATGTGCCGCTTGAGGACATTGCCGAGTTTAATACGGCCATGAAGCAGGGTGCTAATCCCCGGGATTTCAAGGCTCGGCTAGCGAAAGAAATAGTTGAGCTTTACCACACTAAACATGACGCCATTGAGGCGGAAAAAGAGTTTGTGAGTATGTTTAAGGATAAGCAGGCGCCGACGGACATGCCGACATGCAAAGTTAAAAAAGGCAGCCATCCTATCATTAACCTGCTGGTGATAACGAAATTAGTTGCGTCAAAAGCTGAGGCACGGCGTATCGTTGAGCAGGGTGGCGTGTCCATAGATAGTGAAATTATTAAAGACTGGAAAAAGGAAATTGACGTCCAAGACGGAACGGTGATCAAAGTAGGAAAAAGGAAATTCATAAAGCTTTCTATTTAACTTCTATGAAAAAACAAGGTTCCGTGACCTTGTTTTTGTATTATTTATTATTTCCCGCCGCGGTAGAATTTGGCGGCCGCCTCCGGGGCGACGGAATTGATGACCAGCCGCGAGCCCATTTCCACGCCGGCCCAGACGTCGCGGCGCGGGCAGATGCGGATGTACAGGTGCTCGTGCTTTTCGGTAATGGCCTGATGAAGATAGTAGTTATAGGGCAGCTGGAGCTTATTGAGCCGGGTGATTATCAGCTTCATGTAACGGGCCAGTGAAGTCAGTTCTGCTTCATTCAGCTGGCTGATGTTGTCCACGTGGCGGAATGGCATGATCCAGGCCTCATAATTATAGGTAGAAGCATAAGGCGTGAAGGCGGCCATATACCGGTC
>JBAZNF010000025.1:0-14048 GCA_041649335.1 Patescibacteria group bacterium
AAATTCAGTGTCCGGGATACGGCCGGCAGGCTGGGGTCGTCGGCCACGGATTGGATGACCATGCGGACCTTCGGCTGATAATGCTGGCCGTCAGAGTAATACTCGCAATTTCCCCCGGCAGCCGGACAGCTGTAACCGTATGCAGTCGCGCAGGCTCCGCTTTTATCGGACCCCGCGGCACATGGGATTGGAGAGGCTAATTCTGTAAATGGGTCGGCCGTCGGCGTGATGATGAAATGCAAATCAGCCACCGACACTCCGTATGGCGTCAGGTCGTTCCACCCCAAACCAGCCGTAAGATCGCATTCGCCTGGAGTCAATTCTTTGCAATACTGGACGCTTTGGCTGGCGCTGACCCAGCGGTAAAAAATCATATCGCCCGACTGGCTGATCAGTGCCAGTATGGAAACCGGCGTCGTTTGCGTTACCAACGGGTGCAGGTCAATGTGCTCAGTGGCGTAATACGAATAATTGATCCTCCCCAGCCTGATGTCCTGCGCAACAACCTCCATCAGATACCGTACGTCGTCCTGGATCTTCTGGGCATCCGCCACCTTACGCTGAGTCTGGTTGAAAATGACATACGCGTTGGTCGCGATCAGCAGGACCAGCACAAAAATCGAAAGCGTGACGATCATCTCGATCAGCGTGAATCCTTTATTGTTTGGCGTTCTGATCATGCGGAGTATTTAAAAAACTTGCCAATTATACAAACGGTCCTCGATCGAAATGTGCCTGGAGGAATCCGCTGACGGCCAGCGGACTTCGGTGATGATCCGGATGCCCACCTTTTCGTTTCCTGCACCAAACTGGGCAACACAGTCATTCGTACTATCATACGGAACAATCTGTTCAATGCCAGCGCTGTTCTGGCAAATGGGATTAAGGTACATCAGCCGATAAAATTGCGTGTCTGAGCCGCTGGCGCCCGCTCCCTGCAGGTATTCACCGCCGGACTGCTTAATGACCGTGAAACTGTCATCGCCGAAATCCAATGACAACGGGTTGTTCCCGTCAACTACCGGCGTAGCCGTATTATCCGTACCGCTGGACAGGCCGCTGTCCCAATAGAGCGTCGATGTCGCCGCCCAGTTACTGTCCCGGATATTACGGGCAATTTCTACTGCTTCGCGAGCCAAACTGCCGCCGATCAGTTTATTGGTGCTTTCCCGGCCGGCTCTGATGCTGGCCACGATCAAGGCGATAGTCGTCACCAAGGTAATGACTAAAATACTGATTGCGATCAGCAGTTCCAGTAATGTTTGCCCTTGTTTGTTTGCAAGCAGTTTCATAATCTTATGAGCAATTACCTTGGTTTTCGCTGACTTGGCCCGAGATCCGGTTGACCGTAACAATCCGGCAATACGAAGATACATAACTGCTTTTTACGGTAATGTCGACCGTGGTATGCGCCGTATCTTCCGTCCCGTTAACATAAAATTTCGTCGTCCCTTCCGGTGGGCTGAACGTGATGGTGAGCGGGGCGGGCGTAGCCGTAGTCAGGTCGTACACGTCCGAAGCAGACTGGCCATGAAGTACATAACGGGTCAAGTAAATGCCTTTAGAGGAATTATCCTGATCAGTAATCTGGTAATCGTCAGTCGGATTCAGCAGACCGTCGGGATTCGTGTCCCCGAACAACTGATATGAATACTGCGAACCGAGGTAAATGCCGTAGCCGTTAGTCGGGATGGTAGTTTTACACGCCTCTTCCGCGGCTCCGCCGCCACAGTCTGTGTACAGGTGGCATGACATGTACACGTTTGCCGTCGAGAGCGGCGGCGGCTGGCAAAAACGAATGCTATTTCCGGCGATGGTGTAACTTTGGGCCAACCGGATGTCCTGGAGCAGTTTCGTCGCCGCGCCCCTAAGTTCAGTTGACCGCCGGCCAGACTGGAAATTAACCAGGACCAGCGCCGACAAAAGACCGATTATGGCAATAACCACAAGCAGTTCTGCGAGGGTAAACCCGTCAATATGGCGACCGGGATGCTTCATAGGATGAATAAGCCCTGATAATAATTTACGACCGCCGGGCCGATGAAAAAAGTAATGAATGTAGCGACGCTTAAAAACGTGCCGAACGGCACCTGGCTCTGCCATTTCTTGCGCCGTGAGACAATCAGGCCAACCCCGATAACAGACCCGATAAAATAGGCTATCACCAGCGCGACGAGGATCTGAGGCCAGCCCAACATCACGCCCATCAGGACGCCAAGGCGGATATCCCCTCCGCCAATCCATTTACCCCGGGAGACAAGGAATTGAATCAAAAAAAATCCGCCGCCGATCACAGCGCCGATAAACAGGCTCGCGACACTGATATGTAAAACGATCGCCGAAAGTACGCCGGCAATAATGACGGCCGGTATGCTGACCCGGTCTAATATCAGGTAATACCTCAAATCAAAGACAAATATGATCATTAATAAGCAGGTGTACAGGCAATAGACAAGCAATGTTGCCGACACGTCAAACTTCCACAGAACTGCGATAAAACCGGCTGCCGTCATCAGTTCGACCAAAGGATATTGCCAGGAAATCGGCTTTTGGCAATACCGGCAACGGCCGCGCAAAAACAGGAAACTGAACAGTGGAACCAGGTCTTTGGAGGCCAGGTTATGCTTGCAATGGGGACAATACGACCGGCCGTGCATGAACGATACCCCGGCATGAAGCCGGTATATGACGGCATTTAAAAAACTGCCCACCACCAGACCGAGAATAGCCACGAGAAAAATATACATAATGGCTTTTATTATACCAAAAAAAAGCCCAAAAATCAAAATGAACTGACGCGGTTTTGTGGCAATAAAAACTACTTAATCCCGTCTTCGGATAACACGTGCTTCCCCGCAGAAAAATTATCGTAGGATTTTTCCAGATGGAATGTCACGGCGTAACTGCTGTCATCCGGAACGCCGGTAATCTGATACTGGTATTTCCCGGGATCCTTGATCTGGCTGATGGTGGGGATGTAGGTCTGTAAATCGCACTGGCTGGCCAGCATGCCGACCTTGTCACATCCGGATTGTGCGGCCGGCGCGTAGCTTGATGAGTTGTTATATAACAGCTCAAATGCTGCCTGGAGACGGGCCATATCGGACATACGCTTGGCGTCACGTGTTTTTGCCTTTTCGTCATTCAGCAGCAGGAAAGCGCCCCCGATGACCGCGCAAAAAATTATTACGACCACGATGATGGTGACGGCACTGACTCCTTTTTGATTATTCATATTAATAAATAAAACAGGTTAATTATGGCATGGTTGGGCAATGGTCGCCCTCTCCATAGACGCCGGTCGAGTAAAAATAAAACCACAGGGCGTCTTTTTTTTCTTGATGGAAGCACAGTACGTACGCGCGGTGGTTGATGTTCTGGTTGGTGTCATAAAAATAGTACTGGCCAATAGAATTATTATTCATCGGGTCCTGGAATACCTTGCTCACATATCCCGGAAACAATGGGTTATTTGCCGAGGAAAAAATTGTGCCCGACGCCGTGTCCGTACTGAGGTCAGGCCCGGCCCCAGACGATTTTATCGGTGCGGGATATTGGCCCGCATCATCAAAATACAAGGCGAGCCCCAAACGGATCTGGGAAAGGTCGGACATGCGCACGGCATCCCGCGCTGCCCCCCGGGTGCCTATGAGATTTGTCGCGCCAGCCGCCACCAGGATGCCGATAATCGCCAAAACAACCAATAACTCAACCAACGTGAACCCTGCTGGCACTTTTGTGATGGACATAGGCGGTAAATTCAAAAATCCTTCCTCCCCATTATACTAAGCTATGGCAATTCATTCAATTTTGCCTCAGCCAGAGAAAAACCTGGCTTTAGCGCCAACGCGTGCTGATATTCTGTCCGGGCTGACTCAACGTTACCGGTCACCTGGTAATTCTGGCCTAGCAACAGATGCAAAAAAGCCAACTGCGTGGGTAAATTAAGGTTGGTTGTCGACTCTAAGCCGTTATACCTGTTCAGAATGGATAATATGGTTTGTTTCGACTGCTGGTAATCCTCCTGACTAAAATAAATAAGCGCTAATGAATAATAATAATCCGGCCGGAAAGCCGGGTTGTACCGTATGGCCTCCTGATATTCATGTACCGCCCCGGAGTAATTTTTATCAGAATAATACAGTTGGCCAAGCGCGTAATGACCGGCGTAATATTCCGGATTCCGGACTAAATTATCCTGGAGGCGCTTTTTAAGCGCTGCGCGCTGATCTGGTTCAAGCACCAGATACCCGATCCCCAGCCCATCAACCGCAAGATTTAGCTGGCTCGGGTCAGGGTCAAACGTCCACCCCTGGTCGTACGCCGATGCAATGGCCCCGAACTCGCCATCTTTTGCGGCCATCTCTCCCTGCTGGAAATAATTGACGCCAAGGAACAGAGTCACTCCTCTGATAAACAGTCCTAAAGCAACGGCGATTGCCAGCCCCTGGCATACCCGTACGCCGGCGGATACCCGGAGGGAGTTTTCAGAAATATCCTGAGGGGAATTTTCCTGTGCCAGTATTACCCCGGCGTTGAGCCAAAACAGAATGAATACGGCAGGGAACTGCCAGCCGAAATCAACCAGCGTATGAATCGAAGACCCCAGCACCCCCAGCCATAAACCGTATAAGATAAATTTTCTTTGATCATCGACCTGTCGTCTGATAATGCGGATCGTCTGAAATACGACCAGAACTAAAAATACGAAAAATAACGCGCCTCCAACCAGGCCAGTCTCTGCAAATGTCTGCAAGTAATAATTATGGGCATACCTGGGTTGCTCCAATAGCGTGTATGCGTAGCGGGCATACGCCGCCTGGAAGGTGTTATAACCAAATCCGCTTAACGGTCGTACTAGGATCATTTGAACGGTGGAATAATTAAAATTCAGGCGTTGGGAAAAACTGCTCGAAAAATGTTCGCCAGTAATAATATTGTAAACTTTCAAGGATTCTGTGAAATTGCGTGTCTGACTATAATGAAACCCGACCAATGCGCTATATACCAGGATGACTGCCACAATGACCCTGATGCCCATCTTCTGGGTGAATATTTTTTTTCTGAAAAAAACACCCGTAATAATAACCGGCACAATAAATGCGAACCAGGCTGTATACGAATACGTTAAAATGAATGCAAATACGTTTATCAGTGTTCCGGCTAATACCAAATATCGTATTCGCCGGCCGACCTGGCGCATGCCTAAAAATATCCCCAATGGCAAAGAAAACAACAGATAACTGCCCATCGCATTAGCGTTAAACAGGAACCCCGAACCTCGCTCGCCGGACTGGAAAAGGAACATGACAATGGAAATCAAAGCAGCGACCACCCCGGTCGCAAATATAAAATAGCCGATAAATTGGACAAACTGCCAGTTCCGGAAAAAATAATAGGCCCCAAAAAAAACGACAGCGTAGCTGATCAGGAGAAACAGCAAGCTGAAACTGTCATACTTATTTACAGAAAAAAACGACGTAACCGCGACGACGCAGATAAACGCGATCAGATACAGTCCGGGACGGGCATACCATTTCCCAGAAGCGCCGGAGCCGGCTTCCTGAAAATTTCTGATCAATAAAATTACATAAAAGGCCAATAGTGATGTGGCGACTAAAATCGCCGCTTGCAGCCACTTGCTCCATTCCCCGCCAAAAAATGAGGGGATAACAATTAAAAAAGCGAATATCCCAAGGATTATTTTCTGCCTGAAGCCGGTCATGTGCTGCGCCAGCGAATCTAAAATCATACTGACAGTATACCAAAAAAAACCGCAATCCGACAGCTTGACGGCTTATCGCTTACCGCAAACCAAACCTGCGCTCCCAATTTTTAATGTCTTGCCGGGCTAGTTTTGTTTTACGCCGAATATCCCGGCGTTGCCGCAGTAATCGGGGCAATGACAGGGCAAGGGAAACCATTATTTTACAATAAATCCAAAAACTCTGTTTAAATCTTATGCGGTAATCTGCATCGACTGAATCCCTGCCTTTCAACGATGGTAGCCATAATCCGACCGGCAAATCCTTAATAGCCGTAAATACCCGGTTCCTCCCTGACTGGTAGCGCCGGAAAATATATGACATTTTCTTCGTCGTGGCCGCCACCTTATGGTAGACCATCGCCTTCGGCGTATACATAATCTTCCACCCAA
Source organism: Patescibacteria group bacterium (assembly GCA_041649335.1). Taxonomy (GTDB): domain Bacteria; phylum Patescibacteriota; class Patescibacteriia; order UBA10025; family JAHIVO01; genus JBAYGJ01. Next base: position 6,158 of record JBAZNF010000025.1, read on the forward strand.
ATAACCGGGCCCGGATAGAGAGGTCCGTATCCTCGATATACGCGAAATAATGCCGGTCGAAAAAATCTCCGTCCTGGCAAATATCCTCCAGCATTTCCCGCCGGTACAGTGCGGCTCCAGCCCGGGCGGAAAAGCACTCCTCCTCCCGGTCATACTGGCCGCTATCTATCTGCCCATACCCACGCGTCACGACTTTCAACGTACCCGGCAATAAAAAATCCCCGGCTGCGTCAAATTTAGTACGCTCGTAAAAAAACAGTATTTTACCGACGACTGTCCCGACCTGCGTATCGTTGCCCATGGCCGACACTAATTGTTCCAGCCACTTGGCATGGACCTCCGTGTCATTGTTCAGGGCGGCGACGAACCGTATATCCGGATTCTCTAAGGCTTTATGTATGCCGATGTTATTCCCTTCCCCGAATCCAGTATTTCTTTTCAAAGGGATGATCTGAACATCAGGAAAATTTTTCTCGACAAAACTAACGGAATCGTCAGTTGAACCGTTATCAACCATAATGACTTCAAAATCTTTATATGTCTGCGCGAATACCGAACGCAGGCACGCGTCCAAATGCTCGCGTCCGTTCCAGTTGACAATAATGATTGAGGTAGTGGTCATAGAGGTCGGTAATAGGCAATCAGTAACATGCAGAATAGTAAATAAATAATTACTGATTACATATTACAAGTTAGTTTAATTTATATTACTCATTAGGAGTTACTTGTTACGTGTTACTTACATTGTACCCGAAACCCCCCAAAACAAAAAGCGCTCCTATAAAAAGAGACGCCTTTTGTTATTTGCCTATTAGGATTAACAGGCTGCACCGGTTATTGTAGTAACCTTATCATCAGAATTACCGTTTGAGTCAACCCAGAAATATGTCCCAGCCGGGGATTCCAATGTGGCATACAATAAATATGCTCCATTAGTTACCGCGGGCGCCGTCGCTTTATTGCAGTTTACATAGACATAATGCGAACCACTCGTCGGATCATCCGGTAGTTTCGATATATAGGTGGTTGCCAATACAGCTAAATCCGTCTGGTAAGCCGCCGCCGTGTCTGCCGGATAGGCCTGACCGTTGTCATCGGCATACAGCACCAACGCGGTCTTCACCTGAGAAATGTCGGATTTCCGTGTCGCGTCGCGGGCCTTTTCACGGGCACCGTTCAACGCCACCAACCCGATAGTAGCCAAAATACCGATAATGGCGATAACCACCAATAACTCGATTAACGTAAAACCTTTTTTATTCATTTCTTCACCCCCTTTCGATGGTCCGCGAGCTGCAAAAAATTGTATCAATTATAGCTTTCACAGATCACGGATCCGGTTGACCCGTGCTTGGCTATAACCGTAAAATGCCTGCAGTTGGCGGGAAGTTAATGACAAATAAAGAGCAAAAGTCCAATAATACTGTCTTAATAATAGCACATTTTCAGCGACTTGTCAAAGGCTAGATGGCGTTTGACATGTTATAGATCGGCATAATAATGGCGGCCACCAGGAAACCGACCGCCACGCCCATTATGACCATGATAATCGGTTCGATGAGGGTGGTTAAATTGGCCAGGGAATTCTCCAGCTCGCGGGTATAAAAATCCGCCACTTTCGACAATATCTTGTCCAACTGGCCCGACTGCTCGCCGACGCTCATCATCTGTGAAAGCATGAGCGGCACGTCCTTGCTTTTCACGAAAATACTGGTGATTGAGGCGCCGGCTTCAACCCGCTTGATAGTATCCTGGATCAGCTGGTGATAGATCGTATTGCCGACAACATCAGAGGTAATCTCCAGTGACTGTGTCAGGGTGACGCCGGACGCGAGGAGTGTCGACAGCGAACGGGCAAACCTGGCGATGTAGAGCCGGCTGAAAATTGGGCTTAAGATCGGCATTCTTAATTTCAATTGGTCGATCTGTTTCCTCCCCTCTGCTGTCCGAGATACATAGCGGTACCCTACAATCAATCCTATGACGGCCAATAACAATACCCACCAAAATTTAGTCAGAGAACCACTAAGCCCCATGAGCATCCTGGTCGGCAGGGGCAACTCTGCGCTCCCCGCCTCAAAAATTGAGGTAATTTGTGGCAGGACGAAAACCATCATCATAACTCCCACCCCTCCTAATGCGCACAGTATAAAAGCGGGATAAATCATGGCGCCGCGAGCCTTGGCCATCATGTCGTAGTCCTTCTCCGACTGGTCGGCCAGATAGACCAATATCTCGTCCAGCCGGCCGGTCGTTTCCGCAGACCTGACCATCTGGACGAAAAAATTGGAAAACACTTTCGGGTACCGCCCCAATGACTGCGACAGTTTCGCACCGCCGTCCACCTCGTCGGCGACATCAGAAATAATCGTCTTGAATTTATTGTTCTCCGTCTGCTTGACCAGCACTTTGAGGGCCCGGACGATTGGCACGTTCGAGGAAATCATTACCGACAATTGGCGGGAAAACATGACCACTTCCTTCGGCTTGACCGGGCTGCCCAGAGACAATCCGCTGAAGAGCTTGATTTTTTTCTGCTCTTTCAGGTCGACAATAAAAAGGTTCTTGTCGCGCAGGATGCCGTACGCGATGCTTTCCGTCGGGGCCATGACCACGCCGCTTACCAGTTCCCCGCTTTGGCCTCTTGCCTTGTATGAATAATCCGCCATGTTCTTCTGCCTATTAAAAACTAACCACTGACAGCTTACTTACTATCTACTTAACATACTTCTTTATCTTCTCCACAACCTCAGAAGGCATAAAGTGCGCCTTGATCAGATAATCAGACGCTCCCAAATCAAGGCCTTTCTGCACATCGTCGCGCTGGCCAAGATTAGTCAATAATATGACCGGAATGCCTTTTGCTTTCGGGTCTTCCTTGAGGCTTTTCAATACGTCAAAACCGCTCATTTTCGGCAGGACTATATCAAGCAGAATAATGTCGGGTAACTCAGTTTGCGCCATTTTCAGGCCTTTTTCCCCGTCCGGTGCCAGGTGCACCTCGAAATTTTCCAGATTCAGCTTGGCTACGTACATGCCGGCCAGGAACGCGTCATCCTCAATGAGTACGATTTTTAATTTTTTTGCCTTTTTGTCCGCCATATATTTTTGATAAGTATGTTAATGTCTTTAGGTTTGGGTGGCCCGCATGACTTCCGTCAGCGACGTCTTCCCTTCTAACGCCTTCAATATGCCGTCCTGCGCCATGCTTAATATATTTTGCCGCTTGGCCGTTTCCTTGATCGCTTCAATCGTCGGGTTGGTGACAATAACGTTTTTCAGCTCCTCATCAATCTCAAGAATCTCATCAATCAATATCCGCCCTTTATACCCGGTATTCTCGCACCGGACGCATCCTTTCCCCTCATGAAACTGTAATTTCTCAGCATTGTCCCCGACGCGCGACTTTAATGTTTCCGGAGGGATCGTCGATAGTTCCCGTTCCATCTTTTTCCGCAATTCTGCCGGCAAATCCACCGGCACCTGGCAATAGGGGCATAATCGCCGGACCAACCGCTGGGCGACAATAGTAGTCAATGAGGCGGTAATCAGGAATGGCTCGATTTTCATGTCAATCATACGGGGGATGGCGCCGAACGCGTCATTGGTATGCAGCGTCGACAACACCAAATGGCCGGTCAGAGCCGCGTGGACGCCCAATTCGGCGGTTTCATTGTCACGGATTTCTCCGACCATGATGATATCCGGGTCTTGGCGCAAAATCGAGCGCAACCCCGCGGAAAAAGTCAATCCGACTTCAGGGTTAATCTGGGATTGGTTGACGCCGTTTATGTAATACTCGACCGGGTCCTCCAGCGTAATGATGTTGATGGATTCGTCGTTTAATATCGTCAGCAGGGCGGACAGTGTAGTGGATTTCCCGGAACCGGTCGGGCCGGTCAACAGGATCATCCCGACCGTCTTCTCCACGGAACGTTTCATGACCTCCAGGTCGCGCCCCTCGAAACCCAGTTTTTCCAGATCCAAAACGACGGCAGCGCGGTCAAGTATACGCATCACTACCTTTTCATTTGAAAACAACGGCAGAGTCGACACGCGGTAATCAATGACGCGGCCTTCCCATTCGGTGCGGAAACGTCCGTCCTGAGGCACCCGCGTTTCATCCAATTTCAGATTGGACAGCACCTTGATGCGGGCCACGATGGCCGAATGGACATAGCGCGGCAAGACCAGCGACGTATGCAAGACGCCGTCGACACGGTACCGGACGCGGGTTTCGTTCTCAACGGGCTCAATATGGATATCCGAGGCTTTGCCCTCGACGGCATGGCGTAGAATAACCGAAACCATTTTCGACACCGGAGCGGATTTCACAACCTCTTCCATGCCTTTTTCCTGGCCCATCATCTGGTCGAGCGCGTCTTCGTGCTTTTCCTCGGTCCCGGCCAGCGCTTCCTCCACCTCAGCACCGAGCGTGGCATACTGTTTGGCCGCGTACTGGAATCCGCTCAAGGAAATGATGTGGTATTTGACCTTATAGTCATTGTCACGGGCGATAAATTCAATCGCCTCGATTGCCTTGAAATCGGTCGGGTCGACCATGGCCACGCTGACCTCGCTGTTATTCTTTTCAATGGCGACAATGTGGTAATTCTCCGACAACTCGCGTGGGATGACATTCAACACGGATTGGGTAATCGTTTTTCCGAAAATATCAATATACGGCACGCCCAGCACTTTGCTCTTCGCCTTGGTCAGGTCCTCTTCAGCCACATAACCACGTTTGACGATCTGGTCAAGCAATTCAGCTTCACTGTGCGTCTGGGACTGCAAATCAGCCAGCTTATCCGGAGGGATCAGCCCCTGTTCGGTTATGACGTCAATTATTGTTTTATGCTGTAGGGAATCGTTTTCGGCCATACGTTTATACTGTTTAATAGCCTACGGGTTGAAAGGGGTTTGCGCGATATGGGGCGGCTAAAATATCAGTGGAAGATTCGTTTCCGCTCGTATCAACACTCGTGACGGTATAATAATACGCCACGTTTGGCGTTACGGTATCAATGGCGGACTGCTGGTTACCGTCCCCGTCGGTGACGGTCAGCGGAATGACAGAACCGAGCGTTCCCTGTTGGTTTGAGCGGTAAATCCTGACAGTACTGAAATCTGGGTCAGGCGGAACCAACCATGAAATTTCCACCCGGTCATTTTCCATATTATTAACCGTCACGGCGGACGGGGCACTGGGCGGAAACGTATCAACCGGCGTGCCGGCGAACTGCTGGACATTCTGTGATTCCCGACCCTCAGCGTTGACGGTAACCGCCAGATAGAAATACGTATGCTGATTCACCAGGCCGGTATCCTCAAAATTCATAACGCTGACAGTGCCGTCAACCGCAACCGTATATATGCTCTCACCCTTGACCCCGGGCACGTCAGACCGGTACAGTTTAACCGAATCAAAATTCCTTGCGGCAGGCAATTCCCAGCTGACCACCAGTCGGCCGCCAGTGGCCGGGTTTGTGACGGAAATATTTGACGGTGGCAGGGGTGTCTGATCATCAAGATATATCCCCGCTTGCTGCTCAACAAAACCGGGAACATCTATGCCCGTGAACGAACGGACCTGGGCGTCATCCAATAATCGGTTATCCAGCGGCGTAACGACAACCGGCTGGACATATGAGTTGTTCGACAGGTCCGCAATCGGCGTCGTGTCCGCTGGCTTGGCCAAATATGTGCTGTATACGAAATACCCGGCCGGCAGCAGGAGTCCAGCAAAAATAATCAGCAGGATTTTTGTTCGTTTGTTCAGGCCGGTTTTCTGTACGAGCATATATCGGAAAATTTATTGGTAATAGGTCGTAAGATTGAGGGTGTATTCACTGCTTTCAGGCACATACGACAAGGCATTAAGTTCAAAAAGCGGGACCGTGCCGCTTAACGAATCGAGAAAACTCTTCAGCCCGTCGTAACTTTCCAGCCCTTTGAAGGAGACGGTGATATTCAGCTTCTGGATACCCTGCCCCGCGGAAACAGCAGACATACCCGGTCCGCCGATGAATGCCCCGCTGTCAATGGATTCAAGCACCAGGCCGCTGTCCTGTATCAACGTCTTCAGCTTTATGACCACATACGGGATATCGTCGGCTGGCGGGAGTATGGCCTGGATATGCTGCAACTGCTGATAGTCGACTGATTCATACTGCGCTTTCAGCTGATGGAGCTTCTCAATGCTGCGTTTCTGCTGGTCGATGGCCATTTGCTTGTTATTGATGTCAGACACTCCAACCACGCGAATCTTGTCGACAGTCCCCTTGATGAAAAACCAGTACCCGCCCGCCAGGATAACTACGACCAAGACAATCACAATCGCCAAAAAATAACGATTGACGATGAGGTTGACATTTCTGATGAAGGTAGTTTTTTCCATATTCGCTTACTTGGGCCAATAAAATATTGCGGACTGGACCATGAGATTCACGGAAAATTTTACGGTCTGGCTGGTTGGGGTGACTAACAGGTTCGCTCCGTCCGTGCCGGAACATGCCGTATCGGAGACGAAACAAATGCCGGTGACAGTTACCTTGGACACGAAGTCCGAGGCACGTTTGAAAACTTCCAGCTGTTTGACGGCTGATTCGTAATTTTCACCGATCACCGAAAGCGATACCGAACCGTTCACGTCCGCAGTCATACCGGTCAGGTACACCTCCGGCACGGTATAATGTTCCAGTTTGTTAAAAATCTGTGACCAATACACGTGCTTCGTCAGCAATGTCTGGATGGTACTAATTTTCTGATTAAAGTCACGCACTTCCGCCTGCAGTTTCTGGTATCCGTTAATCTCGATGCGGTTGCTCTCGATCTGCCCGTTCATGTCGCTGATGGTCACGGACACGTTTGAATAATAGGTGTTTGCGGCGATCCATCCGCCAAATACCAGGGCGACGGAAATAATCACGCACATGACTCCGATCAGTATTTTTGATATCGGCAGTTCTTTTTCTATCGCATCATCGGGGACCAGGTTCACTTCCCATTCTACCGGACTGATGCCGACCTGATTACCGGCGACTTCTGTCAGTCGGACGCCGGGAGTCGTCTGGACAGAACCATCCCGTTTGAAGCCAATTTTTTTTGCAGACCGGTCTTGTGAATGAAAAAGTCCGAGCAGGGAAAGCCAAATTTTTTTCCACCAGGATATGCTGTCCCCCTTCGCCTTCTTATCCTCGGGGTGGTCCTGGGGTTCTGTAAAAAATTTCTTTGCTGGGGGCGGGGGTGGCGGCGCTACCAGTGGTTTGGACGGCAGAGGAACTTCAACTTTTTTCCGTGGTGTAATGGGCGGAAGCGGCGTCGAATATTTTTTTAATTCTATCGGGGGGAGCGGTTTTACTAAAGAAGGCGGCTGCGGTACCGGTACCGTTGGAATAAATGACGGAGCAGCCGGCTTCAGTACTGGCATAGAGACTGACTTCGGCTGCACGAGCGCCTCAGATTTGGCGGAAACAATTTTTTGTTCAGTCCTGACCATGATCGGCGGTTCCGGATGTTTCGGGACAGCCGGCACATTTGGTACGGAGATGCTTGGCGGAATTTTTTTCACCGGACGGGCAAACAACGATTTCCACCAGCGCGATAGTTTTTGCCACCAGGTAATTTTCACTTTCCCTGATTCCGGCTTGGGTGTCGGGACGCTTATTTGTTTGACGACGGTAAAATTGGGGTCAGTTTTTGGGAAGCCCTCATGGGTGAGGGACAATCGGCTGCCTTCAGGTGCAGTAAAATCTTTTTTTGTTTGCGGCTCGTGGGCCTTGCCGTTCATAGTGACCGTAATGATTTCGCTATGACGCGGCCTCTTCTGCTCTGGGGCAACGTGGACTTCTTCGGCGCGTATCGGACGATATTTTGGGAACCTGTCGTCTGT
>JBAZNF010000026.1:0-13962 GCA_041649335.1 Patescibacteria group bacterium
GACCATGAATACAGCAATCGTCAGTAAACCAGGAGGAACGGCTGGCGGTGGCGGGTCAGGATTCGGCGGCGGCGGATTTTCGGGCGGCGGATTCGGCGGCGGCGGCGGCGGGAGCTGGTAAAATATTAATATATTCATCAGTATGAATGCTACTAGATACATATTTCCGGGTGTATTGCCGGAGGACCGGATTAAAAACAAAAAAGTCGTAATTACCACTGGGAAGGGGACTATTGAATTTGAATTGCTCAGTGCGGATGCGCCAAAAACAGTAAGTAACTTTGTCTATCTTACCGATTTGGGATATTACAATGGAATAGCTTTTCATAGGGTTGAACCGGGATTTGTGATCCAGGGCGGGGACCCAAACGGCGACGGAACCGGAGGTCCTGGATACCACTTTGAAGACGAACCAGTCGTGCGGGCATACGACCAAGGGGTAGTGGCAATGGCCAATGCTGGACCGGATACAAATGGCTCTCAGTTTTTCATCATGCTGGCAGACAATCCAACGTTACCGAAGAATTACACAATATTCGGTAAAGTAGTTTCGGGCATGGACGTAGTGCTGCGTATCTCTGTTGGAGATGTCATGAATTCAGTTCAGATACAAAATATTTGAAAATAATTTAATGTTTTTACTTAAGCCCGATTTCCTGAAGAGGGGAGGGGTTGACTTTTTTGGTGGAAATGCTAGGGTGAAATCAATGCTAGCTCCTTGATACAAACAGCCTCATCATACGCAGTCGTGTTCCAATCTAATTATTAACTAATTAGAAAGGGGGCCAGTATGATTGATTCAACACTGGTTCTGTTCGGAGGATTCCTCATCTTGCTTTCGCTCAAGCGAAAACAGACGAAATCTTCGAAAAGGACTCGAGGCTTTCTTAGAAACTTTTTCCTGCTGATAGAAACGCTGGTATTGCTAGTTGGTATTGGAGCATTCATGGTCGGATTCATGAAGCTTCTAAGATAAATATAAAAGATCTCTTCCTACGGGCGGAGATCTTTTTTTAATATCTTGACAGCAGAATAGAAATGGTATATAATGCTTATATAAGTGTTATATAGCAATTATATACTAACAGCACAAGGGTATGTTCCAAAATAAAATGACCCGCAAGATCTTCCAAACGGGCAAATACAGTTATATAATCAGCGTGCCAAAGGATCTCATTAAATTTCTCGGGTGGCAAAGGGGTGAACTCGTAGAAGTTGACCTAGATAAGTCAAAAAAGCGACTAATAGTACAGAAATATAAATTTTAAAACGTATGATGGACATTGCCGTCATTTCCGTCGGTAAGATTAAAGAGCCGTATTGGCAGGAGGCACTTGCCGAATACCTCAAGCGCCTGAAGCCATTCTGCCGAATTACCTTCCAGGAAGTTGCGGAAGAGCACGTCACGTCAGTGACAGACCGCAAACGTATTTTAGAGGCCGAAGGAAAACGCATCGAGGCATTATTACCAAAAGACACTTATGTCGTCGTGATGGACAAGGTTGGCATCACTGTTTCATCAGAAGAGTTTGCTAAACGCCTGGAAGGGTGGTCTTTCTATGGGAAAAGGATAACATTCGTTATCGGCGGTCCATTAGGGCTCGCTCCCGGAATAACTACCCGGGCCAAGGCATCGTTATCCCTGTCTCAGATGACGTTTACTCATCAGATGACTAGGATCATTCTTATTGAGCAGATATATCGTGCTATCTCCATTATCCAGGGCAAGACATACCATTATTGACAGGAACGCATTTTATTCTTAGGATGCACTATAGATTACGTATGGCTCTTTATGCTAGCAGATACGAGGAGGCGATCATGGGACTCATGATTTATGTCGTTGGCCGGATTGCCGGCATGATACTGTTCTGTATGACATACGCGTATATCATCGGCAGCCATGAATTTGCGTCAGGCTGGTCAGTGGCGTTATGCGTATTATGCGGCCTGGTGGCAGGAGCGGGTATCTCCGTCGTTCACTGGGATACGTGGGTGGATGACTATTGGTATGGCACATACCGCTAGTACACACATTATTATCGTTTGTGCCCGCATCTATCTCTCCGCCATATGGTGGGGATTTTTTTTAATTCATTAAACTAATCATCAATTTAGGCACTTCACTTTCAGTTCAGGATGAGGCCCCTCACTCCGCTCGGGACGAAACATCAAGCCCGAGGACTTGATGTTTCGGTTATTATTCGGTATACTATAAAACAGGTATGATTGTGGAAAAGCCCCATGAGCCGATTCGCGTGGTGGCGGACTTCAGCGGCACAAAAGTCCGGCCTTTGGCGTTTATCCGCGATACCGGCCGGCGGTATGACATTGTTACCGTTAATTTAGTCTACCGGCGCCGGGTCGGGGATCAGCCGGTATGGTGTTTTGCCTGCTCTGACATGGCTAATACCTATGTCCTGTCGTATGAACCAGACAGCCTGAAATGGACGCTGGAGGAAGTGCAGATGGAGGGGTGAAGAAAGTAAATTCGAATTTCGAATTTCTAATTCCGAAACAAATTTAAAATTATAAATTCTAATGTTCAAGAGGAGTTTTGAATTTAGGTCATGAGGATTTAGAGCTTGTTTCGAATTTCGTGTTTAGGATTTCGAATTTTATTATATATGCAAAGAATCATCTTACATTTCGACATGAACTCCTACTTCGCATCTGTTGAACAACAGGCGAATCCGTTTTTGCGTGGGAAGCCGGTGGGCGTGTGTTCGACTATGTCCAGGCGCGGCTGTATCATCGCCTCGTCAAAAGAGGCGAAGGCATGCGGCATCAAGACCGGCTGTCGGGTGGATGAGGCATTACAGCTGAACCCGAACGTCCAATTGGTTGAAGTCGACCCGCCCAAGTACCGCTCTACCACGCAGGCGATTTTTAGCCTGTGTGCTGAGTATACGGAAGACATTGAGGCGTATTCGATCGACGAGGCGTTTATGAATTTAACCGGAACGGTGCAAACGTTCGAACAGGCGAAAAGTATTGGCCAGAAAATTCAGCAGCGCATCAAGGACGAAGTCGGCGAGTGGCTGGGGTCGTCCATGGGCATCAGCCACACCCGCTGGCTGGCCAAGTTCGGCAGTGACACCGCGCCCAAGGGTGGCATTGTCATTTTGACGAAAGATAATTTGTATGATTACTTGGCTGACCGCGATTTGAAGGAGGCGTGGGGCATTGCTGGAGCGCTGTCGGCTCGGTTGAATCAATTGGGGATTACTACATTGGACGGGTTGGCGCGGTACCCGGTGCAGAATTTAATGACGGCGTTTGGCAAGATGGGGTATTATCTGTGGGCGAATGTGAACGGCATCGAACTGTCCGGCATTGAGGCGAAGCGTCCGCCGAAAACGATCGGGCATTCGCATGTACTGAAAAAACGCAACCTGGACCGCAAGTTCCATATGGCGGTGCTGATGCGCCTGGCTGAACGAACCGGTCGCAGGCTGCGCGAGCAGGGGTACGAGGGCCATGGATTTTATTACTACGTGCAGTTTGACCGCCGGCCGTCAATCGGCGGGAGCCACCGTGTACACCGGCCGATCACCTCGTCGGGCCAGATTTTCCGGCTGGCTTGGGAATGGATCGGGCCGGCGGCAGCCAAAGATCCGCCGGCGCAGTTTGCGCTGGGCTTGTTTGGCCTGCGGCCGCGGACCGAGCAGCTGGAATTTTTTGCCGATAAAAAAATATCGCCAGCTTTATCCCGGGCATTGGATGAGATTAACGGGCGGTACGGAGAGGAAATGATTGTCCAAGGGCCGTTATTGAAACTGGACCATAAGCATGCCCCGGACCGTGTTGGGTTCCGCAAGACGGTGGAGGCGGAGTTTATGGGAATAGGCCAAAATTATTACCAGGCGGAAAAAATGGGCGAGCAGTCTTTGCTAACTGGAGGACAATTTTTGAGTTAGTCACAGCTGCCGGTGCATAAAGGGGGTTGACAACCCCACTGGAGAGTCCATGATTAAAGTGTACAAAAGAAAATAGCGTACTTTTAAAAAGGACGGTCTCGTCATCGGGTCCGGGCTTTACTGTTTCATACAGTGGTCTTACGACTGGATGAGTTTTTAAAAGTGCTATCATACGCTTGGTTACTGACTGCATTTGGTCAGCTAACGCGCATCAATATGAAAGGGGTGAATTGCCATGCTGAAGAAACCAAGCATTTTTCTGAAAAGGTGGTCACGGCCCGACTGCCTGTTTTGGTTCGCCGCATTCTGGGCCATAATCCAGTTCGGTTTAATCCTCGCGGAATTCCTGCACTGGAACATTGTGTCGATCCCGTTTGAAATGCCGCTTTTTTACGGACTAATCGTTCTCCTGTACGTGCTCCGTAAAAACACGGACGCCTGGCTGGAGAAAATCCGGAACAAGCGTCCGGGCGAGTATTTCTTGATCGGTTGGTGGCTGGGCCTGCTCGCAATGTTTGTCATCCAAATATTGTCGCGCGGCGCATACATCGTACCGAAACGGATGCTGGAAACCTGCCTGATTATTTCCGTACCGTATATCGTGAGTGAATACCTGAAAGCTCGTCAGGCATTGACCCGCAACGGTCGGGAGAAATCCGGCAAAACACAAATTGCAAAGTCCCCGCATCTTGCGAGAAAGTGAGAGGTCAGTTATGCAGAAGGAAGGGATTATCCTTTTGCTCTTGCACCCATTAATTATGATCAGCGACCGTCTCATGGTTAATGGGCAAAAAAAGGGGGGTTGGCACATCAGCAGTCACCCCCCTTTGTCATTGACTTGGGTTTTTGGTATCAGTAGGCGCTATCGTGTTATCAGTTTTTCTGCCACGTAGTCGACGTCTTTGTCGCCCCGTCCGGAAAGGTTGACGATAACAATTGATTCCCGCGGAAGCCTTGGTGCCCGTTTTATTACTTCTGCAACAGCATGGGCACTTTCCAGAGCGGGAATAATTCCTTCTGTCCGAGTTAACAGTTTAAATGCCTCAAGTGCCTCATGATCGCTGGCGGTGACGTATTCAATCCGGCCAGTATCTTTGAAGTACGCATGTGCGGGGCCGACGCCCGGATAATCAAGGCCGGAAGCGATCGAGTGGACAGGCGCCGGATCACCGTTTTTATCCTGTAGGAGGTACGTGAACATGCCATGAATCGCGCCGGGCCGTCCGTACGTTAGTGTGGCTGCGTGTTCTCCCAGATTAAGTCCCTTACCGCTCGGTTCTACTCCTACCATCCGTACGTCATCGTCGAGGAAATCATGGAACAGGCCGATGGCATTTGAACCGCCGCCAACGCAGGCGATAAGGCAGTCAGGCAACCGTCCGGTTTGGCTGACGATTTGCTGACGTGCTTCCCGTCCGACAACGGACTGGAAATCTCTGACCATCATCGGGTAGGGGTGCGGGCCGACCACTGACCCGATGCCGAAGAACGTAGTATCCGCTTCTTGGACATACGTTTGGAAAGCGCTATCCACCGCGTCCTTCAGGCATTGGCCGCCGGAGGTTACGGTGATTACCTTTGCTCCGAGCAGCTGCATGCGGATAACATTCGGGTGTTGCTTCGCTATGTCGATGGCGCCCATGTGAATCTCGCATTCCAATCCGACAATGGCGGCGGCAGTAGCCAACGCCACTCCATGCTGCCCGGCGCCGGTTTCGGCCAGCAGTTTTTTTTTGCCCATCCGTTTTGCCAATAATGCCTCGCCCAAGGTATGGTTGATTTTATGCGCACCGGTGTGGTTCAAATCCTCGCGTTTCAGAAATACTTGGGCGCCCCCCAACAGTCTCGTGAGATTTCGCGCCAAGTAAAGTGGTGATGGACGGCCGACATAATCACGGAGCAGGTCCGTATATTCACGTATAAAGCCGGGATCATTTTTTGCCTGTTGATAAGCAGTAGTGACATCGTCCAGAACTTTTTTGATTTCCGGCGGAACGATCTGCCCGCCGTATATGCCAAAGTACCCCTGTTCATTCGGCGAGTTTTTCACTGTTTGCTGAATTTTTTTCATAAAAATAAGTATGCTAATAGTTAATGCGTATCCTTGGAATTTTTACGCCAATGTTCCGTGCATCGGTTGTAGAATGAATATTTGACCATAATAAAAAAAGCCCCGCTGACCGGGGGAGTGATGGTACTGATTATAAATACCACAGCACTACCCGGCGCGGCGGGCAGTGTTCCAGTAAACTCCTTGCGATGCAAGTTTATTCATATATGTACACAGCCTAGCAAATGTTCAGTTTTTTGGCAAGTTGAAAAATTTTTTGTCATCAGCGCGTAGTATAGGCGCACAGGGAGCACCCCCTCTCTACCACCTCATATATAGATAGCTCTTTAGTCAGGCTTTCTACTTAATGAAGCCGCAAAACCCCGCTTGGTAACAACGGGGGTTTTGCTATTTATACGCCTAACTTCAGCAAAAAGTGTGAATACGGCATGAAAGACCTTTATGGTATACTTCGTATAATAATATGGTAACCCATGATGGTATGCTTACGCCTGCAGAGTGCTTGGCAAAAACCGATGAGGAATTGGTGGAGTTGACCCTCGAAAACCAGGACTATTTTCTTTATTTGATGCAGAGGTACGAAAAAAAATTATTACGGTATGTCAACCGCACTTTCAGCACCAGGCAAGAGGATGCGGAGGATATAGTCCAGGAAAGCTTCATCAACGCGTACCGGTATTTGAATAATTTTGACCAAAAATTAAAATTTTCATCATGGCTGTATCGGATCACGCATAATGCAGCAGTCAGCAATTTTCGTAAGGCAAAAGCCCGTCCGCAAGTTATCAGCTCTGAAGATAATGAAGAGATTTTAAATAAAATCGCTTCAGGTCACGATCTTTTAGAGGAAATAAACGATACATTGACGGCCGAGCAGGTCCATGACGTATTGGGACACCTGGATCCGAAATATAGGGAGGTGCTCGTTTTACGGTATCTCGAGGACAGGGAGTATCAGGAAATTTCTGACATTTTAAAAAAACCAATCGGTACCGTCGGCACATTATTAAATCGCGCAAAAAAACAGTTTGTCCGACAGGTAAAGATTACAAGCGCACATGTAGGAGAATCATATGAATAATTTGAGCCAAAATATTTTAGAAAAAATTAAACAGGAGAAGGTCAAGCCCATCCCGCGATGGGAGTTTCTACTGAAAGACTGGGTCATTTGGACCGGTTTTGGCGTGTCAGTACTGATTGGCAGCGTTGCGTACTGTGTGGCGCTGTTCATGCTTACCACCCAGGATTGGGATCTGTACCGGTACGTGGGCAGCAATCCGATTATCGACGCGCTTTCCGGTTTGCCGTATATTTGGCTCGTCGCATTGATTTTATTCATGTCGCTGGCATACTATAATTTTCGGCACACGCAGTCCGGGTATCGCTATCGGACATACGGGATTGTCCTCATGGGCATTGGGGCGAGTATCGTTATTGGCAGTATCCTGCATGTCAGCGGTTTTGGTGATTATGTGGACAATGCCCTGGCCAGCAATCTGCCGATGTACAGGCAACTAACCCCTGACCGGCAATCCACATGGACACAGCCGGAAAAAGGTTTATTAGCCGGTAAAATTATCGGATTAAATTCTGCGGATATCTATGCCGTATCAATTAAGGATTTTAGAGGGCAGATGTGGGTAATTAATGTACAAGAAGCGGTTATTGACCCGCGGGCTACGATAACGGACGGGGAGTACATAAAAATTATTGGCCGAAAAATAGATTCTTACCAGTTTATTGCCAGCCAGATTATGCCATGGCAAATGAGCCGCTGGATTGAAGAGTGCGAAACGACAAACGATCAAAGCGTTATTATTTTCCCTAATGGTAGCGTCCCGGTCATTATTGAGGTTAATTGATGAAATAAATAAATATCCTCTCGGCGTATAAAGGAGTGAAAGGTCGACAGTGATTTATGCCAAATCCTTCAGTGGTTTTGAAAATATCCACGTACCAGGTTTGCTTGCCACCGGAATACAAATTACCGGTATGAAACAACAGGCTAGACCGTAGAGGCGATCGTGCATATTTACCATCAGTACGTGGCATGCAGACGGCAGTTTATTGGAACCGAAGAGCCGGTTTCATCCATCATATCTTGATGATTGCGGAACAATGCCGGTCTCACCCCCGACCGCTTGGCCACAATCAGTCAGGATAAATTTCCGTCCGGCTGCCTGCGCGGGAAATCGGTTCGACGGAATACCAGATTAGTACAATCGAATCCGGGGTATAGGTCACGCTATCAATTCAAAAAGGCAGGGCAGCTCCTAACAGGGGCTGTTCTTCTTTTTTAGGAATGGCTCAGAATTTCAGGAAAGTCGTTTTTTACCGCATTGACGCGTTGTGAAACGGGGTACATGTCCATTTCCCCTTCAGGAAAAGGCTTGAGCACGGTGAGGGCGGCTTCAGTTTCCGCTGATATGTCAGTCCACAGCCGTTCGTATTGGGGAGGGAGAATGGCGGGCATGCGGTCATGCAGCTGATTGACCAGGTTGTTGGCTGGGACCGTAATAATAGAAAATGTCGGGATCTGCTGTCCGTTTGGCAAAACGTATGACTCCCAGATTCCAGCGAAGGAAAACGGTTGTTCATTTTTCAGGAAGATGCGGTAGGGAATTTTCTGGCCGCTTTTACGGTCCCACTCAAAAAAGCTGTCAGCCAGAACAAGACAGCGGTATTTTTTTACGCTATTCCTGAAAGATGGCTTGACCGCCAATGTTTCTGCCCGGGCATTGATCAGCGGATGCGACGGTTTTGTTTTCATCCAGGACGGAATCAGGCCCCACTGCCCGAGGACGACGGAGTGAATATCCGTATTCAGGATGACCGGCAACTGTTCTGTCGGCGCTGCGTTGTAATGTCGGGGTAGCGGCATTTTGATCTGCGCCTGCCACCGGTCCTCGATGATATCGTCTTTTGAAAAAAATGAGTACCGTCCACACATATACTATGAGTATACAATAATTTTTATAAATTAAAAATCCGACCCATAAAGGCCGGATGATTCCATGAATCGTCTGAGCACGTCAATGAATCGGCGACTGCAATGTCAGCACATGACGGTTGCCAATAAACGTGATGGACGCGTCAGTATACCCGTCGGCAACCAGTCGGCGAGTAATAGCTCGGCAGACGTCGGGAGTCATAATCGACCTGGCGTTCTTGAATCGCAGGGTGACGGTTATCTTCCCACCAGGTGCTGACAAGTAGCTTCGACTGCTGAGTTTTTCGTCGATGATACGATTTATTTGCTGCAGGGTAACCGTACAATCGTATGTTGCCATCGGGACTCCTTTCACTGAGAAGATTAAAAAAGAACATCATGATATTCGTCCGAGAATATCATGATATTTCCAGGTTGTCAAGGCCGGCTGGTTGGCTTAAAATACATATAGTAAGATTAATTATTTTTTATCCAGTATGAGTTCGGTAGATAAAATGGCAGTCATCGCAGCTTTTAGCGGTATATCGTTATTAATCGCCCTGATCAGTATCGGTTGCTATGGCCGTCGGCACCAGGGAGGCCGACTCGCGTCCCTGCTTTATCGCCATGGCGTAGTGATCGCTTTCGGGGTGGTGGCTGTATCCATTCTCGGGAGTTTATATTTTTCGGAAATTGCCAATTATGAGCCTTGTACATTGTGCTGGTGGCAGAGGGTGTGCATCTTTCCATTAGCCATAATATTAGGAATCGGCTGGTACCGTCAGGATAACGGCATGAAGAAATATGCCATGCCTCTGGCGATCATCGGCTGTGTGTTTGCAATATATAATTCATACATCCAGCAATGGCCGTCCGTCAGCTCACCGTGCGTTTTTGGCGGTTTGGTAGATTGTTCTACGCGTTACGTCTTTGTCCTGGGATTCGTCACCATCCCGCTGCTTTCATTAATCGCGTTGCTAATCGTTATCTGCTCACTATTTTTTTGGCGTCCGATAAAGGCTTCAACACAACCATGAGAACACAAAAAATGCTTATTGCCGTTTCATGCATTTCGCTAATTTTTATTACGAGCGGATGCGTCAAGGTATCCGTCACGTCATCAGGATCAAATTTGCCCCTGGATGCCTCGAAAGCCAGTGACTCCGACCAACCGGTTATTCCTGAATCAAACCGAGTTACTGACACCATATATGATCCGGCTACGACATCTTCGGTGAGCATTATTGATAATTCCTTTGACCCGCCGAATATAAAAATTTCCGCAGGTGACACAGTAATCTGGACAAATCAGGATACCGTCCTGCATAGCATCAAAGCGGATCGGTTCAGTTCCGGGAAACTCCAGAAAGGGGATACTTTTTCATACGAATTACCGGGCCGCGGGACTTATACGTACACGTGCGGTCTCCATGAGGATGAAGTCGGGCAGATAATTGTCGAATAATTTTCTTCAAGTATGGTACGAAAGGCATTGATATTTTTTTTCATGATAGTGCTGGTCGTCGTTTTCGTGTCCATTGGCTTGCTGGGGTGGTACCAGGGCCGGATACTGCCGGTACTGGGCTCAGTAGTTACCATACCGATCATAGAAAAACCCGCGCCAGTTGTTTTTTCCAACATGAAAAAATCCATGGCTGATCTGGAAACAGCGCGTTACCAATTTGACGTTGATTTCATTTCCGTTGCCGTCCGGGCGCCAGAACGTATTACTGTGCAGAATGTATTTGAAGGAAAAATTTCCCCCCAACTTCTCGGACAACTGAACGTAAAAATGACTTTTACGTTGAGTGATCTCAGGTATCTGGCTAATGCCGATTTCCGGTTTACCCAGGATACAAGTTACGTGACTCTTACCGAAGTTCCGGCTCTTTCTTTTATTAATATGGCAGCAGTTACCGGACAATGGTTTTCGTTTAATTCTGCCGACGTGTCGGGCCGGGATACAAGCATGTGGCAGAAGATCGGGGAAACGGCCACTGACGCGGAACTGATACGTTCATACCGCCGTTTGCCTGACAGTACTGTTGATGGCAAACCGGCATACCATTATGAGGTGGGGCTAGATAAAGAAATTTATTCCAAAAGCATCAATCGTCTTTCGGCGGCATTATGGCCGGGAGGCTCACCGGAAGCGTTACGTAACTATTTGTCCAGTCAAGAGAATATTCACGCCGACATCACGATAGGCAAGAGGGATTTTTTACTGTACAGCGTCAGTCTGCATTCACAGGGGCCGATAGCCGGAATTGACGCAAGTCTTGCCGTCAGTAATTTTAACCAGGAAGTTGCCGTGGAACAGCCTGCCACTCCGACCCCAATCTCAAGTTTTCCAAAACTTCTTTTTAATGAAACAAATTGGCTGGATTTGCCCCTGTTTGGGTACCAAATAGGGATAGATCTCAGCGCTCAGACGACAGACGAAGACCAAGACGGTTTATACGGAATTTGGGAATCTGCTTTTAGCACGGACCCGAACAATCCGGATACGGACGGCGACGGATATTCTGACGGCATGGAAGTGCGCAGCGGCTATAATCCGCTCAGTGCCGGGAAATTGATGGCTAATTGGTAGCGGCCCACACCTTGACATCCGGAAACGGTTAGGGTATACTGATCCATCGTTTGAATGGCGTAGTATTTTTTTTATAGTATGCGGTCCATTCATCTATTCAATTCAATATGCCAGTACCAGTTTTCGAACAATTAAGTGCGGCCGAAATCAAGCCTGAGGACGTGGCAATACAAAAGCCGAGGTAT
Source organism: Patescibacteria group bacterium (assembly GCA_041649335.1). Lineage (GTDB taxonomy): Bacteria > Patescibacteriota > Patescibacteriia > UBA10025 > JAHIVO01 > JBAYGJ01. Next base: position 11,699 of record JBAZNF010000026.1, read on the forward strand.
TCCGGGCCGGCGATTTTTTTTACCGTACTGATGGTGGTGGCGCTTGTCATCTTCGGTGAATTCGCCTTTCGGGATTCCAGCCGGCTGTTTAACCCGTATTACCAGGATTGCCAGACAAAATCCGGCACGTCATTTTTATTTATCGGCAAAACCAGCCGGATACCCGCAAATTGCCAGTTGGAAAAATATGAGCGGACACGACTGATCCTTCACGCGGATTTTGTCATCCCGGCCAGTCTGGTTATTTTATTGCTTTATGCGGCTGTCCGAAAGCGCGTTGAGTCGGCGCAGTTCAAGTTAATATTGACTTCGCTGTATATTTTTACCGGCTGGATCGGCGTACGCTTGCTAGGGGAAACCGAGTATTACCTCCTGAAACATCACGCGCTGGTTGGCCGGTATGTCGTAATTTTGACCGTCGTAGCGCTACTAGCCCTGATGATCAATATTGTCCAGCGCCAGGCCAATAAAAAAGTCGTGTAGTATATCCACCGTATCATGCTATTACGAACGCGAAAATATGCGTTTTTTTAGTTCAAGTTTTATGTTATACTGAAGTCATACATGAAGAATGATTGTTAGCTAAAAATTTGGGAATATGAAACAAAAACGACATTTTATTTTTGCGCTGGCCATGTTTGTCGGAACGATTATCGGCGTGGGTATTTTTGGCTTACCGTATGTCGGCGCCCGAGTCGGATTTCCCGTGATGATCGGGTTCATCTTGATTATGGGCGCACTGGCGGTCGTCATCCATATTTTTTTCTCAGAATTGGCAGCTAAGACTACAGGGCTCCACCGATTGCCTGGATACGCGGAAATTTATTTAGGGGCGGGAGCCAAACGGGCGACGCTCATCATACAGCTGCTAAATTTGTTCGGGGCCTTGCTGGCCTATTTGATTATTGGGGGGCAGTTTTTGGCCTATTTGTTCGGCGGGTCGGTATATTTGTATACATTTATTTTTTTACTGCTCGGCGCACTCCTCATATGGCGTGACCAGCAGTCAATTGGCACCGTGGAATTAATTTTGCTGGTGATTTTTGTTCTGGTGGTCATATTTTTTTCCGTCCTCGGATTTGGGCATGTCCAATCGGATCATTTGGGCACGACGGACTGGAGATATATTTTCCTGCCGTATGGTGTAGTGATTTTTTCGTTGTGGGGCACCTCTATCATTCCGGAAGTCAAAGAAATGTTGGGGGGCGATCGTCGCCAGTTACGTAAACTTATCATGTGGGGGATCGGCATCAGTGCAGTTATCTATTTACTTTTTATGACGGTAGTCATCGGCGTATCCGGACCCCAAACGACCTCAGACGCAATTTCCGGTTTACGCGTTTCATTCGGTGATTGGGTATTGAAAATCGGCTACGTATTCGGCATTTTGACGACATTCACCTCGTTTATCACGCTCGGCCTGACCGTCAAGAAATTATTTTGGTATGATTACGGCGTGCCGAAGCGGATCGCCTGGTTTGTGGCAGTGACGGTCCCGGTGCTGATGTTTGTGTCCGGGCTCAAGGATTTCATTACCGTCATCGGCTTGACCGGCGCCGTAATGCTCGGCTTGGAGGGGATTATTATTACCATAATATATTTGAAAATCAAGAAAAAGGAATACATGAAACAGTATTCCTTGCTGAAATATTTCGGTACGGCGGTCATCTCATTATTAAGCATCGGTGTCGTGCTGGAAGTGTATTTTACGACTAAAGGATTTTAACCTATGGCATCAGTCCGCGTCAGATTCGCCCCGTCACCAACTGGTTTTTTGCATATCGGCAGTTTGCGTACAGCCTTGTTTAATTGGCTGTGGGCCCGCAAAAACCATGGCCAGTTCATTCTGCGCATCGAGGACACAGATCGCAGCCGGTATGTTGAGGGCGCCGTAGAAAATATCCTGGAAGCATTGAAATGGTACGGACTGGATATCGACGAGGGGCCGGTTTTTCAGTCTGAACGGCTGCCGATGTACCGGGAACACGCGCGCAGACTGGTCGAACAAGGGGATGCTTATTATTGTTTTTGTACGGAAGAGCGGCTGGCTCAGATCAAGAAAGTACAGGAAGCGAACCGGCAGCCCACCCGGTATGACGGGCTATGCCGGCACCTCACCCCGGAGGAAGTGAACAAGCGCTTACAATCCGGTGAAACGCATGTGGTTCGTTTGAAAGCGCCGACAGAAGGGGCGACCGTCTTTGAAGACATCATCAGAGGGCGGGTCGAGGTGTCCAACAGTACGCTGGATGATACGGTACTGC
>JBAZNF010000027.1:0-13658 GCA_041649335.1 Patescibacteria group bacterium
CGAGAAAAACAGGGCGTAAAGATCATCCTGACCGGCTGTGTCCTGCCCTATGACCGCGAAAAACTTTTACCCCGATTCGACCTCATCCTGCCAATTAAAGACCTGGCCACACTGCCGTCCTGGCTTGGCAAGGAAAAAAAGATAAAATGGAAAATCACCAATGCGGATTACCTGGCCTTGCCACACACGCCAGCCAACTCATTCCAAGCCTTCGTGCCGATTATGACCGGCTGCAATAACTATTGCACGTTCTGTGCCGTCCCGTACACCCGCGGCGAAGAAGCGTCACGGCCGATGACGGAAATCCTGAATGAAGTGTCCAGCCTGGTGAAGCGTGGCTATAAGGAAATCACCCTCCTGGGACAAAACGTCAACGCTTACATCAATCCGGAAAAATACCATTCCCCGGTCCTGCAAAAAACCCGTTCCCGTGATTTTTGGGCCTTCCGTCCGGAACAGCCGGTCCAGTGGCGGACGGCCACGACAAAAGTCCCCAAAGACTTTACTGAGCTGCTGAAAAAAATTAACGCTATCCCCGGCGATTTCTGGATCCGCTTTCTGACCTCAAATCCTCAGGACGTATCACCGGAACTTATCAGCACCCTGCCAAAACTAAAAAAAATGACACCGTATTTCCATTTGCCCATCCAGGCTGGTGACGACGAAATCTTGCGCCGCATGAACCGCCGGCATACCCGGGCCTATTATTTGGATCTCATCAGAAAAATCAGGCGCGCATGGCCGGCAGCGGCAATTACAACTGACGTCATCGTCGGGTTCCCTGGTGAGTCGAGTAAACAGTTCCTGCAGACAGCCAGCCTCATGCGTCAGGTAAAGTACGACATGGCGTACCTGGCCGAATACTCGCCGCGGCCCGGCACCGCCGCTCAGCGTTTTTTTAAGGACAACGTAACAAAAAAAGAAAAAACGAGGCGCAAGGATTATTTGAACGCCATCCTCACCCGAACCGCCCTACAACACAATAAAAGGCTGGTCGGTAAAACCGTCAGCGTGCTCGTTGAACGGTATGATGCAAGAAAACAGATGAATTCCGGCAAAACGGACACCTTTAAAACGACCCATTTTATCGGCCACAACCTCGTCGGCCAGTTCGCCAATGTCAAAATAACCAAGGCAACTGCCTGGGGACTGTCCGGGTCAATTGCTCAATAAAAAAACCGCCGCGTGTACTGCTGACGCGCGACGGTTCATGTGAACAACCCTCTGAATATTTCAGTGCACCAGACCCATAATTCATGGAGCCATAGCGGTCCCCAATGCAGGAAAATGTAGGTATTTGCCACTAACCCGAGAAAAACAGCGAGTTTCAACGGTTTGGGCTTTCGGCTAACCACGATCATGGCGATGCCGAACTTCAGCCCAATACCTGTCAGTCCCGTCAAAAAGCCGCAACCCAGCAATACTACCCAAAACACAGCCGTGGGTTTCCGGCGATTGGTTAGTTTGCCTATCCATTTTAGGAGCTTATAGAGTTTATGGCCGATATTCATCCGCAAAAAACGGAAATGGGCTAAAAACTCCCGATCGTGGACGAGCAACCATTTCTCGAGCTGTACCCAAGAATGGACATACCATCCCCGATAGATGTTCGTACCGATAAAAATGAGAATCAGCTCGACAAATGACGCATGATACGCCAAAGCGATGATAATCAGTTCTATCTGGACAAGCCCCAAAGCGACGATTATCGGGAAAAAAATGCGGGCGGCGTATTTTCGAAATTCAGGGGGGATTGATGTGAAGAGTTTCTCCACGTATTCCTCCTTAATGTGTTGTAAAGAGCTTCCCAATCCAATTAGTAAGTTGTTAAGTATACACAGTTTTTCTGAATTTGTCAATCCTACAGGTAAAAAAACCACCAGTCGTAAGGACGCTGGCGGTCAAAAACAATACACCCACCTCATTCTGATACCAAAACGTGATCCAGGATCACTGTTTCGGTCAGGCGACGGAATCGAGCCGCGCTCACCGGCGTCGGGACACCGATTGCATACGTGGCGTATTCACCCAGTGAAACATGCTCCTTTTTCCTGGCCAGAAAGCCCAGTATGAAATCCAGGCTTACTATCCGTTCAAACCCGAAGCGCTTCAGATCCGGCATGAACAACTCGGGATGGGAGGAGACGATAATCAGCGGGGTACCATGGTACAGTAGGTTGACTTCGCTGAAAAACAACAGTTCCTGTGCGCTCCGGTCAGAGTCAGCCAAGTGCAGCCGTTCCAGCTCCAGGATAATGAGGCTGAACTGCCTCGGCGAATAACAGTACGAGAGGGCGACTGACGGGTCGGCGATGGCCATCACCGGCATGCCCTCAAGCATCCCGGCCAGGTGGTGCGCGCCGGTTTGCTCATACAAAAAAAGTTGGGACATGCGTATCTCCCTCCGATTTGGTTTTTGATGTACAATGTCTGTATATACACTACTCCGATTTAACACCTCTTGTCAATGACCAAACCACCACTCATCACCATTGTCGGCCCGAACGCGTCAGGGAAAACGTCCCTGTCCATCAGCCTGGCGAAAAAATTCAACGGCGAGGTCATTTCCGCAGATTCGCGACAGGTCTACCGGGGCATGGACATCGGCACCGGCAAGGCCACTCGCCGCGAACAGCGCATTATCAAACACTACCTCCTCGATGTGGCCGACCCGAATCGCGATTTCAACGTGGCCCATTTCAAAAAAAAAGCTACTCGGGCTATTGAACAAATCCTGGCCAAAGGCAAACTCCCCTTTCTCGTGGGCGGGACGGGCTTTTGGATCCGGTCCATTATTGACAACCTGGATTTGCCGGCAGTCAAACCAAATGTAACGCTCCGGCGCCGGCTGGGGCAAAAAACAGCCTCCGAGCTTTTTTTGATGTTAAAAAAACTTGACCCGGTACGGGCCCGCACGATTGACCGTCATAACCCGTACCGGCTCATCCGGGCCATTGAGATCATAAAAACCACGGGCAAAAAGGTACCCGCCCTGAAAAAATCCTCCCCCTACCGCGTAGTACTGTTGGGCGTCACCCATTCCCTGCCCAACCTGTACGCGCGCATCGACAGGCGCCTTAGCCAACGGCTGAAGCAGGGCTTGGTCAAGGAAGTCTCACGATTGCACCGGCAAGGCGTCAGTTGGCGAAGGATGCACGACATCGGCCTGGAATACCGCTATGTCAGCCTCTACCTTCGTGGTAAAATGAATAAACCGGACATGGTCGCGCAATTGAAAAACGCCATTCACCATTACGCCAAACGCCAAATAACCTGGTTCAGGCCTGACAGCCGGATCCATTGGATAACAACGCAAAAACAAGCCGAAAAATTAATCAACAATCATTTACGAACATGAAACTCATCATCAGTGCCAAGGATTTCAGGGTCAATCAATGGTTAAAGGATTACGTAACCAAGAAAATGGAAAAACTGGAGAAACTCCTTCCTGAAACTGTTGATGCCAAAGTAGAGCTCGACCATGACCATAACCAGCATACCGGCCTGGTCTACCGTGCGGAGGCGTCCGTCACCTTAGGGGGCAAGACCATCAAAGCCGGCGAAAAAGGGATCACTATGGAGGCGGCCATCGACTTGACCGTGCCGAAACTTGTGGCCCAGGTGAAAAAATTCAAGGACAAACGGCAGACTTTGCAGAGGCGCGGAAAATAAAAAAGCCCGCCTGATCCCAAGCGAGCCTTACTAAACGAACTTCTGTCGTTTAATGAATAACGCGCCAGTTTAGCGTCTCTCCGGCGCAGAGCGGGATGACCGTATCCGTACCGAACGGTACCTCGGCCGGTACCTCCCACGGTTCACGGACCAGCGTAATCATTTCCGTCAGGCGTGGCAGCCCATAAAAGTCTCCGCCGTACAGGCTGGAAAATCTATCCAACTTCTCAAGCGCCCCAGCCGCCTCGAAGGCTTGCGCGTACAGTGACAACGCGCACGGCGCAGAAAAACATCCGGCACATCCGCAAGCCGTCTCTTTGGCGAACCTGGCGTGCGGCGCACTGTCCGTCCCAAGGAAAAACTTGGGACTGCCGCTGGTGGCAGCTGACACCAACGCCTGCTGGTGCGGTACGGCCCGTTTGAGTACCGGCCGGCAAAACAGATGCGGCCTGATCCCCCCGATAAACAGGTCATTCCGGCTGTACAGCAGGTGCTGCGGCGTAATAGTCGCGGCCACCGTCTCCGGTGACGATAACACGAAGTCTACAGCTTCTTTGGTCGTGACATGTTCGACTACGACCTTCAGATCCGGAAATTTCTCCACGATCGGCGCCAGTACGGTGTCGATAAACACCCGTTCGGCGTCAAAAATGTCCACTCCCGGATGGGTCGCTCCCGTCACTTCGCCGTGGACGGACAATGCCAGTTTCTGCCGCTGCATTTCCTCGAAAACCGCGTACAGGCGGGAAATGTCGCTGACACCGCCGGCCGAACCCGTTGTGGCGTTCTGCGGATACAATTTCGCCGCAATGACAAAATCAGTCTGGGCTGCGTCAAATATGACGCGCCGCGTCGTTGCCTGCGTCAGGTACACCGTCATGTACGGTATAAACCTGGAATTTTCCGGCAATACGGCGAGGATCTGTTCCCGATAAATACGGGCTTGGGCTGCGGTAACGACCGGCGTAGGCAGATTGGGCATGACCAAAGCTCGGGCAAAATGCAGAGCGGTATGCCGTACGACATCCTGGAGTACGTCTCCGGTACGGAAATGGACATGCATATCACTGGGCCGTCCGATCAACAGTTCATTGTTCATCATGGCACCTCTTTTTTGAAACGGTTATCAAAGATCAATTACTTTTTTTTATCATAGATATGTACATTTGACAACAGCGTACAACCGTTTGACAATCATTTGATTATTACCTACTATTAACCAATTACATTCTGCAAACTGTTGGAGGGATCACATGCTCATTCCCATACTCCTGATACTCTCGGCCTGCCTTCTCTACACAATCGCGATTTGGACCGAACAAGCCCAAGGCAGCTTAAAAACCCGGCATATTTTTCTGTTCGGACTCGGATTCCTGGCTGACATCCTCGGCACCTCAGCAATGTTCGCCCGGGCCAGCCAATACGCATCCGGCGTTAGCTTGCACGGAATCTGCGGCAACCTGGCCCTGTGCATCATGGCGCTCCACGCGGTCTGGGCGGTCTGGGCGCTGCTGAAACACGGACGGACCGCCGCGCTGTTCAACCGATTTTCCCCGTACGCCTGGTGCCTGTGGATGGTCGCTTTCCTGACCGGTATCCCCACCCTTAACCAAAGGTTGTGGATCGTGCCAATCGTCGTCTGGTGTTTGTTCGTGTATTTCAATGCCCTGACACAGGAACACCGCGGGGAAATCCGGATCATGACGGTACCGATCAAGGCCTGCTCTGAACTGCTGGCTGAACGTCATCATAATTTCGTTCACGGCGCCATATATCTGATTTGCTGGTGGATACTCTCCCCAATTGCATCACTCGTATGGTGCCTCCTTCTCGGTGTACTATGGCTGGCAGTCCAGACATTTGCTCATACCAGCACTGCGCGCAAGTAACGACAGGATTCCGACCGGAATCCTGTTTTTTAATATAAACGGGCGCGGTTGGACGGGAAGGTCACTACTTTAGTAATGTCAGTTTCTGCCAGGAGGTACTGGAATATCCGCGACATCCCGAATCCGCAACCGGCGTGCGGGACCGAGGGGTATGTTTTTAGCATATGCATGTACCAAGCGAATCCGAGTTCCGCCTGGCCGTCTTTCTCTTTCAGCCGCTTGAACATCAGGGAGTTGAACAGCCGGTCACGAAACTCTTCGTACCGCCAGACCCGGGCTGCCGAGCCGACGCACTCCCCGCCGTAGGGCACGATACAGTCCGCGCTGAGGACGTGTTCAGGGTCATTCGGGTCGGGCAGCATGTTGAAAAACTTGATCGCTTTGTCATCCGGATCCTTCTCCAGGATTTTTTTCATCCGTTCGGACTCCGGGTTCGGGTACCGGGTGATGAAAATCGGACCGTTACCGTGGTTTTTTATCAGCTCGCGCTCTCCGGCAGAGGAAATGTCATCGCCCCACGTCAATCCGAGCTCATCGATAGCTTCGCGGTACAACAGCTTAGGGAATACCTGCGGATGCTTTTCAAGATGCGCCAAATCCTCCGGTAAGCCGTATGCGGTCCGTTCGGAAGGCTGTACCGTGCGGACCGCCCCGACCAGCGCGTTCATGTACCCCTCTATCTCAGCCAGCAACTCATCAAAAGTCCCGTGGAACTCGATCTCCACCATCTCGAATTCCGTCAGATGGCGCGTATCTACCGCACTTTCCGCCCGGGCTGACGGCCCGACGCAATACAATTTCGGCAAACCGCCCTGCCCCAGGAGTGACTCAAGGTATAACTGCCCCGTCTGGGCGAAATAGGCTTTCTTGTGCTGCGGACCATTGTCCGTATCCATGCTGAACCAGCGCTCATTACCATCAACATTGATCTCGAACAGGGTGTCGATATTTTCACAGGCTCCGCTAGCCGGGACGATACGCGGAACCGTCACGCGTTTGAAGCCTCGTTGCCTCAAATGTTTTTCCCCGGCCTGTATCATCAGGTCGGCAAACGAAATTGTTTTCAAATTCGGCGAGTAAAATTCCATAATGAAATATGGTTAATTGATTAATCCGTTAATAATGTATACCTGGGAGCTAATGCGCCCAGGTATAATGCGTAGCAAGGTGCGTACTGACCCACGGCCGCATAATATGCGCCGAACCAACTGACACCGCGGACGCGCCGGCATTAATGAAGTTCTGCGCGTCATCCGCCGAACACACTCCCCCGCCGCCGATAATCGGCAGATGCGTATTCCGGGCGAACCAGCCGACCTGCTCCAGTGCATGCTGACGCACCAGGGGTCCCGAGACGCCGCCACCCTTTTTCAATGGCGACATTTTTCCGGGAAACCGGTTGCCATACGGAATGGTATTGATCATGTCCACTGCGTCAGCGGTATCCAGCGCCTCGGCGATTCGTTCCCGCTGTGTGGCCGGCAAATACCCGATCTTGGCGATTAAAGGATGGCGGGTCTCCTGCCGGGCTCGAGAGAACAGCTCGCGCGTAATGTTGGCTTCGCACTGCAAGCATACCCACTCGGGCGTATTCGGGCAGGACAGGTTAATCTCGATCGCCAGGATGTCCAGGCGATCAAGGCGCCTGACCATACTAATGATGTTTGCCGGATCCGGGTCGGTGATAGAAACGATTAGGTTATCGTGGTGAGTCTGCGCATACTCGTTCATGATAAACCAGTCTAAACCGCCGTTAGTGAGGCCGAATGCGTTGACCCACCCGCCACGTAGCGGCCACAATACCTGCCAGGGGTTCCAGCCTTTCCAGTTGCCCACCCGCCGCATACTGGTCAGGGTTTTCGTGATGACAGCGCCGACGCTATCCGGCTCGATAATTCCGGCATAGATCAGCGGACGATCCCACCAATATCCCCGCCCAAATCCCAGCGCTCCAGATGCGGCCACGATCGGGTTGGCTAACGTCATGCGTCCCAAGGTAACCATGTCTTCCTCCAAGTGTTTGTAGTTTTCAAGGGTCTCTGTTGGTATAAAAAAATACCCCGTTCAATTGAACGGGGCGGTGGAAACGACGTGATGCTCAGGGTCCTGGACCGGCGGCGGACAGCCGAACGGCAGATGGATAAAAAAAATCCCGGGATCTCCCGGGCGTTTCCGCTCAAGCCTGCTGCATTCCCTGAATTGGCGAGTTCGGCTTTTCATATTCTGCTAGTGAAGATACTCCTATTCGTACAACCTGTCAAACTATGCATTTTTACGGGTAAATATGTAAATAATGAAAAGTTATCCACAATAAAATTGGCGCCACTCTGGCGTGGCGCCATGGACTGATCCGCCGGAGACGATATTATTCCCGCTCTTCAAGCCCGACCGGCTCATGGTCCGGATGTGTCGCTGACGCTTTACCGTGGCCGCAGCTCTTGTGGCCGCGGGAATTCACGGTTACGTCACACTGACAGTCCGGATGAGTACAGAACACCGTCCTGGCGCTTTCTGGATCATTACCGGTTGCGTCATAGGGTCTGATCACGAGTGCCTCCTTGGTATAACAGTGGTTTGGTATTGCACGCAAACTGTAGTGAAGTAGCGTTCAAATGACCTATTTTCCAATTGACTATTTTTTAACAATAGAGTACCTTGGCCCCAATGTCTACTGAACCTGGGCCTGACAGGCTTGAGTTTGCCGATAATCAATCAAGAATACGGTTATTGCTGAGGATTCTCGTTGGCCTGTCGTTCTTTTTCTACACGTGCATCATGCTTTTTCCAAAAATCCGGATCCTTACTTTCCTCTTCTGTCAGGTGTTCGGCTAATTCCTTGCGTACCTCTTCAGGGGTCGGCAATTCTTGTTCCGTCATATTAATGTAATTTTAATAATAATATTTCCTTGGTTTTTTTCGCGTCAGCCCTGCCTTTCGTCTCTTTCATGACCAGGCCGATAAGAAACTGCAGCACGGCCGTCTTACCGGATTTATACTGCCCGACGATGTCGGGATTCTGCGCCAGTACCGACTCGATGATTTTTTCCACGGATCCGTCATCTTCGGCAGCACCGAGGTTTTCCGTTTCCATGATGTCAGACGGGTCATCGCCGGTAGCGAACATTTTTTTCAGAACAACCGCCGCAGTCTGGTTGTTCAGCCGGCGCTGGAACATCAACGTCATCAGTTCCGCAAAATGTTCGGCCGTAATCTTTAATTGGTCAAATCCCGTGCCGGTATCATTCACCAGCTGCATCAGACGGCTGATGACCCAATTGGCCGTCAGCTTGACTAGTTTCACCTTGTGCCGTTCCCAGATTTCCTCCTCTGTCCCCTCTTCCGTCCCGAGCGACAGGATCCAGCTGCTCAGTTCGGCTATGACCGCTTCGAAATAATCTGCCAATGACTTATCGGAAACCAAAATGGACGCGTCATACGCGGATAATCCCCACTGGCTGACAAACCGCTCCCGCTTATCTGACGGCAGTTCAACTTTTTTCAGGGTCGCCTGTTTGATCAATTCTGCAGAAAGACTAACCGGCGGCAAGTCCGGCTCCGGGAAATACCGGTAGTCGTGCTGTTCTTCCTTTACCCGCTGGAGGACCGTCACGCCTTTCTTGTCATCCCAGCCGTGGGTGGACTGTCTTTTCGGTGCTTTCCCCTCATCCCATAATTTCGTCTGCCGCTTGATCTCGTAGGCCAACGCACGTTCTACAGCTTTAAATGAGTTTAAATTCTTGACTTCCGTCTTGGGATACAATTTGTTGGGGTCCAGACCGATACCGGCGGTATGTCCGGCCTGAGCCTGGAAATATTCGGGGTTTGGCCGCAGTGAAATGTTGGCATCACACCGTAAATGCCCCTTTTCCATATCGGCATCGGAAATCCGCAAATACCGCATGATCAGGCGCAGTTCCTGCAAAAACGCCTTGGCTTCCGCTGGCGATGTCAGGTCCGGCCGGGTTACGACTTCCATCAGCGGCGTTCCGGCCCGGTTATAGTCGACATAGCTGGCACTCTTGTCCGCCTCATGAAGTAATTTCCCGGTATCCTCCTCCAGGTGCACGCGCTCGATCCTTACCCGGCGCCTGCCTGTGCCCGTATAAAAAACCAGGTGCCCGTCATGCCCAAACGGCGCGGTATACTGGGATATCTGGTAGCCTTTCGGCAAGTCAGGATAAAAATAGCTTTTTCGGTCAAAATGTGACTGGGTATTGATTTCACATCCCAAGGCCATGGCGGCTGCTACGGCCCACTCAATGGCCTGGCCGTTTGCTGACGGCAATACGCCAGGATGTCCGGTGCAGATCGGGCAGATGGTCGTGTTCGGCGGCTGGTTTTCGCCGGCATTGTCGCAACGGCAAAACATCTTGCTCTTGGTCTTCAATTGTACATGTATTTCCAGTCCGATGACCGGTTCGTATTTATTCTTCATACTCTTATTGTATCAATAAATAGACAATTAAAAAAGGTCCCGCCATGGCTTGGCCGGGACCCGTCAGCACGTCATGATGAAATGGCTACTTCGTATACTGTTTGTAGTTGCGAAGCACTTCATACTCATAATGACAATCATCTGTCAGACAAAATGCGTTTCCGATCGGAATGAGCGATTTTACTGGCTGTCCGTCGACCCGAGACGGGGCAAATACCCATTTGGGAAGTACCTCCGCTATCTTTTTCGCGAAGAAATACCCGGAAGGCTGCTCCAGCGTCACGACATAATTGAACGGGCGTTTTTTCCCGTCAACTTTGACGGACATCTTCTCGACCGGTATGTTTTTTTCCCGAAATTGTGCAATGACGTCATCCGGGAAAAGCGTTACCTTGCCGGCTTCATCGATACAGACGATAATGCCCGCTACGCCTTCCTTGCCTGCAGACCGGGCGACATACGGGTACTCGGGCTTCACGGCCACTAGTACGCTGCACGGCACAACCTCCGGTTCAACAACCGTCGTTTCTGGGGGCAAATCAAACGCGTATTCCGCATCTCCTGGTACATACGGCCCAGACTCACCTTCTGTCAGATCCGAAACGGAAATGTCGGAATCAATGACGGTGGCGAGCTCTTCCTGCGTATGTACGTCGGGCGTCGGCTTCGAAACAAACTCCGGAATCGGATTGTCCGGGATAATCTTTACTTTAATCCCGAATTGTCCGTGGAACGCCGCTGAATTGTCAGGCGCTCCGCCGATGTTGCGCTTCGTGGGCTTTGTCCCGGGAGGCGTCATCGCATCCGCATCCGCATGCACATTGTGGATACGCACGCGGAGAGTCTGCGTTGGCTCTGAGCTGAAAATTGCCCATAGCCCGATCGGTACGGCAAACAGACAAATAACTGCCAGTTGGGCATAAAACATGTTCTTCTGGTAGTCTGCTTTCATCCGGTGCCGGTTAATGTCACATTGCATGTGAACACCTCCTGAAAACAATCAGAGCTCGCTTTTTTTCGGTCACCCCGCCAAATGACGGGGTGACCTCCTGCGCTGTGCCTACCAGTACTGGTAGAACAGATCCCACGCTATCGAAAGACTGCCGGCCACGCATGCCAGATAGTTCCACGCCTGCGAGAACGTTCCGGTCACAGACGATCCCAGAGCTTCGCATGCGCCTGACATAGCATTAGCCGCGGTGGCTGCTATGGGGACTGCCATGCCCACAGCAAGAAGGATTTTCTTCTTCATCTTTCACATCACCTCCTCATGCCAGATGTAGGGCGGTTAGGGTTGTATACTCACCAATGTTACCGTTCGTGAGGAAATAACATTGGCTTTGGTTCCAGATGAATCAATTTGCAGTACCGTCTCGTCAGTCAATGAATCCGTATCACACCCGCAATAGGATGAATACAGCTTCAGTTGGCCGGCCGAATGCCTCTGACCGAACAGCCCGCACGGCACGACGGTAACCTCAAGACGCATACCGAGTCGCTTATCAGCCGTGAGTCCAAGCGAATCGCTTTTACTCATAAAAATGTCGACATAATCAGCAGCTAAACGCGCTTCTTCGGTCGAAATGGCCGTGAAACTCTGGGCATACCGGTTTGCCGGGATGAAGAATGTCGGCTGATTGCCGGTGCGCGCGACCGCCTGGATAGCTTCAACGCTATTCTGGTAATCCAGCTTTTTGTTTATCTGGACCCAGACAATCGCCGGCATCAAGACGGCCAGGCTGACGAGGAGTACTGACAACGTATGCCAGCCCCGGCGCAGCCATCGGTACCATCTTTTTCGCCCTCGCAGGATCAAACGCCGTTCTCCGTCTGTGAGTTCAGTTAGTTGCAACATAGGTGCTCCTGTACTTTTCCAGAATCTGCGCCACGGAATCCCTAGATCCAGGGGCACATTCGAATGCCAGCAACGTGCCGGTCTTCGTCTCGTTCGTCTTCCAATTCTGGACGACGGTCTTATGCACCCTGAACCAATAATTCCGGTAAAATCCCTCATCCAGTTGGACGAGTTTCGCCTGGTTACCCAGCTCTTTCACCAGCGTCCTGATGATTTTTGCGTTCTTGTTCTTCCCCTCCAGTTGGAGAGTCAGAATATCAGCCGGCAGTTCCCGCAAGGCCGTGATCGTTATGAACGAAGCTGCCTTGAGCGTGTCAAGCACCACCTGGCTGCTGTCGTACGAAAACCAATAACTGGCCCGCTTAGTGCCGGCCCAGACGACGAATGGGAATTCTTCATCCAGGCCATCAACCGCATTCCGGACGCTCATCGAGTCGTTCAGCGCGTGTTGTGGCGGCAGGATGAAAACATACAGCGTATCGCCCAGCTTCTCCATCCAGAATAGGCAGGATTCGCCTTTGTCGCTCAGAATGTCGATCCTAGGCGTTTTGTCTCCAGCCGCACCGTCAAAATTGACGTAGAGTTGGAACTGCCCGTCCTGAGGCGTCCAATTTCGGAGATCCGGCGGCGGCAGGACTTCCCGATAATTATCCTCGGGACCATCATCAATGTCCTGCTGCGCACTCACCGAAGAGTACGTGAACAGTACGGCCGAAATAAACGCCATACAGAGCAGCATTACACGTTTCATGATACCTCCTTGATGTATCAACAATGTCAACAATTTTCAGTATATATATAATTCAATTGTCAAATAACTGTATTGCGGACAGGTAAAAAACGAGCCTTTCTCAATTTTGGCTAAAAGAACCCTGTTTTTTTCTATCACTTAATCCTAGTACTATCAGTATACCTGTCAAGCCGGACTGTAGACAAGAATAAAAAATCCCCTGACTGTCAAGCAGCCAGGGGTGGTATATACTGGCCAGCGTCAACTAGACCAGACAACCTGTTTCAGCGGCAAAACACTAGAATTCGCCGCCCCATGGATGGTCCATCAATACGATGGCTACCAGAATGCCGATCTTGGCCATCCAGTAATACATGGGTATTCCTTTTGTTAGGAGGTGAGGGGAGAAATTCCGCACGGTCCCAAAGATCGTGTGAGGATCGGGAGTATGCGGTGTTGACGGTGAAAGGAACTGTATATAACAATATGATATTTTTTATCTAATGATTGTTTCACTGACATCAAAAACCGTATGAGGCCGGTTAAAAAAAATGTTCCCAAATATTAATTACCTGTTTTTCGCTTTCTGATTGCGGGACATCAGTATCGATATATTCGACACGGCTGCCGGCCCGGGTGAATATTTTTTTGAACCAGGGCGCCCGGAACCGTGCCTGCGCTCGCCGTAAAAAACGCAATTTTTCAAAAATCGCCGCGTCTTTTTTTTCGTACCGCTTCATCAGCCGGTCCATGGCCAGGCGCGGATCGACGGTCACGATGACCAGCAGGTCCGGGCGGTACTGCCTGGCCAGGCGGTTGCCGGCCAGCTGCAGTATCCGGCGGACGCTCAGCGGATCATTCTGAATGGGCTGGTAACAGATGGACGTGCTGAACCCCCGCTCCTGAAATACGAACTTCCCCGCTAGTAAAGCTGGGATGATCAGCCGTCTATATAAAATAAGTCGATCCAGGGCATACGCCTGGGCGGTTTCCATCGCCGTATAGTCACGGCCGTTATGCCGGACGATTTCCTCGCGTATTGCCTGACCGACCAGGGAAAAAGTGGGTTCCGCAGAC
>JBAZNF010000028.1:0-12283 GCA_041649335.1 Patescibacteria group bacterium
GGCGTGGTAAGCCTTCTCTTCGCGGTCCCAGCGGTTATCACGGTCCATGGCGTAATAACGGCCGGCAATCGAAGCGATTTTCCCGAACTTCAGCTCATCCAGCTTTTTCTGGATCCGCTGGACAAACCCCATGCCGCTGTCCCGCGGCGCATCCCGCCCATCCAAAAATAAATGCAAGTACAATTCAGGTACATCCTGCTGTTTGGCAAACTCAATTAATGCCTCCAGATGATCAATCGAGCTGTGAACCCCCCCTGAACTGGCGAGACCCATGAGATGGAGCGCGGACTTGTTCTTTTTTACGTGGTCGGCCGCGCGGACGAAAGCTTCATTTTTGAAAAAAAATCCCTCCGTAATGGCCCGCGAAATCCTGGGCAGATCCTGATAGACAATTTTGCCCGCACCGAGGTTTAAATGGCCGACTTCGGAATTCCCCATCTCCCCCCAGGGCAATCCGACCGCTTCACCAGAAGCCTGCAGGCTGAGCGTAGGAAAGGTACTAATTAACCAGTCAAAATTTGGGGTTTTGGCGATGGTAATCGGATTGCTGGGTGATGGCGGGGCAATCCCCCATCCGTCTAGGATGATGAGGATAGTTGGTTTATGTGGAACTTGCATAATATTTTATTGCCCATGATATGAGGTTTTGGAATGCCCATAATGGAAAGAATAGTCGGTGCAATGTCTGCTAGCACACCTTTGAACACCTTCATTGATCTTGGTATTTTCTTGTTAATGACAATAAACGGGACAGGATAGCCGGAATGGGAAGTATTGATTTGCCCTGACGATACCTCCTTCACCTCTTCAATATTACCATGATCAGCGGTAATTATCATTGTTGCGTCCATTTTCAGGACCTTCTTTAATAGTTTGCCCAGGCAGACATCAACAGACTCGACGGCCTTTATGCACGCGGCCAAATCACCGGTGTGACCGACCATGTCGGGGTTAGCGAAATTCATGACAATAAAATCATGGGTTTTTTTCTGCAAGGCATTTAGCACAATGCTTGTGATTTTACCGGAACTCATAGCCGGCGCTTCATTATAGGTATGGACTTGGGGTGACTTGATAATAATCCGGTCTTCTCCGGCAACCGGCTGGGCATACCCGCCGTTGAAAAAATAGGTCACATGGGCGTATTTTTCCGTTTCTGCCACATACATCTGGCGCAGTCCTTTGAGAGCAAATGGCAGTGTATCGATGACCATGCGTGACGGGAAGGCGGACAGGACAGAGGGCAAGTCCGGCCCAAAATCGGTCAGTGTCACAAAACAGATATTAGATAAGACTTTTTCTCTTTTGAAACCTTCAAATAACGGCTGGACGAAAGCTTTGGTCAACTGCCTGACGCGGTCTGATCGGAGGTTAAAAAATATTATCGCATCATTACTGTCTATCCGGCCTGACCCGCCCGGCGGGTTAATAACCGTTGGTTTGATATACTCGTCATTTTCGTGTCGGTTATACGCCTGTAAAATCGCCTCCTGAGCAGTATGGGTCTCATGTCCGGTTCCCAGTACCAGGGCATCATACACCAATTTAGTCCGTTCCCATTTATGGATACGGTCCATGGCGTAGAACCGTCCGGCGATTGTGGCAATTTTTTCGCCGTTTTGAAGTGATTTCTCAACCCTGGTCAATAATTGCGGAGCTAAATACTGAAATGAATCGCGCCCGTCGGTAAATAAATGCAAATATAAAGGTGAAATATGGTGCAGTTTACATAAGGTCACGAGTGCCAGCAAATGGTCAGGGTCCGCATGTGCCGACTGTTCTTCGGTTAATAACCCCATGATGTGTAGTTTGGAATGATGGCGCTGGACATGTTGGATGGCAGACAAGAATGCCGGATTCCTGAAAAAGGATCCGTCATTTATACTCTTAGAAATGATGACCGAATCCTGCTCGACTATTCTGCCAGCGCCGATATTCATATGCCCGGCTTCAGAATTGCCGTCCTGGTGCGGCGGCAAACCGGCGTCCCGTCCGGAGGCGCCTAAAGTAGAATGGGGATACCGGCGTAAAATGGCGTCCAAATGCGGTGTCTTGGCCAAAGCGATCGCATTGCCGATTTTTATTTTACTTACGCCCCAACCGTCCAAAATTACCAATATTAACGGGGGTCGATGGGTAGTAGTCGTTTTACGCATGTGGACGGGCAGATAATTCCTGCTCAATAGCCATCAGCCGGTTGTACTTTGCCACCCGTTCACCGCGGGCCGGGCCAACCTTGATGTATTCAGCATTAACGGCAACGGCAACATCAACCAGAAACGGGTCATTGGTTTCTCCGCCACCGCGGTGCGAGACTACCTGCCAGAAACCATGCTGCTGCCCGAGCCGGACTGTGTCTATCGTTTCAGATAGCGTCCCGATCTGGTTCAATTTTATCAATACGGCATTTATGGCTTTTTTCTGAATGGCTTTTTTAACCCTCAGGACATTCGTCACCGTCAGATCATCCCCAATAACCCGGACAGACCCGCCGATCGCCTTATACAAATGCGCCCAGCCATCCCAGTCATCTTCAGCCAGTCCGTCCTCCAGGGTGAGGATGGGATATTTCCTGATCCATTCCTGGTACAAGCCGACCATTTGGGCTGACGTCAGGCCCTTACCCTCACGCTTGAGTATGTAGGTATGACTGTGCTTGTCATAGAATTCTGATGCTGCCGGATCCAGGGAAATGCTGATATCCCTCCCCGGACGGAATCCGGCTTTGGTTATCGCTTCCACCATCAGGGCCAGCGGCGACTCATTACTGGATAATCCTGACGGCGCGTACGCCCCTTCATTCCCGACATTTGTGTTTAAACCTTGGGTTTTCAGCACGCGCTTTAACGATTGGTACGATTCCTCACCCCAACGCACCGCTTCCGCAATTGACGGAGCGCCGTGGACGGAAAACAGAAACTCCTGCATATCCGTCGAGTCATCGGCATGCTTGCCGCCCTCAATGACGACCATCATGGGCTTGGGCAGCGACCAGGACGGGTATTTCAAACCGAATGTTTTTCGAATCCAAGTATATAACGGCAATTTTTTGCTGGCGGCAGCCGCTCTGGCCACGGCCAAGGAAACGGACAATATGGCGTTGCCGCCCAAACGTTTTTTATTCGGCGTACCGTCCAATGTTATCATCAGCTGGTCAATTTTTGAAAAATTTTCTACCGGCTGGCCAGCGAGCTTTTTGGCGATCTGCGAATTTACATTTGCGCACGCTTTCTGCATCCCCTTCCCATTGTACCTGTTCCTATTGCCGTCCAATAACATGCAGGCCTCATGCGCTCCGGCTGAAACCCCGTACGGGACGGAAGCGGTTCCGATAATGCCATTATCAAGCGTGGCCCGACATTCAACGGTCGGACTGCCGTCAGAGGCGAGTATTTCCCTGGCCACTACAGATCTGATCTTTACGGACATAATTATTTTTCGATTAACGGTTCCAGCCCGGCCAGCGTCCCTTTTTCCAGGAATTCCAGCATGGCGCCTCCGCCCGTGGAAACGAAGGAAAACTTATCGGCCAAACCGCAGGACTGTATCGCTTCCACCGTCTCGCCGCCTCCGACTATGCTGTGCAATCCCTTTTGGGCGGCGATACTTTTGGCGATGTCATAGGTGCCGGTGGCAAACTGTTCTATTTCAAAATATCCCATCGGTCCGTTCCAAACTAACGTTTTTGCCTGCTTGATGATCATTTTGTACAATTCTACGGTGTCCGGGCCGATATCCAGGATTATCTGATCGACACCAACACTGCCCACTGCCTTTTTTTCAATTGGCGCATTATCCTTGATCTCATGCGAAGTCACGACATCTACGGGTATTTTCAACCGCGTGTCAGTCAGGGCCAGCGATTTGGCGGCCTGCATCATCTTCTCCTCAATCAATGACTTACCGACCTGGACGCCCTGAGCCTTTAATATGGTGTTGGCTAGGGCGCCGCCTAATAATAAATAATCCACTTTCTTCAGCAGGGTGGTTATTAAATTCAGTTTTGTCGAAATCTTGGCCCCGCCGATAATCGCCACCAGCGGCCGCGGCGGATTCTCAGAAATGGAACTAAGCGCCTCAACTTCCTTGGTCAGTAATGGTCCGGCGTATGAAGGTATAAAACGCGGTATGCCGGTTATTGAAGCTACGTCCCGGTGCGCCTGGGCAAAGGCGTCATTAATGAAAATATCGCCGTTGCCGGCCAGCGCTTCTGCATAAGCCATATCCACTCCGCTTTCGCCGGCCTCTCCGGGATGGAAGCGGACGTTCTCGAGCAACATGACGGACCCGGCCGGAGCGCCGTCGATCTGCTTCCGGACCAATTCGCCGATGCAGTCTTCCAGAAAAAAAACCGGCTGGCCCAGCAATTCGGCCAAACGGTGGCTCACTGGTTCCAGACTCATCTCCGGTACGACTTTTCCGCCCGGACGCTGCAACCACGACATCAGGATAATTTTTGCTCCTTTTGATTGGAAAAATTTTATGCTTGGGATAACCGCTTTCAGCCTGGAATCGTCATCCACGACGTGCTGACCCTGCTCCTCATGATAATGGACATCTAGGGCCACCCGAAGAATGACGCGTTTTCCGGTCATTTCTACCTGATCGGCTGATCGTAGTATCATAATATGAATTAATATTTATATTATTTTTAATACTATTATCATAGCATATTTTCAACAAAAAATCAATCCCACACCACTTTTTCCGGGTTGAAGTGTAGTTGCAGATTTTTTAAAATTGCCTCAATTATAACGTAATAATCTGCATTTTTCACTGCAAAAAAAGCGGGGACTATTCCGGGCAAACTATGGGACCTCGCCCTCACGCGTATAAATTTACTCTCCAACTTTCAATTTTACCAGTTCGATTATCTGGCTCAACTTGACGTCAGATTTGCTCAGAACCTCACATCGGCCTTCCCGGACGGCTTCTACGACTTTGGGATCTTCGGCAAAATTCGTCAACACCACGACTGGCACCGTTTTCCCCCACTCGTCATTTTTCACTTTATCTAAAAACTCTATACCGTGCATCTTCGGCATGATGACGTCCAGTAATATAAGGTCGGGATGTTCCTGAAGGGCGATCGGCAAGGCGGCGATGCCGTTTTCCGCCTCGATGACGGCTATCCCCTGCTTCTCCAGCTCATTCTTAAGAATTCTGCGTAATGACAATTCATCCTCAACGATCAGTACGGTCCGTATTTTTTGCATACTCATATGCTTACGATAAATGGGTATTGGCCTCAAGTTCCTTGAGTGTGGCAATCAGCCGGGTACTGGCATTATGGATTTCATTCACGTAGTCCTTCTGTTCAGGAGTCAGTGCGCCGACCGTGCCGGTCGATAGCGCTTCGGTATATAATTGGATAGTCGTCAGCGGCCCCTTAATCTTATGCGCCGCCTCGCCGATAAATTGCCGGGGTGTTATCGGTTCGGTTTTTTCCTGCGGTTGTGCTATAGAAGTGACCATGATGGTATTACAGAGCCAATTTGGTTTTTACCTTGGCGACGATATCCTGAAGCCGCACGTCAAATTTCTTCATCAGCTCGCACTTCCCGGCCGCCACTGCTTTGACGACTTTCGGGTCATCGGCGTAATTCGTCAGGAGTATGACGGGAATCGACTGGCCCCATGGTTCTGACTGGACGGCGTCCAGCATATCGATACCGTGCATTTTCGGCATGATGACATCCAACAAAATAAGATCAGGGTGTTCCTGTCTGGCCAAATCCAGAGCTTCCTGACCGTTATGCGCCACATGGATAGTCAGCCTGTCTACGCCCTTAAACGAGTCCAGGAGGGCCTGCCGGATCGACGCCTCATCCTCGGCAATAAGAAGCTTTTTCATGTTTTCCATAAATGGCATTTATATTACGGGTTTGTATCAAGCGGCTCCCACGTCTTCACTGTACCACAATAATAGAAAACTGTCCGGCAGCACTCTGAACTGGTGCTTCGGCAAATCTCGCTGAACGTAACAGTGACTTTATCGCCAATATACGCCCGAAACTGCTCCTTCATGGAATCATATTTCTCCAGACCTACTTCATAGTTGTCAGTGCTGAGGATGCCGTATGATTCGCTGGGGGTCCCGTACCCCTTGACGAACACCGTACCGGTCATGGTCGTATCCGACGTGGACACGATATTCCCAATTGACGGCTGATTGGTGTCGGCATTCGCATTTTCTGCTGTATTAACATTCGTCGATACAGCATTCGTAGTATCCGGTGTGGGGGAATTTACGTTTATTGAATTACTTATTTTAAAAAATAAGGCGACCCCTCCGCCGATAATAACTATCACACTGATTGTGATGATAATAATAACTTTTTTCTTCATTGGAGTATTGTATTAGTGTTTATATTTTCGGCAGCTTGCCGATGACCTGCTCAGCCCGGTCAAAAAAATCCAATTCTGCCAAAAACTCGCGGGGCAAACAGCCCATATTCATCATGGTGGTCAGTAACCCAATCCAATAATTATGCACAAAAACCATTTGAGGGAACTGCTCCGGATGATATTGCCGGTTGCGCAGATGGACTATCGCCCGCAGCAGGACCATCAGCGTGCCCAATCCCCCGCGGAACAGCACGATAATCGGTGCGCACGTAGCCAGTAATTCCACCCGTGACGGCGGGGCATTGACCGTAACGGCGACAACGTCAGCATCTACGTCTTTTTCCAGTTCGGGGAAAATCACGCCAATAGATTTCTTCGGGACAGCCTGGGCCACTGCCTGCATGACCCCGGATGAACGTCCGCCATGCAGCACTATCCCGCCCTGACTGGCCACGACAGACGCCAACACTGCGGCCTCATGCGATTGGGGGTGGTCCACTGCCAACGACCCGCTGCCGTTAATAGACACGACCAGCCCTCTGCTTTCATATGTCAATAAATGCTCCTTTGAGGAGGAATGGATGGACAGCCATGAATTGGAATTTTTTATCTCACCGGATTTGAACAGTTCGCCCAAGACCCTCCTTTTTTTTTGCTTATATATATCGGGTGTGTTGTCGGCCATACGATGTAGGGTTATTTATTCGTAACGTAACGCGTCCAATGGGTTGATTTTGGCGGCCCGGCGGGACGGATACAGGCCGGTAACCAAACTGACCAAGAATACCACGCCTTGGACCACCGCTAAAAATACCAATGGGGCGTAAAAAATTTCTACCGGTTCGCCGCCGGCTTTTTGGGCTAAATAATTCAGTGCCATATTGACTATCCGGCTGACCCCGATGCCGATGCCGATGCCGACCAATCCGCCGATCATGCCGATGACGATCGATTCGGTCAAAAACATAAAATAAATGTCCTTGGAGGTCGCCCCCAGCGAACGCATTAATCCGATCTCACGCGTCCGCTCCAATAAGGACACGGTCAACGTGTTGAGGGCACCCATGGCCGCGACAAACAAGGCGATAGCCCCGAAGCTGGCGACAATAATCTCAAATATGAAAAAAATCTTGTCTATTTGCCCGACGGTATCAGCGACTGAGTCCACCTGATACCCCATGGCTTCGATTTGCTGGCGCACTTCAGGCAGCTTGGACTGGTCAGTCACCTGGACGCGGGCAACGCTGAAATCCTTTTCCGCCTGGGTATCGGATACTTTTACCTTTGCCGCGCTGTAATCAGGCGTAAAGCCGAGAGTTTCCAGAAATTGTATCGGTACGTAAGCGATGGACAGGTCACTCGTATCCGACAAGGTGCCCACGACCGTCACTCGGACTTCTTTCGAAACCGAATCAAGATTCGTCCCGTCTTCCGCCTTTACCGGGACAAGCAATTTTAGCATCAGTTCCGAATTGACCGCCTCATTGGGATCGCCCAAGCCTATCAAGTTCAATGCTGTATTGGTTATTAAAATCTCAGACGCGTTGTCCGAGCTAAACTCCTGGCCGGTGGTGACTTTAATCCCCTCCATGGATAAAAACTTTGGCTCAATGCCGTAAATGGCCACGTCAGTGATTGATTCGGCCCGCGACACCTGGCCGGACAGTGAAAGCGACGGGCTGACATTGCTCACATCCTGTATCTGCTCGAACTGGTTGACGATATCCTGGTTCAGTTTCAGCAAAGTGGATTCGCCTTTTGACACATCCAATATAGTTAGCGCCTCGACGTTGGTGACCTGGCTTTTTATCATTTCCTGGAGCCCGAAACCCAAAGACACCAAGAACACCACGAGGGCGATGCCGACGGATACGCCGCCGATCGTCAGGATACTCCGCAATTTGCGTCCACTGAGGTGCGAGACCGATAAATTTACGACAAATGAAAACTGCATGGGAAATATTATTTCTTAAACTGGTCGCTGCCCTCGATAATCGCGCCGTCACGAACATAAATGGTCCGGGAAGCATACCGGACATAATCGATGTTATGGGTAACCATGATCACCGTCTTATGGAAGACCTCATTCAGTTCCTTGAACGTATTCATGACTTTTTCGGCGGAGACGCTGTCCAGGTTACCGGTCGGCTCGTCCGCCACGACAATTGGCGGATCATTGATGAGCGCGCGGGCCAATGAAACTTTCTGTTGTTGTCCGCCTGATAATTCAGTCGGAGCATATTGCGCATGATCATACATGCCGACCTGCTTAAGACGTTCAGCGGCTTTCTGGCGGCGTATTTTTTTACTGATATTATTAATGGCCAAGGGCAGCGTAACATTGTCCAGGACATTGAACGACCTGACCCAATCGGCCCGTTGGAATACTATGCCGTACACTTTATACCTGATCTTGGCCACTTTATCGGTTTTCATATGGGTGATATTCGTCCCCTTCAGTTCAACAGATCCGGTCGTCGGCGGCTCCAACCCCAAAAGGATGTTCAATAGCGTTGATTTCCCTGATCCTGACGGCCCTAAAATAATGATGAATTCCTCTGGGTAAATCTTCAAGCTGAGATTTTTCAATACGGTTATCGTGCTTCTGCCGACCTCAAAAGACTTGCTGACATTGGTTATCTCAATATCAGGCGTTTGTGTCCGCTCCTGGGACTCAGCGCTCTCAGAAGCTAATTCCGCGATGGTTTTTTCTTTTACAACTGCCTGTTCAGCTGACATAACGTCTGTATTAGGTATCTGTCTTATTGTACAGATAATTTTCCAGTAACTTATAGAAATATTATACCATTTTCACATTCTGCGTGCAAAACTAAAAATAAGCTTATATTACTTAATATATTAACAGATTGTAATTTTTATCACCCCCCAAACGCGGTGCCGATATTACCCAGCCAGGAGAACGTTTCCTCTAGATTGGTAATGATAAGCTGGAGGAATGATTCGCGTTTCCGTGACGTCAGGACGGTATACGAATTTGATTTGGTGGTGTTGCCGGCCTTATCGCGGGAGGCTACGCGGAAATGGTAGGTCTTGGCCGGCGTCAGGTCGGAGACGACGACGAGATGTTCCATCACCAATTCGGCATTCTCTTCGGTAGTATCGGTAAAATCCGTACTCGACAATCCGACGCCGAATTCTACCTGCGAAGTGGTCGGTTCATTGGTTTTCCACGAGATGACGATCTGGATTTTTGAGGCATCGCCTGATCCGATGGTATTTGATTCGGAATTAACTCCAAACACGTCAGGCGGAGTCGTATCCTGCAGTGTGGTGAACTCCTGTTCAGTCGAAACGGCCTCATACCCGTATTCATCGGACCCGCGGACCTTGAATTTGTACTGTGCCGCATCTTCCAGCCCGTACAGCAAGATGGAATGCTCCGTCACGAAAGCCGTATTCCCCTGGGTCTTTGGCGCGATCGTATCGCCGTAATATTCCACCTCTGAGGTGGTTGGGACGTTGGTCTTCCAGAATATTTCCGTCTGGCCCTGTGACTTGTTTTGGGTGCTGATGTCAGAAACCGTCGGGAACGTCTGCGTAGTAAACGTATAATCATCTGAGCTGATGGGATTCCCGTTCCTGTCCGTACCGCTTATCCTCATATGGTACAGGGTGCTGTCTTTCAGGTTTTCCAGCTTGACGGTGTGGACCAGGGCGAATGACCCTGACGTATCCGTATACGACAGGCCATAATTAGCCGTCGTGCCATAATTGATGACGGCAGTCGTTTCCTTATTCGTTTTCCAGCTTACGATCAGGTCATAGAGCCGGATATCGCTGATTTTTAGGTCCAGCACCCGCGGCGCTTCCAGGGTCGTGAAGGAACTTATGTCCGAAAACGCAACGTTCTCGTCTACATCAATGCTCTTTACCTTGTAATAATACGTCGTTTCCGGTTTCAGCCCGGTTACTCTTACCTCATGTTTTGCCAGTAAGTCAGCGGTGCCCTGCTCCTCGGACAGGTCAGCTTGGACTGTGTTGAAATCGACAAATGACGAGGCGATGCGTTCCGTTTCCCAGGTGATCACGGCCGAGAAAGAATCAGGCACTACAGTCGGCGCGACGGTAATCGCCGGCGGCTGGGTGAATCGGCCTTCGGGCACCTCTGAAACTACGTCCGTCGATTCGGAAGTTGCCTGAGCCTTGTCGCGTGCGGTAATTTTATAGAAATATTCGGTCGCGCTATCAAGTCCGGTGTCCAGATAACCGGTAGATATGATCGTAGCGATCTCTTCAAACGCCGCGTCGTCATCGGCCACTGCCCGTAAATTTCCCGCCGCAGCGGCTCCAGACGGCGCTTCACGCCTGCTTATCGTATAATATATTTCGTCATCAAGGGTGTATCCTTCCGGCGGATCCCAAGTAATGGTGATGGAATACCGTTTTGCGTCACGGTCTGACGAATCTGTAATGGTAACAGCCTGCGGCTCGCCAGGTGGTGTCGTATAGGCGGTAAACTCTGCCGCGGCGTAATTATCATAGTTGAAATTGCCGCCGTCATCGACCGCCAAAACGTAAAATATATTTTTCCCCTGCTGCGAGGCGGCGTCAATCGGGCCGACTGACGTTTCTTCGGTATAGATGACATTATTCACGTTCGGCAAGTTGTTGATGGAATAATAATACCCGGCCACAGTCACGCCCTCATCCTGCGGTGCGGCCCAAGAAAACGAGAAGTTGTTTACGGTATTTGAACTCGGACTCGCCGCCATGTTTATCGGCGGCGAGGGCGCACCTTTGGTCATGAACGTGAAATCCGACGACGAACCGGCATTGCCGTCAGCGTCAGTCCATTTCGTTTTATAATGGTACGTAGTATCGGGGCTGAGATTCGTCAATGTGACCTCATGCTCATTGACTAGACCCGGCGCGCCGAGCTGCTCGTTGCCGTAAGCCGTGGTTTCACCGTACTCGACAGATGAGGATGCGGGATGCGCGACGATATTGCCGTACTGGTCCTGGTCATCCAGGGTCAGCCACTCGACCGTCGCGGAACGGATGTACGGAGTGACCGACGGCTGGCCGCTCATCAGCGGAGCGAACTTGAATTTACCTTCCGGCTTGATGTCCATGACAGCCGAATTGCCGGACTGCACGCCGCCGGTACCGGCAGAACGCACGAAATACCCGTAGGTAATGGTATTATCCAAACCAGTGTCCAAATACCCGAGCGTGTTAACGGTCGCGATCATCGTATAGTTGTCCGGCGGTTCATCTATCGCCGACGGATTCTCGCAGTCTGCTTCGCAACGGTAGACCTTATACCCATCGACTCCGCTGCCCACATCAGCCGGTTCGTCCCAGGTCAGCACGACGGAATACTTTTGCGTGGCCCGGTCCGAAGTGTCTGTGGCGGCCGCACTCGACGGTATGCCTGGCGCATTGGAACTGAAATAAAAATCCGCAGATGTGTAATTGTCGTAGTCTATGTTATTAATGGCATCAGCTGCTACGATATGGATCGTATTATGCCCCTGCTGGCTGGCTGCCGAAAATGACAGCAATGACCGCTGTGCAGTCTGTGTTTCCGTGGTCCAGCCACCATCAGCTGAAGGGGTGGCAGTACCATTGATATTTGTCCCGCAATTAGCAGAGGACGGCAGTTTATCATTGAAAGTGTAACAATACCGCTTAATGTCGGCCGAATCACACTCCCCGACATTTGATCCCAAACACGTACTAGGCAAATCCCAGGTAAATGAAAACTCATTAGTATCCTCCAATGGCGCCAGCTCGCTGGTGACCGGATCAACAGTAATTGCTCCGGGGGCTGACGGTGCGTCTCCGGCGTAATAGAATAACTTCTCACGGCAGTTTGAGGAAGTATTATTAGCATTATCAGTGGCATACACGCAAAACGAATTTTCGCGCGTCTGTGTGGCGGTAATTCCCGACACTGTCAGATTAGGAGTAC
>JBAZNF010000029.1:0-9613 GCA_041649335.1 Patescibacteria group bacterium
CGTCCTGCTGGAGGGCAGGGATATTATCGGTTTTTCCGGGTTGTTGTTTCAACGCTGGAATAACAGCGCCCGTATCATCGACATATTCGTACATCCCGATCATCGGAAAAAAGGATACGGTACAGCCTTGGTAAGATTTTTATTAGGGCGGGCCAGGCGGCGCAAAGTCCGGACAGTCATGGCAGAAGCGCCGTCGTTGAATCCTGTTTTGCGGCTGTATATAAAATGTAAATTTAGGATTTGCGGATATAATGACCGATATTACGCGAACAACGGAAAGGAAATTGCCGTGTTTTTGTCTTACGATTGCCGGAAAAAGTAAGCATCGGTAAAAATGACATTGTGGTAATTATGGATTATACGTCATAATAGTGTTTTTTATTTTGGATAGGCGTGGAGTGCTGTTTATTGGATTGAATAACAAATAAAAAACCGCCCCGGGTTATTCGGTCGGGGCGGGGGTTTTGTCCTTGAGAAATGGTTCATAGTCGTACACTTTGAAGTGCACGGCGATGAGGCCGGGCTGTTCGCTTTTCATCCAGACGGTTTTCAGGTTCAACCACGGTTGGCTGGTGATAGTGCGCATGAATTCGTCGAGGAATTTCCGTTCGCGCCGGGTGATGTAGGCGGCCCGGTCAGGGTCGGTGAGAGAGGGCCGCTTGCGGCGGGTACGAGGATCAAGCCAAAATGTACACTCGATAGCCCTCGCTGATCCGTGTCGTCCGTCGGGCGGGACAACCTCCGCCATCCAGCCATTGGCCGTATCTTTGGTGAATAGGGAAAGGACTGTTTCCACCTGGACATATTGTTCAGCGATGTGCGCCGTGACAGCCCGCCAATCAATCAGCGGGAAGCCGGCTTTCGTCAGCTTGATTATTGGCAAGGTACACTCCTTTTTTATTTGTGCTCCAGTTATGGAAGATTATAGGGATTGAAACATTTAGTCAACGGGTTGACAGGAGCCGACGAGCATGTTATCATGGACTGAAAATGAAAAACTGAACTTTTTTTCCAGGAGGTCAAATGCCTAAGATGGTTGTTTGCCAGGCTATCGGTAACAGGTGTAATATCTGTAACTATATGTTTGCTGATGGCGACGATGTCTGCTCGGGCGGAATGCACAAGGTCGGCCAGGAGTATCCGGTAGAAATTCCGGATGCGACATCCAAGCCTGTAGGCCCGGAAAAGCCCGGTCAGGCCCCGCAACTGATTACCTGCGTCCAGGAGGGCGGGAACAGGTGCAGCGTCTGCCACCAGATGTTCGCGGATGGGGACGATATCTGTCCGCAAGGCCATCAGATTGGCGTGCAGTACAGCAGGTGAGCCCGGGGATTTTTTCCCCAGGCGTAAACGGTTGCAATCCAGCAGCCGTTTTTAATTTAAAAAATTCCCGTTGTGGCGGAAATTTTTTAGTGTATGTCGTGTATGTATGATTATTTACACCTCGATTACTACTGGAAGTATCATCGGTCGACGTTCAGTCTTGGTGAACAGGAACTGGCCGACCTGGTCGCGGATCTTGTTCTTGATGAAGCCTTCGTCCGCGGCGGTGCGCGGGTCTCGGTCCTTCAGGAGTTTTTTCACCTTATCCTGTACCTGGCCGATTAAGCGCTGGTTTTCCTTCATGTAAATGAAGCCGCGGGAAATGATGTCCGGTGTGTTTACCAGGTCGCCGGTCTTGGCGTTGATTTTTACGATGACGACGCACATGCCGTCGGTGGCCAGGGCCTGCCTGTCCCGCAGTACGACGTGGGAAATGTCGCCGATGCCCAGACCGTCCACGAAGACATAGTCGGTCGGGACCTTTTTGGGCAGTATTTTCGGCTGTCCTTTGCCGATTTCCAAAATCATGCCATTATCGAGGATGAAGATATTTTCTTTTTTGAAGCCGTTCCGGTTAGCCAGCTTGGCGGCTTCCTTGAGGAAGGCGTGGTTGCCGTAGACCGGCAGGAAATACGTCGGGTTGATCTGACGCATGACGGTAAGGATATCCTGGGCCGTGGAATGGCCAGATGAGTGGACGTCCATGATATCCGAGTGCACGACGTTGTCCGAGAGGCGGTAGAGGTTATCCTTCAGCCGCTGAATGGTTCGTTCGTTACCGGGAATGACGGAAGACGAGAAGACGATCGTGTCAGTTTTCTGGATTTTGACGAACCGGTGCGTGCCGTTGACGATGCGGGACAAGACCGCCTGAGCCTCACCCTGGGCGCCGGTACAGAGCACGATGACGCGCTGGTCAGGGAATTTCCGGATCGCCTCGATAGGGATGAGCGTATCCTGTTTTACCTTGATATATCCCAGCTTTTTTGAAATCTCGATGTTGGTTTTCATGCTATAGCCGTCCAGCGCCACCTTTTTCCCGATTTGCTGGGCGTATTCGAGGACCCGTTTGATCCGCTCTATCTGCGATGAAAACGTGCCGATGATGATGCGGCCGGGCGCCTGGCTGATGAGGCGGAAGATGTTTTCATACATAGTCTGTTCCGGCACGCGGGGGGTGGTGTGCGTGGCGCCCAGCGACTCAAGCATGAGGATGGTCGGTTTGGGCAGACGGGCCAGCTGGGAATATTCAACGCGCACCCGGCCGACCGGGTTGGCTTCATAAGTCCAATCGCCGGGGTGGACCACCGTACCGGTTGGTGTGTTCAGGATGACGCCGACCGCGTCCATAATGGAATGGTCGACCGGGAAGAACCCTACCTGGAAACTGCCGAACCGCATGCGCTGACTGACGTCGTTGATGGTGATTGTCTTTAGCCGGCTGGTGGCGCCTTTCGTGTAGTCCTCGACGCGGTGTTTGACCATGGCGAGAGTCAGCGGCCGGCCGACGATGGGCGGGTATCCGAGTTTTTCCAGCAGGATGCCGCTAGCGCCGATGTGGTCCAGATGGCCGTGCGAAAAAATGACCGCGCGGATGTTCTTTTCCTTGCCGCGCAGGTAGGAAGTGTTGGGGATGATGTAGTCGATGCCGGGCATGTCTTCCTCAGGGAACTGGACGCCCATGTCGAGAATGACGATGTCCTGGCCATATTCAAATACGGTCATATTGCGGCCGACTTCTTCCTGGCCGCCGAGAGGAATGATTTTCAGCGTTTTCGTGCCGCTGATCGGTTGTGGTTTTTGGGTTTGTGGCCGCTGATCGGGCGGGAGCGGCTGGTGCTGGCTCCGGCCGCGAAAGCGGCGTTTTTTATTTTTGTTAGACATAGTGTAATTGTTGTTAGTGACCGGTGCCAGTGTTCAATAAGATGAGCAGGTGACAGAGTCTGTTGATTAGTTGTAAAAGGTTATTGTTGGGAATTAGTTATCCGGCTAGGAAATACATGTCGGTATTGAAAGGTGAGTGGTGCTCTGGGGGAGAGTTGAACTCCCACAGCCTTGCGGCTACACGGCCCTGAACCGTGCGCGTCTGCCAATTCCGCCACCAGAGCAAAGATATTATTTCCAACCGAGTTTTGTTTTTGTATACCACTCAACGATTGATTTGAGGCGCCCGGACGGCACGGTGATCAATTCGGTAGTAATACCTTTTATGTCCTCGTCGACCGGGTATTCGTACGCCGGACTGTAGAGGAAAACGGCCGGCTCGTCCTCGACGAGGATATTTTGGAAATCAATGTATTTTTGCGCCCGTTGGTCAGGGTCGGACAGTTGGCGCGCTTCTTCCAGCAGCTTGTCCGCATCTTTGTTGTAATACGAGGACAGGTTGAGTCCGCTGCCGGCTGCCTGGCTGGAATGCCAGAATGGGTATGGATCCGGGTCAGCCCCGAGGATTTCCCCGTACAGCAGGGCTTCGTAGTCTTTCGGCTTGATGATTTCCTGGTTGACCCTGGCCGGGTTCAGAATCTTCAGCTCCACGCCCACGCCGACTGCTTCCCAGTTTTCCTGGATGATATTGGCTACTTTGAGGTACTCCGGCTGGTCTACGGTGGTGAGGGAAAGCTGGAGAATGGATCCACTTTTTTGGCGTAAACCCCCGTCATCTGGGATTTTCCATCCGGCGGCATCAAGAATTTCTGCGGCTTTAACCGGGTCGTATCCGTACGTTTTCAGGTCAGGGTTATAGCCGATGAAACCTTCCAGGATCGGGCCGCTGGCTAGGAAACCATCGTCATCAATCGCTTCAGTCAGTATGCGCTGCCGGTCGACGGCGTAGGCGAGGGCCTGTTTGATTTCTTTGGTTTTCAGGAGGGAATTTTTTTGGTTAAAGAATACGGCGGTGTATTGGGGCAAGCGCAGGCTGTGGATGGAAATATTCTTGTCCTTGCTGAGCGACTCCTTGTATGAAGCCGGCAGATAGCTCAAGCCGGAGACGTTCTTGTTTTTCAGGGCGGTGACGGCCGTATCAAAGTCCGGGTACAGCTTGAACGTTATTTTGTCCAGGAACGGCTTGGTGCCGTAGTAGTGGTTGTTGCGCACCAGCACGTAGGTTTTGACGTTGCCGCTCTTGTCTTTGGTCAGTTCTTTGAAGCTGAACGGTCCGGAACCGATGGGCTTGGTGTTGTATTCGGCCAGCCGGAAATTATTCGCCGAAACGTCAGCCCAGAGGTGGGCCGGCAGCAAGCCGATGGTGAGGTTCGAGGGGAACGGCGCAAACGGTTCTGTCAGGGTAAAGCTGACCGTTTGGTCGTCAATGCGCTGGATGCTAACACCTTTGAAATTCGTAGCCAGCGGGCTGGAATATTCGGTGTCGGCCAAGGTTTCGAAAGTATACACGACGTCATCGGCCATGATCGCGTTGCCGTTTTGCCATGCGGCGTCGGGCCGTAAATGGACGGTGTAAGTTTTTTTGTCCTCTGACAGCTCATAACCGGTCGCCAGGTCGGGCACAACTTCCAGCTGGTCGTTGTATTTGAACAGGCCGGAGTATACCAGCCGGGTCAAATCGCGGTCTACGTCGGATTGGGCCAGGAGCGGGTTGACATAGGCCGGCTGTCCGACCAGCGCTTCCGAATAGTCGCCGCCCGCGCGCGGGATATATTCTACGTGGCGCTGGTAGAACCTGAATATCAGGAAGCCCAACGCCACCAGGGTCAGGGCCAGCAGGCTGCGGATGATGACCTTTTCTTTTTTGGAGAGGTACTGGGGCAGGTACTGGAGCTGCTGCCAGTCCGGCCACCGGTGGGTGGCCAGGGATATCACCAGTTTTTTATCAAGGTCCTTTTGCAGGGCAAGCGGAACGCCGTCAGTGGG
Organism: Patescibacteria group bacterium; assembly: GCA_041649335.1. Classification (GTDB taxonomy): domain Bacteria; phylum Patescibacteriota; class Patescibacteriia; order UBA10025; family JAHIVO01; genus JBAYGJ01. Next base: position 5,194 of record JBAZNF010000029.1, read on the forward strand.
CAGCGGTTTTACCTCAACCGACGCCTTTGCGCGTGGGCGCCAGGCGGAAATCGATTGCCAAATTTTTTTTATCTCAAATGCCACGGAAGCCGGAATTTATTTATTTGTTCACAAACAGGATATTGGCGATGGCCGCGCCGAAAAAGAGGACCGATATCACGATGGTGGTGATAAAGAGAACTTTTTCAAATCCACGTTTAGTGCGGTAGACGTTGCCTTCTCCGCCAAAAACGCCCCCTAATCCCGCGCCGCGGTTCTGCAGCAGGATGGCGGTGATGAGGATGGCGGAAAGCACGATTTCTACGATGTTAAAAATTTGGTTCATGACGTCAACATAAGGTTAATTCGTAAGATAGATACTACCAGATTTACCAGGATGTGTCAATGGTTGGTTGTCGGTATGGTGAGCGGTGTCGCTGCCAGTATCGTTTGACGTTTTAGTTTTGCGGATTACTATCATCCCCCCATACGATAATGATACGGGCCGCGCACACCCTAACACGACGGTTATTTTTGCCGTGCCTGTTGGATGATGATCCGCTGGAGTTTTTTCACGCTGGCGCCGGAAACCTTCATCTTTGGACGGCGCTTGCGGTCGCGGACCTCCGTCTGTTTGATTAGTTTTTCTTCGGTTGCAGGATCTATATGGATGGTCATATGTTTGAGTATTTCGTAATAGGTAGCGGGTTTCTGATGTGGCAAGTGCCGCGCCCGATTCGCGTTGCGAAGCAAGGCGGGCGGGAGTCGGGATGCGAGTGTTGAGAAGTGAGAGTTTTTAATACTTTACAAGCGAATTTGGATAGCTAAATGTTTTCTTTTATCGTTTTCGCCAGCTTCGGTCCGACGACCGCAGCGAGCTCCCGCTCGCCGGCGTCGCGGACGCCGAGCGCCGACCCGAATGCCTTGATCAATTTTTTCCTGTTCGACGCGCCCAACCCTGGTATGTCGTCTAATAGGGATTTTTTTGCACCGCGGCCATGCGTCTTCCGGAAAAAGCTGACGGCAAAGCGGTGTGCTTCGTCGCGCATCCTTTGTATCAGGAATAATGCCTCCGAGTTCCGCGGGAACCGTACGGGCACTGGTTTGCCCGGTATGAATATCTCTTCTTCGCGTTTGGCAAGAGCGACGATCGGAATGTTGATTTTCACTTTATGCCGGACCACGGACAATTGACCTTTCCCGCCGTCTAATATTATTAAGTCAGGCTTTGGCCAGCTGGCTGATTTCGCGGGGCTGGTGGCAGGTAGATGCTGGAAGCGGCGACTGACCATTTCCGCCATCATGGCCGGGTCATTAGAACCTTTCACGGTCTTGATCTTGAATTTACGGTACCATTTTTTGTCCGGCAGGCCGTTGGTGAACACCACCATTGAGCCGACCGCGTCAGTACCCTGGATATTGGAAATGTCGTACGTCTCGATGCGACTCGGCGGGCTCGGCAGTTTGAGCAGTTTTTTAAAATCACCCAGCGCCTGTTTAGCCTTGGCGTCGTCCTTTTCCCAGGAGGCTTTTTGTTGGGCCAGAAACTGGGCGGCATTTTCCTCGCCCATTTTTACGTATTGCCTGCGGAAACCCCGTTCCGGCACCGTCAGTTTGCAGGTAAACGTTTTTTCAAACAGCTGTTGGCCAGCGATTTTCCCCGGAATGACGATTTCTTTGGGTAGGTCCGTCGCCTGCGGGTAAAACTGTTCCATGAACGCCTGGACGGCTTCAGCATCCGTTTGGTCGACTATGTTTTTGATGGTGAATACCTGTTTGCGCAGGAGTTTGCCATGCCGGACGGTGAAGAGGTTGATCGCGCCCAATTGCTTATTGCGAGCCAGGCTGATGATGTCCATATCCTCCAGTTTCGGTGAAATGACCTTCTGTTTTTCCGTCAGGTAGGATATGGAGTTGAGGATGTCGCGTATCTGACCGGCTTTTTCGAACAGTTGCCGTTTGGACAGGTCGGCCATTTTTTTCTTCAGCTCCTCTGTGACGGATTCAAAATCACCTTTGAGGCAATTGATAATACGGCTGATGGATTGCCGGTATTCAGTTTTATCCTGTGGACCCATCAGTTCAGGATACCGCCTGATCAAATATTTTGTGCGGTAGTTGGTGACCGGTTTTTCGAAGTTCCGGTGCGGGAACAGCTGGCGCAGCATATGGAGCGTCTGCCGGACGGACATTGACGAAACATAGGGGCCGAAATATCTTGCCCCATCCTTCTGTACGCGGCGCACGGTAAAGACCCGCGGGTAGTCCTCGGTCAGGGTGATTTTTATATAGAGGAAGCTCTTGTCGTCCTTCAGGTCGATGTTGAACGGCGGCTGGTGCTGCTTGATCAGCGTAGACTCCAGCATCAACGCTTCGGATTCGGACGAAGTAATAATGTACTCCACTTTTTTTATCTGCGGGATCATCAGCTGCTTGTGTGGCGTGAGCTGGCTGGATTTATGCCAATACGATGAGACGCGATTTTTCAGGTTAATCGCTTTTCCCACATATAAAATATCGCCGTCCGCTTTTTTGAAAATGTAACAGCCGGGCTTGCGGGGGAGGGTCTGGACGTGGGCGGGGATTTTGGTGGGCATACTATTATTAGTATAGCATGCCGATAATATTGACGTTTATCTAAAACCGGGTGTAGGATGCGGTAATAATGATCTTTACCAATTAGTTTGAAAATAGGGGAAAATGTATAGAAAAGGAGAGTGACAATATGAGAGGTGATGGTGAATCCAGGGAGATTGTCATAATCTCGGATAATACGGGCGGTACGGCATCACGTCTTGTCAATGCCATCCTTGTCCAGTACGCGGGCGCTGGAGTGGAGTATTCCATCGGCAGAGTTTTCAGTAACATCAGGACGCGGAAGCAGGTCAGGGACGCTCTGGGTAATATCGGCGATGAATCTTTCGTGATTTACACGATTATTACCGGGGAGCTGCGGAATTATCTGCAGGGTCATCTTGACCAGAGGAACATCCTCAGTCTTGACGCGTTGGGTCCGGTGAAAGAACGGATGTCCAAGTTTCTGGGCGTTCACCCGAGATATCGTCCCGGGTTGAAACGGAAGCTTGATGCCGGGTATTTTCATGAGGTCGATGCGATAGATTTTGCCAAGGAGCACGATGACGGGTGCGGTAGCCGTCTCAAGGAGGCGGAGCTGGTGCTGGTCGGTCCATCGCGGAGCTGCAAGACTCCCATCTCAATGTATTTGGCAATCAACCACGGGTTGTGGGTGGCTAACGTCCCCCTTATTCCCGATGAGATGCTCATTGCTGACGCGTTGAAACGGCTCAAGGCAGTCCCACGTTCCAAGATCGTCGCCATGATTATCCAACCTGACGCTTTGGCGCGCTGGCGATCCATGCGCGCTATAAAAATGACCGGCGGGGGCGATCATTCAGTAAACGTTGAAAATTATATCGATCTTGCCGTAATCAGGCGTGAAGTGGCATTTTTTCGGCGTTTGTACGAGAAACAGGGCTGGAAAGTCGTTGACGCTTCCATGTATGCGGTTGAGGAAGTGGCCGACGAGGTACTGCATGTCCTTGGCCATCGGACATGATGTTTATTGAACAATATAGTTGTCTGCCCGGTCCAAAACCCGACTTTGAAGCAAGAGCCGGGTTTTTTAATTTTTACTTTCTCATCATTTTAAATATTACCCTTCTGCTTCGTTCAGTACCGCACTGAAAAGTAGTATTGTTTTTGTATTTAATAATAGGGGTTTTCTAAATGCTTTCACCGAGGGGTTGACCGTCCTTGACTATTCGTGTATACTGGCATTCGTATCATTTTACTGTGGATTAGTGCTTGGCCATAGAATAGGCTGATTTTTTATCACAACCTCCCTTCATGACCGTCCATCAAAAATCGGTGAGAGCCGGCGAAAAGAAAATCATCATCCGCGGCGCCCGCGTCCATAACCTGAAGAACATCGACGTGGACATCCCGCGCGACCAGCTGGTGGTCATCACCGGCCTGTCGGGTTCAGGCAAGTCGTCTTTGGCGTTCGACACTATTTACGCCGAGGGCCAGCGCCGGTACGTGGAATCCCTGTCCGCGTATGCCCGGCAATTTTTGGGTCTCATGGACAAGCCTGATGTCGACCGGATCGACGGCCTGTCGCCGGCAATCTCCATTGACCAGAAGTCTACGTCGCATAATCCCCGTTCAACCGTCGGCACGGTCACGGAAATTTATGATTATATGCGTTTGCTTTTTGCCCGGGTGGGTAAGCCGCACTGTCCGCGCTGCGGCCGTCCGGTAACGCGACAGACCACGGAGCAGATCTCCAATCGGGTCCAGGCATTGCCGCCCGGGACGCAATTTATGATTTTGGCGCCGGTGATCCGCGACCAAAAGGGTGAGCACAAGCACGTGATCGCCGAAGTGCGTAAGGCTGGCTATGTCCGGCTCCGTTTCGATG
>JBAZNF010000030.1:0-8082 GCA_041649335.1 Patescibacteria group bacterium
CGGGATTATCGCCCATATTGATGCCGGCAAGACTACCGTTTCCGAACGCATTCTTTTTTATACTGGAAAGAAGCACAAGATCGGCGAGGTACACGAGGGTGAAGCGGAAATGGACTGGATGGAGCAGGAAAAGGAGCGCGGTATTACCATTACGTCTGCCGCCACGACGTGCTTCTGGAAGGATACCCGCATCAATATTATTGACACGCCCGGCCATATTGATTTTACCGTAGAAGTTCAGCGCAGTCTGCGCGTTTTGGACGGCGGGTTTATCGTATTCGACGGCGTGGCCGGCGTTGAACCACAGTCAGAGACCGTATTTCACCAGGCGGAGAAATTCGGCGTACCGCTGATGGGCTTTATCAATAAAATGGACCGGATGGGGGCGGATTTTTACGCCGATGTAGCCGCCATCAAAGAGCGGTTGACCCCCCATGCCGTACCGATTCAATTGCCGATCGGCGCTGAGAGCAATTTTACCGGGATCATTGATTTATTCGATCGTCGCGCCCGTATCTACAAGGATGATTTGGGCAAAGAGTGGGAGGACCAGGATGTCCCGGAGGACATGAAAGAGAAGGTAGAAGAATACCGCCATGCCATGATAGAAAAAATCGCCGAGCAGGATGACGTTTTGCTCCAGAAATACTTGGACAACCAGGAAATAAGCAATGAAGATCTCAAGCGGGTGCTGCGCCAGGCCACGATCAGCAATAAGATTATGCCGATACTTGTCGGTTCCGCATTGAAGAATAAAGGCGTACAGCTCTTGCTGGACGCGGTCGTTGAATACCTGCCTTCACCGCTGGAAGTGCCGGCCGTCAAAGGCATCGATCCGAAAACAGAAAAAGAAATCGAGTGTCCGACGACTGACGAGGCATCATTTGCAGCCTTGGCCTTTAAAGTGGCCACGGATCCCTTTGTCGGTACGCTGACGTTTTTCCGCGTATATTCGGGAACCATGAAATCAGGATCGTATATCCTGAATGCCAGTAACGGCAACCAGGAGCGCGTCGGCCGGATATTGCGGATGCACGCTAACCACCGTGAAGATGTCAGCGAGGTATATTCCGGCGAGATCGCGGCTGCGGTCGGGTTAAAAAATACCACGACCGGGGACACGTTATGCGATCCGGACCATCCGTTGATTTTAGAAAAAATCACGTTTCCTGATCCGGTTATTTCCGTCGCCATCGAGCCGAAGACCAAGGTTGACCAGGAACGTATGGGCATGGCGCTGGCCAAACTGGCTGCCGAGGACCCGACGTTTAAAATCAGGACTGAGGAAGAGACAAGCCAGACGGTCATATGGGGGATGGGAGAATTGCATTTGGAGATAATCGTTGACCGGATGAAGCGGGAGTTTAAGGTTGAAGCGAATGTCGGCCGGCCGCAGGTGGCATATAAGGAAACCATCAAAGGCATCGCTGAAGCGGAAGGAAAATACATCCGCCAGTCAGGCGGCCGGGGCCAATACGGCCACTGCATTATCCGTGTCGAACCGCTTGAACGCGGTACTGGGTATGAATTTGTTGACGAGGTCAAAGGTGGGAATATCCCCAAGGAATATATCGTGCCAATCAATAAAGGTATAAAAGAGGCATTGGATCGTGGCGTTTTAGCCCATTATCCGATGGTAGACGTCAAAGCAACGTTGTTGGATGGCTCATACCATGAAGTCGACTCATCGGAATCCGCCTTTAAAATCGCCGGTTCAATGGCGTTGCAGACCGCCACCAAAAAAGCCAACCCGATTTTGCTTGAGCCGATTATGAAAGTTGAAGTCGTGACGCCAGAAAAATCAATGGGTGATGTCATCGGCGACCTGAATTCCAAGCGGGCGACGATTAAGGAAATGAGGGACCGGGGCATGATGAAAGTTATTGATGCCGAAGTTCCGCTGGCTGAAATGTTTGGCTATGCGACGGCTTTACGGTCTATGTCGCAGGGCCGGGCTTCGTATTCCATGGAATTTTCGCAATATCAGGAAGTACCGAAAAATGTTCTGATGCAGATTATCGGCACAGAAGAGGATACTAAGAAGAAAAAATAACATTGTTATATGGCTCAGGGCGAACGTCATGTGCGCCATCGTCATCAGTGGGCCTGGATCAGCGCTGGTATTGTGATTATTAGTATCGGGACAGTTTGGTATGTTACCGGTCAACGTTCGGATTCCAGCCCGCAAGATACAAACCAGAACAGTATGCATCAGGATTCTTTAGCGAATGCAACAACAGATAATACAAATATCGGTGGACAGGACGGCGGAACCAATACAAATGTCGGGCCGGCCGTACAGAAGTATACGAATACTGAATATACATTTTCTGTAGAATATCCGACGGGCTGGGATAAAGTGACGTCAATAACTGGTGCCGGCGCCAATAAAATATTCTCAATCCAGTTGAGCGATCCGGTCAGTCCTTCCATAAATGTCAGTATCAGCGTCATGGCCGAGTCGTTTGAAAGCCAAGTCAGGGATTCAATTTCGATCAGCTCTGAACAGTCTATTACGGTCAATGGTCAGTCCGGGCAGGAACTGACCGGCGGCAGCGCAAAGGATGGGTCAACAGTTACCATTGTTATGATGATAAAAGACGGTCTGCTGTATAGCGTGCGGGGGACTGGACAGGAATTTGAAAATATAGTAAATTCTTTGGAATTGAACTAGCGTTATCGCATTATCCACAGATATGGGGATAATGCGATAGGGCAGGCAATAAGGATAAAATGGAGTTCAATCGATTGGCACAATATTTTTGCTAATATTAGCCCTATAATAGGCAAAAGTAAAGCAGAAATGGGTTTTTATTGAGAAATAACGGCCCGGTCACCTTGCTTATTATCACTTCCACTGCTATAATCAAATCTGCAAATTCATTTTTTTATTTTTAGTAAGACAGATTAATTAAGAAAAAATAAGTTATATGACAGGAAAATTTGAACGAAAAAAACCGCATGTCAACGTTGGTACCATCGGTCACGTTGATCACGGCAAGACCACATTAACTGCCGCAATCTTAAAGACATTGTCGGATAAAGGATTTACCGCGCAATCAAAATCAGTTGACCAGATTGATAACGCGCCCGAGGAAAAAGAGCGCGGCATTACTATTGCCACTGCCCATGTGGAATATGAGACAGAAAAGCGCCATTATGCGCACATTGACTGTCCTGGCCATGCTGATTATATCAAAAACATGATTACCGGTGCCGCTCAGATGGATGGCGCCATTCTTGTCGTTTCTGCTGCTGACGGCCCGATGCCTCAGACCCGCGAACACATCCTCCTGGCCCACCAGGTCGGCGTACCGTATATCGTTGTTTTCCTGAATAAAGTTGACATGGTTGATGACCAGGAGCTAATTGACCTGGTCGAGGTTGAAGTGCGCGATTTACTCAAGAAATACGAATATCCGGGCGATACCATCCCGGTCATCAAAGGTTCAGCCTTGAAAGCGTTGGAAGGGGATGCCAAGAACCAGGATGCGATCATGGAATTAATGAAAGCTCTTGACGAGAATATTCCCGAGCCGAAACGGGACACTGATAAGCCGTTTTTAATGCCGATCGAAGACATCTTCTCGATTGAAGGCCGCGGCACGGTGGTCACCGGTCGTATCGAACGCGGCAAGGTCAAAATTAACGATGAAATTGAAATCGTCGGCATCAAGCCAACGGTAAAAACCGTCGTCACCGGCATTGAAATGTTTAACAAATCACTGGACGAAGGACAGGCTGGCGACAATGCGGGCATTTTATTGCGCGGTACCAAGAAAGACGATGTGGAGCGCGGCCAGGTCATCGTCAAGCCGGGGTCAGTCACTCCGCATACTGAATTTGAAGGCGAGATATACATTCTAAGCAAGGAAGAAGGCGGCCGCCATACCCCGTTTTTTAAGGGTTACAAGCCGCAATTCTATATCAAAACCACTGATATTACCGGTGAGGTTGAATTACCCGAAAAGACAGAGATGGTCATGCCTGGCGATACCGTCAAACTGAAAATCAAGCTTATCGTACCGGTGGCGCTCGAAGAACAGCAGCGTTTCGCCATTCGCGAGGGTGGTCATACCGTCGGAGCCGGAGTCGTAACGAAAATATTTAAATAAATGACTAAAAGGAAAATTCCAGATTGGTGTCTGGAATTTTCTTGCTACAGATAACACCGCACCAACCGCTTATTACCAATCAATACCTTATTCATGGCTAAACTGCCACATAACACAGAAGAAGAAGATGTAACGGCCAAACCGGCGCCAGGCAATGGTACCGAGGACGTGCAGCAGCGTATCCGCATTCGAATTCGGGCGTATGATCACAAAATTATCGATCAATCGACTCGGACGATATTAGATACCGCTGTCAGGACCGGAGCCCAGACGAAAGGGCCGATCCCGTTACCGACCGAAAAAAAACGCTATACGGTAAACCGGTCAACGTTCGTACACAAAGATGCCCGCGAGCAATACGAGATGCGCGTGCATAAGCGGCTGATTGATATCATTAATCCGACACCGAAAACCATTGATGCCATGATGAGCCTGAATTTACCGGCTGGCGTGGATGTAGAGATAAAAATGTAGTTTGTAAGCGGAGGCCTTCTATCAAATTATCGGGTAGATAGGTTCTGGGGATGACAATTCAAGAATCATATACAGCGTATTAATCCCCGGATAACGATTTGCCAGAACTTACCGAGAGTCGCTCCCCGAGTGACTCAACGGACATCTGGCAGGCGCTACATAGCGCGACCGGTTTTTAAGTTACCTTTACTATCATGAAATACATTATCGGAAAAAAATTAAGCATGACCCAGCATTTTGCCGCTGACGGCACTGTTGTCCCGGTTACGGTCGTTGAAGCGGGCCCATCAACAGTCGTCCAGGTCAAGGACATGAAAAAAGACGGATATACGGCTGTTCAGGTTGGGTTTGGTGAATCGAAAAAAATCGGCAAGGCCAGGGGCGGACAGGTGAAGGGGCTGATCCAGCATACTGATTTGCATGAATTTAGGGTGTCGGACGAATCAAGCCTGAAACGGGGCGATATTGTTACAGCCGCAGCGTTCCAGCCGGGTGATCTGGTCAAAGTAACAGGGACTTCTAAAGGTAAAGGATTCCAGGGTGTTGTGAAACGGCATGGTTTTGCTGGGACGCGCGCAACGCATGGTAACAAGGACCAGCTGCGTATGCCCGGCTCGATCGGCGCTACTGCCCCCCAGCGGGTGATTAAGGGGATGCGTATGGCCGGCCAAATGGGCAATGCACGGACCACCGTCCATAATCTTGAAGTGATTGAAGTGGTCCCGGATAAAAATTTATTATATCTTAAAGGAGCGGTACCGGGTCCGCGGGGGAATATTCTCATGCTGTCGGCTGACGGGGAGATGAAACTAGGGCAAGCGATCCCCGCTGAAGAACCGGAAAAAGTAACAAATGACGACAAGCCAGCAGAAAAGAAAGGTGAGAAGAAATAATATGTCGAAAATATCGGTATATAATACAGCAGGAACGTCAGTCGGTGAAGTTGCCTTAGAGCCCAAGATTTTTGGCGTCCGGGTAAAGCCCCAGCTGATCCAGCAGGCAGTCCGTACGCAAATGGCCAATTCGCGCGTCGCGATTGCTCACACTTTAAACCGCTCGGAGGTGTCCGGCGGCGGCAAGAAGCCGTGGCGCCAAAAAGGAACGGGTCGCGCGCGGCACGGATCAATCCGGTCTCCATTGTGGAAGGGTGGCGGCATTACTTTCGGCCCACGGTCTGACAGGAATTTTTCGTTAAAAATGAACAAAAAAGCGAAACGCCAGGCGCTTTTTATGGCGCTCTCGGATCGGGCCAATGAGAAAAATATTATCATTGTCGATGCCCTGGCCATGAAGTCGGTTAAAACTAAGGATTTACTGGCGTTAATTTCCAAATTACCGTTAAAGAAAACAATTTTACTGGCTCTGCCGAAAAGCGATCAAACGATCATAAAATCATCAAGGAATATCCCATTTATAAAAACTATCACAGCAGACAGCCTCAATATCCTTGATGTCTTAAACCATGAAACGCTGCTCATGCCCAAAGCCAGCCTGGCAATGATTACCAAGACGTATTTGAAATAATATATGGGAATTTTTGATAAATTTAAATCAAAAAAAGGCAAAGCGGACAAAAAGCCCGCCGCTATTCAGGCGCAAACCAAAAACTCTAAAGCTGATCAGAGCGGTAAGTCTGATGCTCATGAGACTGCTGTAAAGCCGGTTGTGCGCCCGGACGGGACCATTGCGGCAGTGGCGGAAAAAGCGGAACCGAAAGCAAAGAAGAAAAAGATTACCAAGGAAGATACCGGGCATGCGTATCGGGTCTTGCTCAAACCGTTAGTTACCGAAAAAGGCTCGCTGATCGGCATGTACAACAAGTATATTTTTCAGGTTGCGCCCGGGACAAACAGGGTGGAAGTCCGCAAGGCAATCCGGAAAGTATACGGGGTTGATCCGGTCAAGGTGAACATTATTAATGTCCTGGGCAAAGAGATCCGTTACGGACGGACAGAAGGCCAGATGAAAGGATGGAAGAAAGCCATAATTACCCTGGCCGCCGGGCAAAAGATCGAAATTCAAGAAGGACTCTAACATATGGGAATAATCCTCCACAAACCAACCACTCCCGGACGGCGTTTCGCCAGCATCACTGACCGGAAAGAGCTGACTAAGAAGCGGCCGGAAAAGAAATTATTGGTGGCCCTGAACAAGAATTCTGGCCGTAATAACCAGGGCCGGATCACCGTCCGGCACCGCGGAGGCGGGCACGCGCGGTTTTACCGCACAATTGATAACCGGCGCATCCGCTTTGACCAGCCGGCAAAAATTGTCGCCCTCGAATATGACCCAAACCGTACGGCATGGCTGGCCTTGATACAATATGCCAATGGTGATAAAAGTTATATCATTGCACCAAACGGTATGAAAGTCGGAGAGACGGTCGTCACTTCACGGTCGAAAGCGGAGATTACCGTCGGCAACCGCTTACCACTCGGGTTATTGCCGGTCGGCATTACAGTGCATGATGTTGAATTATTCCCAAATACCTCCGGTACAATTATCCGTTCTGCCGGCTCCGGTGCAGTTATACAGGCGGTTGAGGGTGAGACGGCACAACTGAAATTGCCTTCTGGTGAAGTCCGGGTGTTCAATGCGGCATGCCTGGCAACAATCGGACAGGTGTCAAATATCGATCATGAAAACATCCGCCTGGGCAAAGCCGGACGGACTCGGTGGCGCGGCATCAAGCCAACTGTCCGCGGCAAGGCCATGAATCCGGTAGACCATCCGCACGGTGGCGGTGAAGGGCATAATCCGATCGGCTTGAAGCATCCGAAAACGCCGTGGGGGAAACCGGCGCTGGGCGTTAAAACGCGGAAGGCGGGGAAATATTCCGATGCGCTCATCCTCCAACGAAGAAAATAATCAATTCACTCTAGCTATTATATTATATGTCACGCAGTCTAAAAAAAGGCCCGTTCACTGATCCGAAATTATTACAAAAAATGTCCAAGCTGAAAGCTGGTGACCGGACTGTCATCAAGACGTGGTCGCGTGATTCTGTTGTGACTCCGGAAATGGTCGGTTTCACCTTTGGCGTGCATAACGGTAAAGATCACGTTTCGGTCTATGTAGTAGAGAATATGGTCGGCCATCGCCTCGGTGAATTTTCGCCTACGCGGAAATTCGTGAAACACGGCGGACGGATGCAACGCGACGAGGAAGCGGCTGCCGCCTTAGCCCAGAAGGCTGAAATGCAGAAAGCCCAGGCTGTCACCCCGGAAAAAGGCAAGGCCGCCGAACCGGCAAAATAATTTTAAACGTATGGAAGTCCGAGCAAAACTACGATTTTTACGAATGTCCCCCCGCAAAGTCCGGTTAGTTGTGGATGTGATCCGCGGCCGATCGGTGGAGGAGGCTGAGCACCGGTTGATGTACGTGCAGAAGCTGGCCGTCCGCCCAGTCCTGAAGCTCCTGAAATCTGCAATTGCGAATGCCGAGAACAATTTTAAATTAAAAAAAGACAATTTATTTGTTAAGAAGGCTTTTG
>JBAZNF010000031.1:0-7877 GCA_041649335.1 Patescibacteria group bacterium
TTCCCATGGCATTTGAAGGGGTGACAATATCCACCTTCATCCATGGTTCCTGTATTTTTTCGATATACGAGGGTTCAGGCAACCGCAACGGGCTGGTGATCAATATTTCGTTCTTATCAAAATTTTTATCCTTTCGTTGCCAGGCATGGACGCCGGCCTCAGTGAGCTTGATCCTGTAGCCGACTGAGGGGGCGGTGACAATTATGCGTAAATGGTATTCTCGGGCAATCCGCTCCTGAAAAATTTCCAAATGTAAAATGCCCAAGAATCCGCATCGGAACCCGAATCCGAGTGCTTCCGAATGATCAGGTTCAAAAGTTAACGACGCATCGTTGAGCGACATTTTTCCGATCGCCTCCCGCAGCTCCGCGTATTCATCGCCTTCCTTGCAATAAATGCCGGCGAATACCATTGGTTTCAAATGACGGTATCCCGGTAAAGGCGCACGGGCCTTATTTTTCACCAATGTCATCGTATCGCCGACACGGCAATCCTGAACTTCTTTAAGACCGGTAACGACGTATCCAATTTCACCGGATTTAAGTGATTCTGTTGGCACCAATTTCGGCTTAAACATGCCGACTTCGAGGCATTCTGACTGCGCCTGACTGGCCATCAGGTAAATCTGGTCTCCTTTGTTTATACAACCGGCCGTTACGCGGCCGAAGGCAATAACGCCCCGATAATCATCAAAAAAGGAATCAAAAATAAGCATTGAGAGCGGCGCTTCTTTCTCCCCGACCGGAGCGGGAATCTTTGTAATGACCCTTTTCAAGACTTCATCAACCCCCTTGCCAGTTTTTGCGGATACTTCGAGGATATCTGACTCTTCACATCCTAATAGCTTGACCAGGTCATGCTTAACCAACGGGACATCAGCATTTGGCAGGTCAATTTTATTTATGACAGGTATAATCACCCGATCGAGATCCATGGCCAGATATAGGTTGGCCAGCGTCTGGGCCTCTATCCCTTGTGTAGCGTCAACCAATAAAATCGCTCCCTCGACCGCAGCCAGTGACCGCGAAACTTCATACGAAAAATCAACGTGTCCGGGAGTGTCAATCAGGTTTAGTTCATATCCGTCGTATTGCATCCGTACCGGCTGGAGTTTTATCGTAATACCCCGTTCGCGTTCCAAGTCCATCTGATCAAGCATCTGATCCTTCATCTCCCGTTTGCTGACCGTCCCGGTCAATTCCAAAAAACGGTCAGCCAGGGTCGATTTCCCGTGATCAATATGCGCGATAATGCAAAAATTTCTGATTTTAATGCTCATTGTGCGTTGCCCCGTTCGGCTCATTTGAACCGTTACTGATCTGTTTTTTTGCCTTTTTAAGCCATTCTGATATGATCGTGATCTCGTCACACTTAAAAACTAGGGCTAATACAAGATAAACAAATAAACCGACGCTGGCCGCTCCGATGCCCTGGATAAATACCCCGACAAACGTTTGCATATTTATCCCCAAAGCCAGGAAATATTTTGCCGCCTGGACAATCACGCCCATTATCAAGGAAATAAAAACTATTTTAATTATCGAAAGGAATATGGCATGATCATCCAACTGGCCTAATTTCTTCCTAAGCAATAAGTACAGCAAGATCATGTTAATAAAACTGGCGATACTGAAAGCCAAGGCTAAGCCCTCGACTCCCATGAATCGTGACAATATTACCGCTCCGACAATGTCTGCTACTAGACTGATGACGGCAACTTTGACCGGGGTTTTCGTGTCATGCCAGGCGTAAAACGAACGAGCCAGTAGCGGCACGAGACTTTGGGCGAATAATGACAATGAAAAAAAACCAAGCGTTTGTGCGGTCAGACGCGTGTCATCCCAGTCAAATGCGCCGGTGCCGAGAACAACCCGGACGAATTGGGCACGTAATAAAATAAACAAGACAGAAACAGGGATTACGACAAATAATATACGTCGGAAATTTTTAGAAAAATACTGGACAAACAATCCGACGTTTTTTTGCGCCGACGCTTCACTGAAATAGGGAAACGAGGCGACCGCGATCGAGACACCGAACACATTTATGGGGAAATTCTGCAAGTTATTGGCAAAGTTAAAAACAGCCACTGATCCGACAACCAAAGTAGACCCGATTATCAGGCTGACTAGTTGGTCAACCTGCGCCACCGCCAGGCCAAAAGTCCTCGGCAGCATCAGTTTGCCGATTAGCCTGACCCCGGAATGACGCCAATTTGCCATAAATGCGTACCGATACCCGACCCGCATGACGCCGGGTAATTGCACCAGCATATGCATAGCCGCACCCAAAACGACGCCATACGCCAGGCCGACCAGACCATATCTTGGGACCAGCCAGATAATGCCGATGATAATCCCGATATTGTACATTATCGGCGCCATGGCAAAGGCAATGTACCGTTTAAAAGAATTAAGAATGCCGGTAAAAATATTACTGACGCCGAAAAAAATAATGGCGACAAGCATGATGCGCGTCAGATGTACGGTAGCCACCTGCTTGTCCTGAGAAAAACCGGGGGCGATAAGCGGCATAATCACCGGCGCGAAAATATAAAAGACAATGCCAAAAACTACCAATCCGATAAGTAAAATATTCAATAATGAATTTACCAACGCCCATGCTTCCGCTTTCTGTTCCGGATGTTCTTTGGCGCGCTGCAAATACTCAACAAATACGGGTATAAAGGCCGCAGATAATGCGCCAAGTATCAAGACGTTGAATATCAGGTCAGGTATCCTGAATGCCGCGTAATAGATATCCAGATCGTTACCTGCGCCAAAATGTGAGGCCAGTAGCCTATCCCTGACCAATCCAAAAACCCGGCTCGTGATAGAAGCCAGGGCGATAATGATTGCCCCACCGGCAATCGTAGTGGTAAGTCTATGCCAAATCTTTGACCACATGGTGCAGAGATTATACCAATTTTCCCCTCTTTTCGCAAGTAGTACTATTCATAATATATCATGCCTAGCCTCAGCTTCATGCCGGGTGAGGCATACAGCTTAGGGGAAAAGAGCGATGAGGCCGAAGTCCCGACCCTGGAAGGGACGAGCCGTAGGTGTTTCCTCATAACTAAAAAAGCTGCCGGCTACATATCGGAGAGTCTGACTACTGGATAGAAGCATTCTGATTTTTTACATCAGAACACGAGGAGAGAGATTTTTCTATACCTTTATAGCCTGTTGCTCAGCGGATCATAGCCGACAGCTTTTTTATGCCAACTTTCGTTAGCACAGTGAATGTATATCTATCATATTGATAATGTCAAGGTGTCTTATCCACCAATTTCAGGTGACTAGACTGATAATCATCTGGAATTAGGAGGCGATTGCGGAGGCGCAATCGCCTCAAGGTTTGGAATGTTCTATCGTGCTTGATTAACACGATTGAACACATCCAGTGGCAACGAGAGTAAACCTACAGTATCAGCCCTGTTTTCAAAGAAACTTCGGTGATTACGGATAACTCTCGTAACAAGGCATTGAGAATTCCCGGATACGAGTTTGAGCTTTATACCGGGAAAACTCCCTTGGGTGACGGTATCAGTGTCATGGGTCGCCTTGAACTCAACAGAATCCAGAATGATAACCCCCGATGTCTGTCCGGAACTGTCCGCAAGGTACGTCGCTGAGAGGTACCCGATTTCATCAACCTGATATACTCCGGCGACATGCTCTTCGGATTTTACGGTCGACTGCTGGATGACCACCATAGCTACCAATAGACCGAAGAGCGTGAACAGAACGATCCGAATTGCTTTCATTGATCCTCCTTGATCTTTTTGTATTATAGCAATTTCAGACTATCAATTACTACTACCGGCATGAACGAGTGGGGCTCAACAATTTTACCCCAAAACTGCACTTGCTGATAGATATCCTTATCCACCATTATATGCCATGCCGAGTCCGCCGGCACGATTTCCAGGCACAAAACCTGGCTCGTGTCGGGATATAGCATAAACGGATGCTCGAAGCAGGCCACCACGCCGGTCGAATCGTTAAAGTTCGGACCAACACTGGTTACTGTTGCCTCTGCTGTGAAATCAAGACTTGTCGGATTCGGTTTCTGGATCACCGATAGCGACGCGTACCCGACTGTGAAAATGAGGGCAAGGATCACTATGGCAATTACCACTTCCAGAATCGTGAAGCCGCCATTTCCTCTGTATGATTTGGTTTCTAACACTACTACCTCCTTGTAAAGTTTACACTATTTGTTTTTCTTTTTTTCAATTCACAATTACCACCATTATGACCTGAAAAAAGGAGGGGACGGACTGTTGTAGGAGCAACACATAACAGGGAAATACAGTCTCGTCCCGATATTTGGCGTCCCTTCTGGCGTTTTTAAGCCATTGCCCGTTCCTCCGTTGTTTGAAGTACTTAGACAACCCTCACCACTATGGCTTCCCTGCCATCGACAGGTACGGGGTTGGGACAAACTTATAAAGGTTCCATTCCTCATTTCAGCACATATCAGCACCTGATCGATATGCGCTGGAAAGAGTTGGTGAAGAAGAATCGCCAAATTGACTTTTCCTCTTCACCATATGTGGTACTCACTTACTTCATTAATGAGCATAAGATGATTATCGCAATGCCGCAGATTATCAGGACCGAATCCACTACCTTGTCTACTTTATTTCCCTTGGAATAAAGGTTGACGTACAGTGAAAGCGCTCCTAAAAATAATACGACACCGCCAATTATCTGCCCTATCGTGGCATAGATGAAATCATACATATAAACCTCACTTTTCTGTTTCTCCGATATATAAGGAGACTAGTGATCCGTCTTTGTCCGCCAATGGGCGGACGACGGACCAGGTATCAGGTCCAGTTGGCTTCCAGTTATGCACCGGAAATCTACTGTCCCAATTGATACCCATATCTAGCCCTCCTTGTATCTCGGAGAAGCATGGGTTGTAAAGAGCGGCTCCTTTTTTCAGCAAACATTCACACCTGGCAAATGTTCGCTGGAAAAAGATGGCAATATTACTAATTACCTGCTACGGATTACCTGTTTCTGTATCTAACGAACGGATCTGGAGACGACGGACGCGGCTTTGCCCCGAAAGGCACCGAGTCAGGCCTGGCCAGTGAGCGCTCCCAGTTATGCACCGGAAAAGCTTACCGATCCTGGCCCTTTATCATCCCCTCCATATCTATTCGTTTATATAGGTATAATCTAGCAACAAAAAACGGGCTGCTTTTGAGAAGAGTCCGCTTTTTGCCTTAATTGAGTTATTGTTGGCAGTTCAAAAATAAGCTACCGTGCACGGTTGTTTATCTATACTAGGCAAAATGCTTTGTATAACTCTCTCCTCAAAGAGTTTTACTAAGGTTTGTGAAAAAGCGTTCAATTTAACAGGTTAGTATATTCCTGGCACTCTACCATGTCAAGTGCTATTATGCACAATATAAAAATATTTGGCTAATATTAGTTGTATAAATATTATTTAATTCATAAAGTACGTTAAAAAATACCCTCCAATGAATGAGGGTTAATTATGGGGGATGTGGATAACTATATGTAACTAATTCTTCACTAACAGGCCGATAATTTTATCAGTGTGCATATCCGAATTGAATTCATACTGACCGTTTTCTGCCTTCAGTTCAGATGATTTCCATAGCACGTCAAATTTTTCGGGCAAGGCAACCTGACTGGTAAAAAAATTATTTACCATACCCGGCTGTTTCTGGATATACAGACTGTATTGATCGGACTTTCCGAATAGACCTCCCAACTGGAGTTTCCAGGGCAAGGAATACGTGATCGAAGCAGTTATTGATGAGCCTGGGTCAACGCTTAACCAGTTTCCAAAAGTTGTCTTATTGAATTCAGCCGTAATCCGGGTATTCGATTTTTCGTCAATAATCGCATTTTGTTCCACCCGCTGCAGATCGGCATCGGGTTCCGCATGCTGGTCAGGCAAAATATACCGTGAATTTTCTATTGTAGAAAAACCTTCCGCAGAAATGAGTTTGCTGCCGAGCGGGACGTACAGCCGGATATAATCCACATTTGTCTTGCCTTCCCACTGGTCAAGAGGGTTTCCGAAATGCGCACGGGTAATGGTGACTGTGTCGACAATAGTACCGTCGGATTGGATACGGGCACGGTGTGTGACGTATTGGTTAACAACCTGGTCAGTTTTTCCGCCGGCGATATTCGCCGATACGACACTCAAAAAATCCTTATCAGTACTCTTCAGCTGGCCGGCCCAGTCCAGTTCGGCGACTTGCGACTCCAAATGCTCGTCAGCAAAATATATCAGGATATCTTTTTCAGACAAAGATTGGTTGAACGCACTGACTATCTTCAGGAGGTTTTCCGGTTTTGTTTCGAATACCTGGGACAGGAGTTTGGGCAGCAGGTCGGAGATAAATTTTTTCGGTTTGTTCTCCTCCCGGTCATACGTCACTTCAGCCCACAACTGGGCTTCACGGGAAAAATTCGCGCCTGTTACATACACTCCATAGTCTGCCTGCATATCAATCGGCCCGGTAACATCCAATAATTTTTCAATGACTTGCGGAGTCAGCGTAATAATCCCGTCTACGGTTGCCCCGCCAGTCCGTTCATAAAACCACATAATTTTGCTGGCTGAAGTCGGAAAATCTATAAACCAATTGCTGTCCTGAATATTCCACAACGGGTTCACGAGCCAAAGCGGTTTTGGTGAGATAATCTTTTCTTTCAACTGTCCGGCCACGTCATATACACCGCCGCCCGGTACTTCAAGATTCTTTATTTTTCCCTTTTCGATATCCATCAGAGCGATAGAACCCATAAACCCGCCTGTCGGCCTCAATTCACGGCTATTCTGAAATATAAGCAAATAGCGCTTTGGGGCGTCAGCGCCAAGCATCTGGAGGAGCACGTCGGAAACGGAGAAAAAATATGACATTTGCTGCTGTACTAGCGGTAAGGAATCCTTCAATGATTGCACCTGCGACTGCATGTCAGACGGTATATCCTTAATCCTCACCTTTTCCAATTGAGTAATCGCTTCGCTTATTTCAGAATTGACCGGACGCAGGTTGTCACGGATATTCAAAAGGAAATCCGACAACGAGATGCTCTCGCTGCCGAGCGGATTTAGGTTTCGTTCGGACATTCCGTTCACCAGGCTGGCTATCGACTGGCCGGCCTTTGACAAGTTTTGGCCGGCTGATAATAAGGCGTCAGCGCTGGCAATCTTATTCGGGATAAGGCGTGAGGCGTCCACCACCACTCCACCGGCATCGCTGAGCTGCTGGCGAGCCTGGTCAAAATGCGAGGCCGCCTGGGAAAACGACTGGCCAGCTGATAAATAATCCGACTGCGACGTAGCCTGCCCGGCATCTTTCAGGTTCTGATATGCTTGTTCTGAAATGCCGAGCACTTCGCCTTTTGCGGCATCAGCTTGATGGTAAAACGACAATAAATACACGGGGATGACAATGACCAGGCACAAGACCGAAAATGAAATCAATGACCTCCGCCAATGGCTGGCAGTATCGGTAACGCCAAACTGAATTTTTTCCGGAGGCGGAAGTTCTGCTGACAGTTCATTTACTGCCGGATGGCCATGGTGTGGCCGTATGCGGCTGTGGGAAACGATAACTTTCTCGCTGGTGCGCGTGGTCAATCCCCTGGTAAAAGCAAGAAAACTGATTTTGGGCAGAGTAATTGACCGGAGGCGCCGGAATAAGACATGTTCTTTCTTGACGTGCCTGGGCGCATCTTCCTTGTGGATTTCCGTTGTGCGCAAATCAATAATGTTCTCTTTGGGCACCCGTAACTCACTGGGAGTACTGGCCCGAGAATTTAGGAACTGACTCTGAATTGACCTGGTAGACTGGCTCATGATGGAAGTTGATGAAG
>JBAZNF010000032.1:0-7278 GCA_041649335.1 Patescibacteria group bacterium
TGGGTGGTATACTTTTAGGCGCTAAAAAAGCCATGCCGGACAGCCTGATGACCGATTTCAACCGGACGGGCATCACGCATATCGTGGCGCTGTCCGGGTTCAATATCACCATTATCGCCGTGGCTTTATCCGCTCTGGGCCAGCGTTTCTCGTTCCCGAGGCGGGTGAGTTTCTGGAGCTCGTGTACGGCTATCGGCCTGTTCGTCATCATGACCGGGGCACAGGCCTCTGCCGTGCGGGCCGGGGTTATGGGCGGGCTGGTGATGGTCGGCCGGGAACTGGGCCGGCTGAGCCGCATCACCAACGCGCTGGTGTTCGCCGCCACGGTCATGCTCATCGCCAATCCGCGCATCCTGGTGTTTGACGCCGGTTTCCAACTGTCGTTCCTGGCCACGCTCGGCTTGGTGTACCTGTCGCCGGTGTTCGAGAAATGGTTTACATCGCGTTTTGTCCCGGCCTGGCTCAGTACGACGCTGGCTGCGACAATGTCGGCCATTTGTTTTACCGCTCCGCTGATGGCGTACCAGTTCGGGAGGTTTTCGTTGGTGGCGCCGTTGGTAAATGTGCTGGTCGTGCCGATCATCCCGATGGTCATGGGGCTGGGATTTGGCGCAGTGGTATTAGCGCTGATGTGGCTGCCGCTCGGGCAGGTGGCCGGTTGGTTCGTCGGTTTGGCGCTGCGGTATGTCGTTAGTGTGGCTGAATTCTTTTCCGGATTCGGTTTCTCCTCAGTGGCCGTCAGCCGGCTGTCCTGGATGTGGCCAGTACTGTGGTATGCCGCGTTGGTTTTTGGTATCGTATGGTACAAACATAAACAACGGAAAACGGTATGAGCGTACGGAAGAATAAAAGAATGTGGTGGATCGGCAGTTTTTGCCTGGCCGGATGCCTGTTGGTCGGCATTTATTGGCACGACCAATCGGTTGCGGATTTGCGGGCGACGTTTTTTGATATCGGCCAGGGAGACAGTACGCTCATCCAAACCCCCTCGCACCAGAGTATTCTCATTGATGCCGGACCGGACACGACAGTGTTATCAAAACTTGGCGAGACTTTGCCGTTTTATGACCGCCGGATCGACCTGGTCATCCTGACACACTGCCATGCCGACCACGAGGGGGGACTGGCGGCCGTGCTGGAGCGGTACGACGTCGGCCAGGTGATCTGGAGCGGGGTCGGCGACCAGTCACCGGGCTGTGTCGCCTGGCAGGACGTCAGTAGGCAAAAGAAGATTCCCGTTCACGTCGTGAGCGCGGGCGAACGGTATGATTTCGGTGCGGCCGAGATGGATATCGTATATCCATTGAATCATCAGTCCGTAGCCAGTTATGGGAAGGATTTGAACATGACATCCCTGGTCAGCCGGTTAACCTATCAGGATACGTCGTTCCTTTTTACCGGCGACGCGCCGGTTGAAATTGAGCAGGAATTATTAAAGCAGCGAAATATTACATTGGCGAGTGACGTACTAAAGGTTGGCCACCACGGCAGCAGGTATTCGTCCTCACTGGAATTCCTGCAGGCGATTCGTCCACAGTTCGTCGTTATTTCCGTCGGGGCCGGCAATTCGTACGGCCATCCGCACCTGGCAGTGCTTAACCGGTTAGCCTATCTCGGCATAAACACTCTGAGAACGGACGAATACGGTGATGTCGTATGCGTCAGTGACGGCCGTTCGGTCCGGTGCCAGTGAGCCCACGCTTGTATTGTTTCATGCCCTTTGCTATAATCTTCTGACACTGAAATGAAATAGATTGTTGAATATAAGGAGAGAGAGCATGCTCGTTCTTACACGGAAGCGGGGAGAGTCGATCACCATTGGCGACAATGTCCGGGTGTCGGTTCTCAGAACCCGTGGCAGTCAGGTTCGGCTTGGCATTGAGGCACCTGATGATACAGTCGTGCATCGGGAGGAGATTTACCTCAAAATACAGGCTGACAATAAAAAGGCCAGGAAAAAGAAATGACCCATATTTTCTGGTCCACATCCCTTTGCAGACATGCGGGGGATTTTTTTATCACCTACGCAATGCATGGTGTGGGGGGTGTGGATGGCAGGGGTTGACAAATAGGCAGGAAAGTAGTAGTATGGCAGGCTATGGTCGTATGCTATTCAATGCAAAAAGCCGTAGTCTGAGATCAGCAATGATCTTTGACAACCTAACTCGGAAACGAGATTCACTATGACAACTCTCCTGCTCACCATCTTGGTTGATAAGGAGATTATTGATATATCAATAACAATGAAATAATAGTAGCAGTTACTATAAACTTATAAACCTAAGAGGTGAGTATGTCAGATTCTGAAGACAAGAAAAAGAAAAGTACAACCCCGCACCCTGATACGGGCGGGATTGTGCGGGATTCGGTCGAGCAGGCCATCGAGGAGTACATGCCCGAATTAGTCGGCATGATCCGGGGGCTGATCAAACGTAGCGATAAGTTTATGAGCGCTGAGCTGGCATTCGCCAAGTTCATGCCTTATATAAGTATTGCTATTGGGCGACTCATCCCAGATGACCAGCCGTATTCGCGTTTCATTGACAATGTCCGTACCCGGTTTTTCGCGGAGTACCGGAGACAGGTCAATCTGGAACATTCCGGTAAATCCGATGAAAAGACCGCGAAGCCAGAGACACCCGAGGTAAAGCGTGAAAAGGAGAAGGTGGCTTCGGATGTGTTTGCCACGTTCGTCTTCATGCTCCCGCCCGATCAGGTGCCGAAGTTTCTATCGGCTATAGACAGTCTCGGTGAAAAATCGAGACTTGAACTTCGCAAGATGATCGGGTCAATCCATCCCAAGCAACTGCAGGATGTAGTGAAGAGATTGAGCGTCGATCCGAAATTCGCCGGTAAGTATGATAGGGATTACTGGCTTGAGGTATTGACGGTTCTGGATCGATTTTCACAGGCTCCGGCACCAGCAAGTGCGCCCGGACTGAAATCCATCGCAGATACGATGGGCGAAGTCCAAGTACTCATTTTGGGATTGTCTGCTGCCAACAGAAGCAAGATCCTCTTGCTTCTCGAAGATCAGAAGAATCCAGAAGAGTATCATCGACTGCTGTTGCTGTTGTCAAAGCTCGGCCCGCAAGGTTTGAAAAAACTGGCGGCGCTTGATCTGAAAGACCAGAAGACTTTTCTGGGCCTAGCGGTATTACCAGAGCACCAGAAGAAGGATCCCGATTGGCTTGATCGCCAGATCGAGAAATTCACGACATGGCGTGCTGAAGGACGCGAGCGTGACCGTGTAACGGGCCAGAAGCTCGCGAACCAGGCGGTGAAGGTTGTCGAAGGCGACCCTCGGCTGAGTGGCATAGTGCCGCTTTTCAAGGGGTTGGCTGAACTGTTCGAGAAGTAACGAACGAAAACTGACGAAGGAGAGAATACAATGTCAGACATAAACGGAAAAACAGAAGAAAAGAAAGGCTTCTGGGCAAGCCTTTTTGGTTCAATCGATAAGATTGACGAAGCGCTGCACGAGAAACCGATCAGTCGGATTGAGGACATTTTCGCCCTCATCGGTCTGGGTACGGTTGCGAATCGTGCTCAAACGTTTTTTGGGGCATTCCTGCTTATCCTCAGTTTCATTCTGAGGGGTGGGATGGAGGCTTGGGGTTGGTCTGAAGCGCAGAGAGCAAAAGTCCGTGCAATGCTAAACAGCTGGGTGCCATTCTCCCCCCATGGGAATAATGACACTATGGTTGTGATGGCATTCCGCCGCTTATTCGATCTCCATCATTTGTATCGCTGGTTGATCGTTCTGGGCGGCATGGGCGTGCTTTTGTCACTAAGCATCTGGCTGATCACGGTTGCCAGCTGGATCGGTTACGTGATGTTCGTCGCGGTATTGGTCGGCCTCTTTGCATGGTCGGTCATGTCCCGTACGTCGCACATCCTCGTTGTTCCGATTGTGGGGCTACTGGTGATCGGCGCTGTTGTTCTCGGATTGACATATATCACCAATGCGCAGACCTGGATGATGATTTTCGCCATTATGACTGTCATCGCCAGCATGGCGATGCTTGGTGTCGTATTCTGGCCTATCAGCGTCATCGCAAGACTGTTTTCTGCAAAGGAACAGGTCGAGCAGAGCGCGGGCAGTGATGCGGAAACGGTGATACCCAACCCGAAAAAGAAAGCAAAGGAGCAGATATCAGTCGGCAAATTCATCGCCAATTATATCGTCGCGCTGTGCTGGCCGGTATCACTGATGGTGTCAGCCCTCATGTTCACCGTATGGGCTGATATCCAGAGTCAGGTTGCATATATGACCATCATGGTCATACTGCTTTCGTTAGGGCTGTTCGGAATCCGCAAAGAAGGAATCCGTAAGGTTCTAAATACAGCTGCGGTTAGCAACTTGTTTATCTACTTGGCGATTGTCGGTTTTCACTGGATGGTGCCGGCGGATATGCAGGCGTCGGTAGTCTATCAGACAAAGGATTACGTCTACGATGCGATCGGTGTCTACAGTTTCAGGACCGATGCCACGTACTATTGGGACGTGAATAACAACTCCCGGCCCGATACGACTGACTTGCGGTTCTTGCAGGATGGATTAACGGACTCACTGGTCTTTCCGCAGGCCGATCGTCGTTTCGCCGATGTAAATGGAGACGGTCAGTCGACTGATGCCGATCTTGTGTACTTCAAGCGGTTCATGGACGACAAGGGCCCGCGGCCGGTAAAGGCAGGATGGCTAGGCACCCCTAAACCTGGGGCGCATTCATCCGCTAGTATATCGTCGACTTCACAGCCCGATTCCTCTCAACTCGCTTCGGCGGGCGGGGGAGGAGTTTCCGACCCAGGTAAGGTACGGACGATTACCGCAGGCGTTACGTCTACACGCGCGGCGGCCTTCTTTGACCTAACTTTCGACAGCGTGACTGTCGACCCGAATCAGACTATCGCATATGTCACGTGGACCAATCCGCGGTCCAATGACGAGAACGCCAGCCTTAGTAGTGCGACGTTGCTCAGGGATAACTTGAGGAACGCGTACCGGTTGAGTACGGCATCGGGCGTTAATCTGGACGGCAAGGTGAAGCTCACGGCGGGACAACGCATCTCTGCGGTTCTGGAGTTTCCGCCACTGAAGCCGGGCGTGACGTTCGTGATGCTGGAGGTCCAGGACCTCTGGCAGAACGGGCCGTTCACTCTGGCATGCAATTTGTAATTTGCACATTCGTGATTTGTTTGGGCAGTATGTCGAAAGATGTACTGCCCATTTTTTTACTCTTGCAATTTTGGTTGAAACGTGCTATAATGAAGCCATAAAATTGATCTCCCTAGAAACCTGATCTCGATTCTCGAAAAATAAAAATAAAAAATAAAATTTATATTTATGAAAACCTCACTTATCAGGTTTTTTTCACTAACGTTAGTAGTGCTTGGCGCTACTTTTTTTTATCTTCCTACCGCCCAGGCTGCCTACGGCGACGTGAACACGTTTACCGGCAAGATTTATGATGGCGACGGCGGCAGTCGGGTGGACGCGTACTTTGATTTTCCCGAAGACGTTGATATAGACACGTCGGGTAGTTTTTATATTGCCGACACGTATAACAACGTTGTCCGCATGATTAACACGTCGGGGATCGTGTCCACATTGGCCGGTACCGGTTCATACGGCGACACGGTCGGCGCGGCCTCATCGGCTGAGTTCGCGTTGCCGAGGGGCGTTTCAGTGGCGTCTGACGGTGCGGTCTATGTGGCGGATACGGCGAATAACAAAATAAAAAAAATCAGTGGCGGAGTGGTTACTACGTTAGTTTCATCGGGATTGAACGGTCCGGAAGGCGTGGAAGTTTACGGTTCGACAGTATATATAATGGATACCGGCAACAGTGCCATCAAGAGCGTGTCCACTTCCGGCGGTACGGTCAGTTTGGTTTCTGACGGCGTCAACCATCCCAAGAAAGCGACTATTTCATCCGACGGGACGACATTGTATGTGGCTGATTCCGGCAGTTTCCGGGTGCTAGCTGTGAATACGGGAAACGGCGCAGTCAGCGTCATTGCCGGCTCGGGCACGGCGGGGTATACGGAAGGCGCCGGTACGACCGCCCAGTTCAATAACGTCTGGGGTGTGGCGCTGGACGGGACGACGTTGTATGTTTCCGACGGCAACGGCCTGACCGATTATATCAGAAAAATAGATTTAACGACCAATACGGCGTCATTGTTCGCCGAAGACGGCAGTATGGCTTCCATTAATTTTCCTTCCGGGTTGAAAGTGTATAACGGCAATGTCTATGTCGCGAATGCCGGGATCGGCACGATCCACCGCTTTCTGACGACATTATCCGGTGATGAAGAAATTTTTGCCGGCATTGAAAGGTTCGGCAACCGCAATGGCGCGTCGTCAAGCGCGCTGTTCGGCCGTCCGTATGACATGGCTATGTCTACTAACCGGCAGTACATATATGTGGCTGATAATAATAAAATTCGGCGGATTACCCGCGCTACCGGTGAAACTGCCCAGGTAATCGGTTCGAGCGTTGACAATTACCGCGAAGGCGACGACGACCCGACGCATTACGCCGGTCCTGTCCGTTTTTCCACCATCCAGGGTATTGCCGTGAATTCCGGCGGGAACCGGCTGTACGTCGTGGACCGGTGGAACAACCGGATCCGAGGAATTAATTTGGATACAGCATTACCGTACAGTTATTTAATTTCCGGCGCCGGCAACGTCAACTCGACCGGCACGACCGTGAACGGGTACCAGGAAGGCGTGAAGTGCGACGGACAGCTGGGTACCGGCGTCAGCGGGTGCGCGTATTTCCAGGCGCCCTCCGGGATTGCCATTGATCCGACGGATACCTATCTGTACGTGACGGATACCGGCAATAACCGGATCCGCAAGGTCCGCATTACGGACGGCCAGACCTGGCTCGTCGCGGGTTCAGGCGTAGCCGGATATGCCAACGGCACGGGCGCGGCTGCCCAATTCAACCGGCCGTTCGGCATCACCATTGATTCTACCGGCACGAACTTGTATGTCGCGGATTCAAACAACAGCGCCATCAGGAAAATCGTCATCGCGACCGGGCAGGTAACTACTGTGGCTGGCACCGGCGCGGCCGGATACCGAGAGGCCATCGGCACACAGGCCGTGTTTTCATACCCGGAGTACGTCAAAATGGGATCGGACGGTTTGCTCTATGTAGCTGACACCGGTTCCATGCATATTCGTTTAATTGACCCAGCCACGGGCTTAACTAAACTCGTAGCTGGTTCGGGGAGTAGAGGATTTTTAAATGGGACCAGGAC
>JBAZNF010000033.1:0-5881 GCA_041649335.1 Patescibacteria group bacterium
CGATGGCCGGGCGCGTCCAGGACGTATATGTTTGCGGCAGCGGTAGTGGTCCAAATTTTGTCCCCATGCGTCATGGCCGGTTCAATTGCCGATAACGACCAATCCTGGCGCTGGCCGAGGGTAAATTTATACGTAGTCCCGTCTTTATAAAGAATGTAAATATTTCCGTCGACGGCCAGTGATACGGCATTGCTGACGCTGGTGCCGTCCTTTATCCAGACCGATGACGTGCCGAACGCATTGCCTGAACGAGCAGCCCGGTACACCTGATTGCCGTTGATGTCCGCAAAATATAACCGTCCTTCGTACACGGCCACGCCGATAATATTAACTTCAGGTGTAGGGGGAGTGAAGGATAATTCTGTGAATTTTTTTGCCGTGACCGAAAATTCGCCAGCCCCATTTGCCGTATCCAGATAAAGCAGCGTATTTTGCCCCTCCCCGGTCAGGTACTGGAATGTTCCGGTTGCGTCACGTTGCCAGCTGGCCACGTCCCCGCCGGTTATGGTAATGCCATACAGCTTTTTTGTTGAGGGGTCCGTGACGTATACGCTGGCCCCGGCAATCGCCAGGTCTTTTGGCGCCACTGCCGGATCTGTTTGGGCCAAGTCCGTGATCAGGGTGGGGGATTCGACAGTGATGATGTGTTTGGTTTTTTCAAGCTGGACAGCCAGACTGGTCCGTAGTTCATCGATTTTTGCTTTTTCGTCTTTAGTCTTGTCCGGCAACTGGCTGATCAAGTCGGCGGCGCTGGCAAGAAGTTTTTTCGCTCCGTCCTCATCCCCGTAGGAAAGGCTTGCCTCGGCCCGGGTCAGGTTATCGGAGATTGCATTTATCGTCTGGTCGTATTCGACGCTTTGCGCGGTCAGCTGCTTATTTTGCAGGCTGGTAAAAAGCCCCTGTGCCAGGAAAAATGCTACGGCCATGACGCAGAGCAGTAAGATTCTGCTCAACACAGGCAGACGCTTGAACCAAAGTATAGCCCCGGTCAGGCGCTGAGCCAGACTTCGGCGGTCACTAGTTATCGGTGTCGTGTGTTTTTCATCAGATGTCCGACGGAATAGCCAAGCCATCGAAGCGATCATCCTTTGGGCAACTCCACCGAATCGTTTGATGTGCTGGCCGGTCTGCGATGCGAGAGATGAGCCGGTTCGGGGTTTTTCAATGGAGGGTTGTTCTGTCGGGCGGTAATCTCGGAAGTCCTTTGCCATCCTGGCCCGTCGGGGCGATTGGCGGAAGACCGTCACGCGGATAAAATATGAGATATTCTGGAAAACACTACGTAAAAGTCCCATGATATAACGGGAAAGCGAGGGAGCCAGTACCTGGCTGGTATTTGCCTGTTTTTGTATCAGCTCGTCCATCGATGCCTGTGGGGCATTAAGCGGGGAGGCAGGCGTTGGCGCCGTATATGCTGGCTGTACGATCTGTTGGACAGCAGGCTCCTGGGAGAGGGCAATTTTGATGATGGCCGCGGCGAACGCTGTTTGGCCGCTCCCTTCTGAGAGTATGGAATCGAGCGCGCTGACGGCGTCATGAGGAGTTTTTTCGGTGACAATCCTTCTGAGTTTTTCCTGTGATAAGAAATCAAGGATGCTTGACGTGCAAAACACAACCGTGTCTTCTGGCGACAGGTTGCCGGAAATGACGCTGGAAAATGCCTTTAAAGGATTAATTTTTTCCGCCAATGATTCCGTGGCCGTCGAATCTATAATATTGGTGATTTTTTCCTGACGGAATAGAAAGGCGTTGATGTGGCCGACGAAACTGAAATGGATGACGTCATTTTTGACGACGGCGGCACAGGCATTAAATCGGTCGAGCCAATTAGTGTCGTAATCGCCGACCATATCGGCAATTTTTTGGTTTACGCCTTCCAGCGCCTTTTCAAATGCTGTCTCGATATTGAGGTCGTCAGTATTGAAATACCGTTGCTTCAATTCATCTTGGATGGCATTGATGATGGAAAGGTTCACCCCGTCGCGGGATTCTATCTCGGCGGTCACCACCAACCGGCCCAAGCTCTTTTCTTCAGCCGGGGACTGGTGAGAAATGAAAATATGGCATGTCGACCGGCTTTTGGACGGGTCGTACAGGACAATTTTATCGAAGAGTGAAGTAAAATAACTCATAAAAGACTACGTCTCTTGCAGGTTTTTATCAGCCATAGTATACTACGTTTAGCTAATAATGTAAATCGTAGTCTGTTATGCTTGAACACCTTTTTGGTTCAAGAACCCGGGTGAAACTTCTCCGCTTATTCTTGGTAAATCCGGACGTGGATTATTTTGTCCGTGAGCTGACGCGTAAAATCCGTGAACGGATCAATTCCGTCCGGCGCGAACTGGATAATATGGAGAACATTGGACTGGTCACCAGCCAGCAGGATAAGCAGAAAAAGTATTACCGGGTCAATAAATCGTTTATTCTTTTCCCGGAACTCCAATCGCTTATGTTCAAGGCGCAAGTGGTGGTCGAGCATAAGCTCGGTTCAAATCTGAAACAAATCGGCCAGGTTTCGTATCTGGCATTGACGGGCTTATTCACCGGCGTACCGGGTGCGCAGACGGATATTTTAATTGTCGGCAAGGTTAACCGTGTAAAACTCAAGCGGCTGATCAATAAGTTCAACCATGACCTGGACAGGAAAATACGGTACACGGTCATGTCGCGGCACGAATTCGACTACCGCAATGACCTGACTGACAAATTTTTGTATACTATCTTGGAGAACAAGAAAATCGTAGTCGCGGATAAGATATTTTCCCAGTGACATGTATATCCTGTTGGATACCTCAAGCCCCGAATATTTTACTTTAGCCCTGGTTAAACCTGACGGTACCTGGCGAGCCCATCAGAAAGTCGTCAGCCATTTTGCACAATCGGAAAAGTTATTGCCGCATCTGGATAAGCTCATGAAAAAATTTCGCCTTACGACTGAGCAGGTATCGGGGATTTTTGTCGTAGCCGGTCCCGGGGGGTTCACCTCGCTGAGAATCGGTGTCATGACCGCCAATACGTTGGGATTTGCCTGGAAAAAGCCCGTATTTCCCATACGCGCAGATGGATATGATGCCCGGTCTGGCGTACGTCCGTCTTTGGTATCCAAACTTAACAAAGCCAGGCTTAACAGCCAGGTACGGCCGCAGTACGGCCGCCCGCCCCATATTACCAAACCCAAACGCCGTTAGAATTTCCTGATAATCCCGAGCACCTTACCCTGGATGACAACGTTACTGGCATATAATGGCCGGTATTTTTTATTGGCGGGCTGCAGGCGGATCAGGCTCTTTGTCTTGAAAAATTTTTTCAATGTTGCCGTCCCGTCCTCCAGCATGGCCACGACCGTATCGCCGTCCTTGGCGTATTCGGTTTTTTGGCAGATGACATAATCCCCATCAGCGATCAGGCTTTCTACCATTGAATCCCCACGGACTTTGAGGATGTAAGTGTTTTTATTTTTTACTATTTCCTTGGGGACGGGCAATTCCGCTTCCCGGTCCTCGATGGCCTCTATCGGGGCTCCGGCCGTGATCATGCCGACGATCGGGACGAGCACTGAGGAGGTTTTTTCCAGTTCATGGTCAAGATGGGGGATGGTCATGTTGCGGTTCTCACGTCTGATAAATCCGTGCGTTTCCAGAAATTCGAGGTGTTCATGGATGGTCGCCAGCGACGATACCTTGAAATGCCTGGCGATTTCCGAAAGCGTCGGAGCGAAACCGTGTTCGGTAATATAGTCCTTGAGGAATTGAAATATTTTTTGTTTCTGCGCTGGCAGGATGATGGTCATATTTTTATTATATTAGTTATCGTATATAATGAAATGACTAAGTCTTTTTTATCCAATGTATATGGCAGCGGTTGTCAGTCTGATTCTTCCACTGATCATCCAGGTGACAGTTTTATACGGTTTATCACGACTGTTAAGTTTATTGGTTTTACGATATATGGGCCGCGGTTTATACCTGCTCATCACCTGGCCGGGCGTGGTGGCGCATGAAGCCTCCCATCTTGTTGCCTGCCTGCTGACGTTTACCAAAGTGACCAGAGTCAGCTTTTTCCATCCGCAGGGCGAGACGCTCGGGTTCGTAGAACATGAGCGCACTCATAATCCGCTAAAAAAAGTTTTTATTTCTGCGGCTCCGCTGATTGGCGTTTCCGTGGTTCTGTGGCTAATCGTACGCTGGTTGTGGCCTGATGCATATCTGGTCCAGTTGCAGTCGTTGCATGTTGCTACGGTCGATTTTTCCAGTTTTCAGCATTTTTTCAGTTTTTCATCGGAATATTTCCGGGGAATGGTCCACAATGTCCAAAATTTCCTTCAGGCGTTCCAAGGGGATCAGTGGCAGACTTATGTGGGGATATATCTGCTTATCGGATTAGGCAGTCATGCCGCGCCCTCCAGGGAAGATCTGAAACAGACATTTGGCGGTCTGGCCGGGCTAGCCGTTATTTTTGCCATAGCTTACGGGCTGGATCAGTGGCTCCAAATCCCGCTGACCTGGGACATGATGAAGGTGCTGTCCTATCCGGTCTATTTACTGACGTATTTCCTTTCGCTGGGGATTATTTTTGCGATTGTCGGCATCATCCCGTGGCTTGTTATTGGGGGCATAGCCAGGTTAGCAGGCAAGGGGAGACCGTTAAATACAGTATAGCCGAATAAAAACCGAAAGTCAAGCCCGAACGGAAGTGAGGGCTTGACTTTCGTTCCGAACGAAGCCGAGGAACCCCCCGAACGGAAGTGAGGGCATGACTTTCGTTCCGAGCGTAGCCGAGGAACCCCCCGAACGGAAGTGAGGGCTGGTGTATTTTTGATTGTCAGACTAATACCCTTGACAATTGTCCGGTTTTCCGTTAGTATTGTGCGTACTCTGTATTCGGAAATGAACGTTGAAAATATAAACAAGTAGGAGGTTAATCGTGAAAAGGTTCGCATTACTCGCATGCGTGCTGTTACTGGTTAGCGTTACCTTTTTTGAGGAAACGTTAGCCCAACAGCCGGATCTGCAATTAGTTTTTAACCAGGAAGGTAATTATCCCCAGGATCTGCAACTTATTTTTACCAACCTGGCTGGCTTGGATAGTGTTGGTATTAGTAATTCGTATTTACCCGAGACGTATGGTATTTTTTTTGACACCAGTTGGTTTATCGACGAAAATACCTTGAAAAGGGAGATAAGAACCTGCCTTTTCGGTCAGGGCCATCGGGAATATTATGGCGAGTGCCCAGACTGGGACAGCGTAACCTGGGTGGTTGATTTTACTGAAGAGCGCCCATGCACTCTAGTGGTATATGACGGGACAGCCACTCGGACAGCCATGTCGGCTGTTGTTAGTAATTTTCAGCCTGTCTGGCCGGAACAATGCTGGCGCAAATTGCCGTTTGGAGGGTACGCCATTCGTAAACCAGGTAAATCCGATACGACATTCTATATAACCAGAGTTAACGATTGTGGGGACACTTCCGGCTATCAGTATGTCTATGACGAAGACCTGTGGGAGTTGGTCGCCACTCCGCCAAGCATTAAAGATACGCTCAAGTATGACGTGTATCCCGAAGGCTGGCAGCACTGGGACAATGCCGGGAATCCAGTTGTGATAGAGAGGTTAGATACTGTCCTGGTCATGTACGTATGTTATAGCGGTAGCAGCGAGGTTTCCAGAAAGGAGATCGGGCTGATCATCGACTGGACGAATATGACTTACCAGCTTGTTGACCCAGAGGTGTTGTATCAACAGGAACCGCCTAATTTTGACATCACCGTGTTGTATGACTATGGCGGTTGTCAAACCAGACTACACACCTTTTTGTCCACTGGGGCATCTTTCGCTTATCAGGGAAATCCTGGTTGGCTGATCCAGTACGATTACTGTG
>JBAZNF010000034.1:0-5404 GCA_041649335.1 Patescibacteria group bacterium
GGATGGGGCAATGCCACGTCCGGTGCGGACGGCTCGTTCTCCCTGTACGTCTCGCCTGGCGAATGGCAGGTGAATGTTGACAATGGGTCGCAGGCAAGCAATTACATCCCGATGGATAATAAAGGCATCCCGTTGACCGTGGGCAACAATCAAACGGTCAGTGCCGGGACGATATACGTCAAACTGGCTGACGCGACATTGAAAGTCAAACTGGTTGATACGAACGGGAATGCCATCTCAAATATGTTCGGGTACGCGTATGCCAGGAAGAAAGGGGCCGGCTTTGGCCCGGGCGCGGAATTCGGCAACGGGATCAATCAGGGAACAGCGACCATCAAGCTGGTCGGCGGTGCTACGTTTACGGTCGGCGCGAATATGCCCCCGGACTCCGGTGTCGGTTATTCATTGAAAGAGGAAGTGGAAGTCGCCGTCGGAGTGGGCGAAACCAAGACCGTGAAACTGACGCTGGTGCCTAACGACTCGGTCATCTCCGGCTTCGTCAAAGATCAAAACGGCCAGTTAGTGAAAAATTTAGACGCTGAAGTATTCGTCAATGATGATTCGTGGCAGTGGCGCAGCACAAGACTGCAGCCGGACGGGACATTCACGATTTCCGTGCGGGGCGGCAAAAAGTACATGACCGGCGTCAATGTCCGTGGCAGCAACGCTTACGTGGCGACCAACCCGAAACCGGAAGATGCGTTCGTGGTTCCGGCCAATACCACGTTTACGAAAATTATCACCCTCCTCAAGGCGGATTCGGTCATCAACGGCGTTGTGCTGAAACCTGACGGGTCACCGATGGCCCATGCCTGGGTCAACGCCAACAATTACCGGTCAATGGAAAACCAGATCAAAGGTGATGTGGCCGGCGCCCGCATCGTAGATACGGGTACGGAAACGAACGCTAGCGGCCAATTTCAGTTGGCGGTCGTGGCCGGCAAATATGATGTCCACGCCGGCATGCCCCCGGAATTTACCGGTAATTTCATGCCGCCAAAAGAAGTGTCAGTTGACGTGAGCCCGACAGCTCCGGCAACGGGAGTAGTACTGCAATTCCGGGCGGCAGACGCCACAGCGGCAGTTACCTTATTGTTGCCTGACGGCAGTAAACCAGAAATGGGTTTTTGCCATGCCTGGTCTGAGCAGGGCGGTAATTCAGGTAAGGAAGCATTTGGGGGCGTGTCCAATGTCCCATTAACCACCGGCAGCTGGTATATCGGATGCGATTCATACAACCCGAAGACTGATAAATTTTATCGCTCCGATGATACATTGGTGTCAGTGACGAAAGGCAAGACGGCAACCATGACCGTCAAACTTGAAGAGGGGTTATTCAATATTCCCAAGGGCGTTACAGAAACTTTTGATGCCACGACACAGAAATCCCTCACCCTGCCCGACGGCACGGTTGTGACCATTCCGGCCAATGCCCTGGGCAGCAGCGGCAATGTCACGCTGATCGCCTCGCCTGACGTCAACCTATTCCATACGAAGGATACGAAGCCAATCAATTTTGCCTGGGATTTCGAGGCGCTGGACAGTAATAACGCGCTGGTGACGACATTCAATTCCAATGTCACGATTTGCATCCCGTATGACATAGATTATCTGAACAAGATCGGCGTCAGTGAAAATTCCATTGTCGCTAAGTACTATAACAGCACCAACGGAACCTGGCAGTTGCCGGAAGGGACCACCCAGGATTTCGCCAGCCATAAGGTGTGCTTCAGCGTTTCCCACTTCACTAATTTCGCACTGGCAACCGGGTCTCAGGTTTCGGCGACCGCAGGCGGTCCGCAGTACATCGTCGCCACGCCGGCTTCGCAAGGCGGTCCGCAAGTGACCGTCTGGGACGGCAACGGCAACCGGAAGCTCAGCTTCTTCGCCTTTGATTCGCGCTGGCGGCTGGGCATGCAGGTTGCGTATGGCGACGTTAACGGCGACGGAGAAAATGAGATAGTAGTCGTGCCGGGCAAGGGGTTTGGCCCGATGGTACGGGTGTTTAATCTGCAGGGACAACTGCTGAATCAGTTTTTCGTGTTCGCCGCCTCACTACGTTCGGGGGTTAATTTGACAGTGGCGGATGTCGACGGCGACGGAACGTCAGATATTATCGTGGCGCCGATGGACGGCGCGGGGCCGCAGGTCAGGGTTTTTGACGGCAGCGGCCACGTGAAGAGCCAGTTCATGGCGTATGCCACGTCATTCCGCGGTGGAGTCAACCTGACCACGGGTGACATTAACGGTGACGGCGCATTGGAAATTATTACTGCGCCGATGAAGATGTCCGCACCGCACATCAGGACCTTTACGTATACCGGGACGGTGGTAAGCCAGTTCTTCGCTTATGCCACTACCATTCGCGGCGGATATCATATCACTACCGGCGATGTTGATAACAACGGTAGTACGGATATCGTCGTGACTCCGGCAGCCGGACTTGGTCCGCAGGTAGCCGAATTTACCGGCTCAGGTGAATTGATAAAACGGTTCATGGCGTATGCATCAACATTCCGTGGCGGCTTATATGTGTCAGTAGGTGACGTGAACAGCGACGGTGCCAATGAAATCGTGGCCACGCCGGAAAGTCAGGCCGGGCCGCAGGTCCGCGTGTTCAATTATGAAGGAACCGCCTTGAGCCAGTTCTTCGCCTATGCCAGCCGGCTGCGGGGCAGCTTTACCTCATTTGTGGCTGACGTGAACAGCGATGGCGTATCGGAGATCGTGACCGCACCGGGTGCCGGCATGGGCCCGCAGGTCCGCATATTTGATTCGACCGGAAAAGCGCTGAACCAGTTCTTCACGCTCCTGCCCTCATTCCGCGGCGGCATGAACATTACGACTGTTCCGGCCTACTAAGTGACGATTGGTTACAAATTACGTCCCCCCACACCGTGTCCGGTGTGGGGGGATTTGTTTGTAGTTGTCTTGATTGGTATTAACCTGCTATACTGTCTCAGGATATGTTCTCCAGATAACCATTAAACAAGAAGTAATATAAATGTATGGACCAGCAATTTGAGCAGGAATTACGCGCTAAACTGAAGGAGCAACAAGACACGTTAACTGCCCAGTTGGAAGAGATCACGCATGAAAAGAAGTTTAATAAGGACAAGGTGCAGGTCAAGTGGCAGAACGTCGGAGATAAAGATGAAGACAATGCAGTCGAAGTGGCAAATTTCCAGGATTCCGTGGCCTTGGAGAGGAATCTTGAAATTTCTTTGGAAAAGATAGAGACCGCACTGAAAAAGATGGATGAGGGCACATATGGACAATGCGAAAAGTGCGGCAATCCCATGGAAGATGACCGGTTATTGGCATACCCCGAGGCGACACACTGCATAAAATGTTCCGCCTAGCGGATCTGATTATTTAGGATTGGCATTATGACTGATCGCGGGTATGCGCTGGCCATGACAACAGGACTAGCGGTGCTTTTTTGCATTGACCGAACACTGAAATGGTGGGCGACCCACGCCTTGGTGACGGGAAAATTTTTAATCGGCCGGTCTGTCGGTATGGTACTGGCATACAACGAGGGCATAGCCTATGGCATGCGGCTGCCACGGTTATTGCTTATGATCATTGTCGGGGGTATTATTGTTTCCTGCGTGTTTTTTATCATCAGGGCGTTTTACCGCCGCGCCCGCCAACAGATGATGGCGCTTGGCCTGATTGTGGCCGGGGCTTTTTCAAATTTATTGGATCGGTTACAGCACGGCTATGTGATAGATTATGCCACGGTTACCGGCTGGCCAATATTTAACATCGCTGATGTGATGATCGCGGCTGGGGCCGTGTGGCTGATTGTATTGGCGGTTGGCCGACGGCCGAAGCGTGCACTATAGAAATGATTGACTGTCCGCAGTTGGTCTGTTAGGATGAAC
Organism: Patescibacteria group bacterium; assembly: GCA_041649335.1. Classification (GTDB taxonomy): domain Bacteria; phylum Patescibacteriota; class Patescibacteriia; order UBA10025; family JAHIVO01; genus JBAYGJ01. Next base: position 3,891 of record JBAZNF010000034.1, read on the forward strand.
CAATTGATCTTTGGCATTTCAATTTGATTGGAGGATTCATGAATAGAAATACGGTTTGTTTGCTGATATTCCTGGTAATTGGGTCTGGACGTTTTCTGAGCGCGTGCGATTCGCCGCCTCCTCAGTATTGGCTTGACTCAACTGCGCATTCGTTTTTTTACTCATTGAAAAGCGAGTACGACCAGCGACTGGTCACCATCCATGACTTGGAGAAGACCGGCAAAACCCTGCCGAAAAAATCTTCAGCTCGTCTGCGGATTGACTCATTGCAGGTGGATTTACGGTATTTATGCGATACAAGCCGACTGACGCTAGCACTTTTGGCGCATAACCTATCATTTAAGGAGAAAGACCCAAAACTACGCGAGTATTCCGAGCGTTTATTTAAGCAAATTAATGAAGACGGCTCGTCCGCGGTATGTACCGGGTACCTGGGTTCTCTGAAAATGATGAAAGTGCGTGACGATGGAAAGGGTGGGGCAATTGTCAGCGGCCTCAGTACGTTATTCGGCGGCAAGTCAGCATACGGCAAGGCCCGTGATGGTTATCATGACATTTCCAAATCGCTTGAGCAGGACTCGTCATCGGTTGAATTGAGGGTGCTCCGTGCCAGTGCGGCGGTGGAGGCGGCGGAATATTTGCCAGAGTTGCTCGATAGTGCACGGTTGGATCTGGAATGGCTGTCCAGTGTGGATAGCCAGTTAGTCCCAGCCGCGAGATTTCTTGCGACGCTGACCTGGGCCAAGTATTACTATTGGCAGGACCACAAGTATCCGTCCGACACTACGTTGGAGGCGATTGATGCCTGGGCTTGCCGGGCATATGAATTGGCCGCAGCGGATTCATGCTTGCAACTGTATTATGAGTCAGAAGCCATGCTATGGCTGGAGAAGGCGGAAACATATTGCGCTCAGCGCCTTGGAGGGCAGTAATGGTGTACACTGAAAGGGGCAGGCTTAAGATGACTTAAGCCTGTTTTTTAATACTCAGAGGGCTATAATGCCGGTAGGCCCCTTTTTACCCCAATTGACCAGCCCGGCAGATATTCGACAATCTGCCGAAAACGTACTGGAATTTCATCGTACCTGTCATCCGTATGTGAATGTTCACGTACAAATATGTTGGTCAGCTCCGCCCATCCATCATGGATGATCTCGGCGGAGTATTTTTATTAATAAAATACCGTCTCGCAGCCTGGGTGCCGGAGACGGTTATAATCAGACCGTTTGTCTAATGTTTCGCAGCGGCAGAGTGAGTTGCATTGTGGGCCGCGCGTTGCGCTTCTTTGAGTTTTTTATGGCAACCCTTACACCTGGCAGGCGGTTCCTTATAGCCCTGCTCCTGGTAATAAATCTGGTCTTCCGCTTTCCAGACGAATTGCCGGTTTTCTTCTGGGCCATGGCAGGCACAGCAGGTCATGATCAGGTCATAAGTCCCGTCGATGGGCATGCCGGGGGCATATATCCTGATTTCCTTGCGCACCTTATCCGTTTTTTGGTTTTGCATGATTCATC
>JBAZNF010000035.1:0-4889 GCA_041649335.1 Patescibacteria group bacterium
GGTACGCCAGTACAAAATATAAATATGGGGCGGCTACCAATAATTACCCCATGGGGACGAAATTACGGGTCAGAAACGTGGACACCAATGCCGTAGTGGACGTGGAAGTCGTTTCCACCGGGCCATTTGGAGAGGGGCGCGTTATTGACCTGACCAAAACCGCATTCCAGGCAATCGCCCGGACAACTGCCGGACTGGCCCGTGTCCAAGTGACACCGCTGTCGCCTGATGCGAAAGTTCTCGGAGTGGATACGAGCGCTCCGCCGGCGCCGGCGAAACCTAAAGCTCCGGTTATTTCCTCAAAGGCGGCTATAGCCGTCAATGTGGCCACTGGCGATGTGCTCTACGAAAAAAATTCAAGTCAAGTCCTGCCCGTCGCCAGTCTGACGAAAATCGTTTCGGCCATGGTTTTTTTGGACACGAATACCCCCTGGGACACAGTGGTGGCTTATGAAGCGGGGGACAATGCCATTGGATCAAAGTTGTATGTCAGTCCGGGTGAAACAATGACAGTTAAGGATTTGTATTATGCCGGTTTGGTCGGTTCGGCCAATAACGCCGTTAACGCGCTAGCCAGGTCAACCGGTTTGACACGTGCGGAGTTTGTCCAGCGGATGAACGATAAGGCGGCCGTCCTGGGACTGAAGGACACCCATTTCACAGACCCGACCGGGCTTGACCCGACAAACGTTTCTTCCGTAGCCGATTACGCGAAAATCGCCGTAGCCGCGCTTAAAGATTTCCGCATCCTCCAGGGGACGACGATGCCCGTATACAGCTTTACCACGATTAATATTGGCCAGGCGCATACCATAAAAAACCAGAATAAGATGATCGGGAGCAGCTGGTACATCACCGGAATGAAAACGGGTTACCTGGATGAAGCGTTGTATTGCCTCATGGTAAAAGCCCGGGCCAGTCGGGAAAGTTCACCGGACGTGGTAACCATCGTCCTGGGCAGCGCGACGGACAGCCAGCGGTATGCGGAAACGAACGCGCTTATTGCTTATGCATTGGCAGTGGCGCAGTAAAGCCGATTGCGGTACAATAGAGGTAGGAGAAAAACAAACCCCATGATTCGTTTTAAAAACGTTACAAAAATTTATCCGCCTGATACGTATGCGCTGAAAAACGTTACGTTATATATTCGGGCGGGGGAATTTGTGTCCATTGTCGGACAGTCAGGGACGGGGAAAACAACGCTGATTAAGCTGATTATTGCCGAGGAAAAACCGACGCGCGGCGAGGTGATTATCGGTGATTGGAACATCACTGATATAAAATCTTCGGAAATTCCGATTTTGAGGCGCCAGATCGGTGTGGTGTTCCAGGATTTTAAATTATTGCCGCGAAAAACTATATTTGAGAACGTGGCCTTTGGAATGGAGGTGGCCGGCATCCACCAGAAACGGATCCATGATATCGTACCCCAGGTACTGAAAATCGTGGGACTGGAAAAAAAGATGGACCGCTTTCCCCCGCAGATTTCCGGCGGCGAGCAGCAACGGGCGGTCATCGCGAGGGCTCTAGTCCATCGTCCGAAAATATTGGTCGCCGACGAGCCGACCGGGAATTTGGATTCGATCAATTCCCAGGAAATAATCAATCTACTTTTGAAAATAAACGAATTCGGCACGACGGTCGTCTTGGTGACGCATAACCGGGAAATCGTGAACAGTCTGCGTAAACGCGTCATCACGATTGACCAGGGCACGGTCATCTCCGACCAGTCCAGCGGTAAATATATTTTATAAGTATGTGGCTATTCTTTTTTAGGACAATTAAATTCGCTTTCCAGGGCTTTATCAGGAATATCTGGCTGTCGATCGTCACCATCGTTATTTTGGTGCTGACGCTGTTTTCCGTGACCATGGCCGCCGGCATCAACGTGCTGGCCAACCAGGCTATCGGTTCCGTGCAGGATAAGGTTGACGTGTCAGTGTATTTCAAGCCAGAAGTCCAGGAAAAAGACGTGCTCAATGTCCAGAACCGCCTGGAGTCAATGGCCCAGGTGCAGGAGGTCACCTATACGTCAGCGGATGAGGCATTGGAGATTTTTAAAGCCAAACATGCCGATGACCCGATCATCCTTGATTCGATTAACCAGCTGGACGTAAATCCGCTCGGTGCCACGCTGGTCATCAAGGCGACCAGCACCGATCAGTATCCGGCCATTATCACTACACTCGACGGCCAGGAATACGCCACGCTCATCCAGGACAAAAGTTATGATGATAACCAGAAAGTCATTGGTCGCCTCAATGACCTATCAGACCGGGTGCAGAAAATCGGTTTCGGGATCAGTGCGGTATTCATCATTATTGCCATCTTGATCATTTTCAATACGATTCGCATAAATATCTATACCCATCGGGAGGAAATAGGCATCATGAAACTGGTCGGCGCTTCTAACTGGTTTGTCAGGGCGCCGTTCCTGGTAGAGAGCCTCTTATATGGCCTATTGGCCGTGGTCATCTGTTTGGGGATCCTGTATCCGTTATTGTCCGTGATCGGGCCCCAGATCAACACGTTTTTTGAGGGATATGACCTAAACTTCACCCAGTATTTTTCCACGCAATTCTGGCAGATTGTCGGCTGGCAAATTCTTTTTGCGGTAGCGTTAAGCGTTATCAGCTCATTAATTGCCATAAGCCGATATCTCCGGGTGTAATTGACACGGATGGCCGTTTTCCCTACAATTGCCTTTTGAAAACCAGGCAGTATTTGTATATTGAGGATTTTATTCCGGGGTCGACTGACGGTTAAGCACTATCAAGTGATTATTGTATTCTCTGCTGCCGGATCGTCTAATGGTAGGACACAGGCCTTTGAAGCCTGGCATGTAGGTTCGATTCCTACTCCGGCAGGAGAGAATATAATTAAGGCTTTCATGTTTCGTGTGATGCCTCCGGATAACTTCGATCCAATTGAAATGATCAATTTTTAATCCTATGTCCTGGATTATCTTCGCAATTTTATCCGCCGTTTTTGCCGCCTTGGTGGCCATTTTCGGTAAGATGGGCATCTCTAACCTTGATACAACCCTAGCTACTACAGTCCGGTCCGTGGTGATGGCCGTTTTTCTGGTTGTTACGTCACTCCTGCTCGGAAAGGCACGTCTGCTCTCCACAATCCACCCCCGGGCATTGTTGTTTATCGTGTTGGCCGGAATCGCCGGTGCGATGTCCTGGCTTTTTTATTTTTTTGCCCTCCGTTCCGGCCCGGCCCCGTCCGTGGCGGCACTGGACAGACTGAGCGTTGTCTTCGTGCTTATCCTCGCCGTACTGTTCCTTGGCGAACATTTTACCTGGAAATCAGGGCTAGGAGCATTACTGATAACCATCGGCGCGATATTCATGACAATAAAATAAAAATGCTGAACGGTTGACTGGAGCCTTTTTTTATGGTATGATATGAATGTCTTTGATTGATAAACACATTAAACATCAACCATGAGGGGGTTAGGAACGAAACGAGGATTAAACATGGTTATCGGTCTTGGCATAGTATGTGCCGGGATTTTTTTATTTTATGTACATGGGTTACGGGCCCAATCCCAGGTTACGGAGGCGAACGACTTATGCATCCAAATGGGAGGGTGCCCCGCATATTTGCCTTTACCGACAATCGGGACTAATTTGCACGGGCAATTCAAGACTCAAATCTATATTTCCGGTTTGCCGGATACAATGGTCCAGCGCGTATACCTCCGGGCCTATCAGGGCAATGAGGCGTCCAGCCAGCAACTCGGTACGGTACCATGCCAGATGAGTCAGGCAAATTTAAATAATTGGTCCGGCTGGTGCGATACGATGACCTTTTTGAATTCGACAAATATATTTTTACAGCCGCACGCCATTGATTATTCGGGAAATGAACTTTATTTGCGGGGATCGACTGGATCAAATATCCTTTCGGCTGACCTTAACCCGAAATTCGGCCCCTTTTCCTTTATCAATACGTACTATTTCATAAATCCGCAGAGCAATACTACTATTGCCGGTTCGCTCTCATTCCATGCCGGACTGAGCGGTGACGCGTCATCAGCCAGGATTGAAATCCTACCTACCGGCAGTCAGACGGTAATCCGGAACATTCCGCTGATCAAACAGTCGGGAAGCTCCTCAGAAGACATGCATCTTTCGACGGAATGGTTTTCTACGCAGTGGGATTCGGCGCAGTTACCCAATAGCGGATATACGGCGCATCTCACGTTTGATTCTTTGTATGATACTACTGTGGTCAGATCGAGAGTAGCGCAAACGCAATTCATCATCCTGAATTCTTCTGTGACGGAATGTAACACCTCGGATGCCTGGACATGCACCGACTGGACCGTCTGCAGCTCGTCGGGTACGCAGGTTCGGACATGCACGCTGAGTCCGGATTGTCCGTCTACCATACCGTCTCCGTCGCTGACGCAGACCTGCACGCCGGTGATTACAAACACCAATACCGCTGTAATCCCCGCAAATAGTAATACTAACACCGCGACAAATACCAATACCTCCACGACGCCACCGCCCCTTACACAGATCGTGGCCGCACCGACGATTACCGATCCGGTAAACAATAGCCAGCACCGAAATACCTTATTTGCTGTCCGCGGTGCAGCTACGCCGGGTATTCGGGTGCAGATTGTTGTTGATGCTTCCCGGGTGGACGGGATCGTAACGGCCGGGTCTGATGGGCAATACCAGTACCTTATCCAAACGCCTTTATCCCCGGGTACGCATCATGTAATGGCTATTGCGGTCAATTCGAACAATATTTCCAGCCAGCCGTCAAATATTGTTACTTTATCCATGTTAGCCCCGGAAATTATCATGAAAACGCCAAGTTCCGGTCAGACGGTCTTCGGACGGTCGCAGCGGTTGCTCAGTACGGTA
>JBAZNF010000036.1:0-4241 GCA_041649335.1 Patescibacteria group bacterium
CCTCCTCTGACGCAGTGACAGAACATCGTCTGACCCTAACCGGCCTTTCGTCCGACACCACCTACCATTACCGCGTTACTTCGGTTGGCAACACCACGGCCACGAGCGTTGACGGCACGTTTACGACTGCGGCAGAAACAGAACCGGAAACTGACCGTCCTGAACCTCCGACGATCATCCAGCCCGTTACCAGCGCCTCTCTTATTGATTCCACCCCGGTCATCACCGGCCTGGCACAAAGCGGCCATACGATCCTTCTTTACCTTGACGGAGTAAAACTAGGTGAAACTGAGGCCAGCGAACATACCTCAGGTACTGGCAGTTTTGCCTATACTCCAACCGAAGAGCTTCGGTACGGTTGGCACTCTCTCACGGCCAAATCCGAAGACAGTGAGGGGGTAAAAAGTCAACCATCAAAACTTGTACGATTTGAACTCGAAGCCCCCTACATCCCTCCGACGGTCCTTGACTCAGAAGTTGCCAGCGGCACCAGTCCAACCATTACTGTTACCGGCCTTGCCCACAACGACTCCATCATCCAGGTTTTAATTGACGGCGTGGTGGTGGAAGAATTTTCGGTGGCAAACCATCCGTCCGGAACCACAAGCTTCCATTATGAAATAACCACTGACTCCGATTTAGGAACGGGTAATCATTCACTTACGCTCATCGCGCGCGATCGCGACAACAAACCCAGTCTGGCCACCACGCCGATAACCTTCACCAAAACCGCTCTAGCCATTTTACCCCTACCAGGTCTTGTCCCGGATCTTAGCTCCCCCGTCACGTATATTGTCGAAGCCGGCGACTCTCTTTGGAAGATCGCTCGGAGATTCACTGGTTTCGGTGTTAAGTACAACGATATCGTTTGGGCCAACCGCGACAGCCACCCATCCCTTCTGCTAAACCCAAGCCTTTTAATCCCTGGTTGGGCCATGTTCATACCGTTTTTAAGGTAAGAATAGACAAATTATTCTGTCTGGAAGGATACAGGGGAACGTGCTATTATTAAAACATGAACAGAGGGAAAAAACGGACGAAAAAGAATAAGGCTGAGACCCGACGCGGCCTTCATTTGCGTACCTACCTCACTCTTCTTGTCGGCCTCGGTTTCGGTCTTATGCTCGTGATGGAATCGACAGTCTTGTTTCCCTGGCGAGCAGACGCGGACACGACCGCCACGCTAGACCAAAACGCTTTTCGCTTCTATGTAGATAATGATCTGGTTCAACCGACGGACGCGTGGCCAGCCGGAGCCACCGATTTGGCCGAAAATACTGCGATCACTACTGCCGATACACCTCCTGACGACAACCAGCTCATCAGGATGCGTATTTCTCTCGGTATCACGGGCGATACCATGGCAGCCGGATCACAAGCATTCAAGCTCCAGTATGGCGAAGGCACGGACTGTTCGGCGATAGTTACCTGGAATGACGTTGGGGCGGCCGGTTCAGAAACAATCTGGCGGGGGGAAACAGACACCAATCCGGCTGACGGAACCACTGTATCAGCGGCTTTATTGTCGACGGCCGGAACGCTGCAATCGTATGAAGAGCAGAATAATTCCGTCGTAAATCCAACCCAGGCCACCGCCGGACAATCGGCTGAGTGGGATTGGTTGGTTCAAAACTACGGCGCTCTTCACGATACGACTTACTGTTTTCGCATGGTCAAGAGCGATGGCACGGCGCTAAATACCTATACCCAATATCCCAAGATTCAGACTGAGGCGACCGTGTTTGATAGCTCATTCGAGCAGGGAAACGGATATAACTTTACCAAGCCTTATGGCGGCGATGCTGCCGCGATCAGCTTTGAGAGCGAACTTGATCCAGGCCCGGATGCGATCTGCACGGACAACCGGAAACAAGGCTGGTTTTATTACAGCATCTCGAATGCCCTTAACCAGACATTCGAAATCACCCTGCTTCACGCCACGGACAACAACAACCAAACTGTTATCTGGGGACATACGAACCTGAAGCCGATATATTCCTATGACCAGGTGACGTGGTATCGCGTACCGGACCTTCCTGTCATTGGTGGCGTTAATTCCACCTATACCGTTCCCGGTGCCGGCGAGAAATTTACTCAAGACACGGTCTATTTTGCTTTTGGCTTTCCCTATACTTACACGGATTATCTTGCTGATCTCGATGTCTGGAACGACTCCCCTTACGTCACCGTAGCTGATATTGGTGACTCAATTCAGGGCAGGGAAATGAATCTACTGACGATTCAAGACACGAGTTCACCGGTTCCGGCGGCCCAAAAAAAAGTTTACTGGCATTTGGCCCGCCAGCATGCCCAAGAAATGCCCGGGAATAATGCAATTGACGCCATTATTCGTTTTTTGATCGGTGGGAGCGACGAAGCCAAGCTTATACTCCGTTCGTCGATTTTTAAAATCATACCGCTGATGAATCCGGATGCAGCCTACAATGGCTACACTCGGACGAACTCGATTGGTTGCGACCTGAATCGTGAGTGGCTCGATACCGGCGCTGATATTGCCAACGAAGCGACTGAGGTTTATCTCGCGCACTCGGCCATAGACACCTGGATGACCAGCGGCACCCCGAACACGGTGAATGTTTTTACCGACCACCACAGCATTACCAGCATGGAGTCGACAATCTATGATGGTGATGCAACCATGAGCGGTACGACAGACAATCCGTATGAAAAACTCTTTGAACTTCTCGATTCCAACCAGCATGATCCGGCCGGAAATTATGTGTCGTCGTCTGCCGGGTTATTTAACGTTGAAATCTACGATCAATACAATGCTACGAAAGGATCGCTTGCGTTCACGCATGAAAACTCGGCGATCAAACACTGGGGGGATGTTTATCCGACCGTGCAGACCAATGAGGCCTACGGCGTAGCCTGGCTGAAGACACTCTTTGCCGTGAACGAAAGCAACGCGAAAATCTTCGGCCTGTCTCAGGTTGACGCCGGCTCGGGCACGGATCCGAAATACTACATCGCGGTGTCGCCGAGCCAATACACTATCGCGTTTGACGAGGACCGAGGTGGCGGCATCGCGCGGTTCTGGGATCGGGAAAATAACGCGAATATGACGTTTCAGCAAGTTGACGCCGAGCGGGTTCTTGATGACGTGGAATGGAACAACGGGACGGTGCTCAGGACAAACAATTCAACCAACGCCGCCCTGACTGTCGTGAGTAATACCGGCAATCACTTGCGTCTAAAATATGAGGGTTTACTTGGCAATGCAGCTGATGTTGATTACACCCACGAACGGAGTATCTGGGAAGACGGAAAGATTTGGTCGGCGTTCACATTGACCAATAATACGGGCTCGCCGATCGACTGGGCGGACATGGCGCACGATGTTTCGGTAGAAAATGGCTATGCCGCCCGTTACAGTGCCGCGTATGATAATACCGCCGATCCGCCCACGGCCGGAACAGACCGGTGGTTCGGTTTTTTTGGTACCGGCGGATATAAGACAAATGTTTTTGCCCATTACGTCGACCAAACCGGCGGTTGGGTGTATAACGATTACACAACAACGAGCGACGCGAACGGTACCCGAAATGCCTATACCATGACTGATGGCCCGTCGCAAGCCAACGGCAGCTCAATAACAACCTATTTAGCCTATCAGCTCAGGCCAGATTTGGATGTAGTGGCAAACGAGGCGGCACTCGACGTTTACCGCAATGATATCGCCAGTCCTGATTCACCGACCATGACGACTGGGACGTTTTCCAGCTTTGATAAAGAGGAGGGAAGCCTGACATTCGGAACCACGACAAACCACACGGTATTCGATTACACAAACGCCGATACGGTAACAAAAAAGCGGCCGTCCTATGTGGTCACTGGATACACCGCCAGCACCGCGCCAACACTAAGCGTCAATGGTGCCTATCTGGACGGCGAGGATGGTACAGCACATAGCGGAACGACGCATATTGGCACGTCATACACATCTTCCGTTGATACTGTAAATGATGTCGCGTATGTCCAGTATCTCGGCGACATCTCGACCAACTACCAGCTCAGGATCGGCGATACCCAGTATTACACGTTGTCATATTCAGCGGGCGCGAACGGCTCGATCACCGGCACAGCCTCACAAAATGTCGACCACGGAAACGATGGCACAGAAGTCACGGCTGTGCCTGCCACCGGCTACCACTTCACCAGCTGGTCTGATGGTGTCTTAACAGCGGCTCGGACTGACACAAACGTAACCGATGATATTA
>JBAZNF010000037.1:0-3932 GCA_041649335.1 Patescibacteria group bacterium
AAGGCTTTTGTTGACATGGGCCCGAGCTTGAAACGCTGGAAACCGCGTGCGTTCGGCCGCGCCGCTTCAATTCTGAAGCGTTCGTCCCATATTACGATCATATTGGATGAGCGTACGGGAACGCCAAACCTGAAAGGTAAAAAACGAAAAAGCCAAGGAGCTGCCAAGTCCCCAGCCAAGGGAAAGGCAATCCCGGACCAGAAGGTTGTAGATTTTAAGGATATTAAGCATGAAGCTAAAGGGAAGCCGTCGGCCGCTGATGAATCCGGCGCTTCAAACGAAAAAAAGCCGTTGATTAATTTAAAAGGGATTAAAGATAAATTTTCCCGACGATTAGGGGAACGATAAGACTATGGGACAAAAAGTACATCCAAAAGCGTTTCGACTGGGCGTCAATACGGGATGGAAATCCAGGTGGTTTGCCAAGAAGGATTATGCCGTATTACTTGAACAGGACATCAGGATCCGGAAGTTTTTATACCGTAAACTCCGCGAAGCGGGCCTTGCAAACATTGAAATTGAACGGTCTGGCGCCGAACTGATCGTGAACATCTATACGGCTAAGCCCGGTGTGGTCATCGGGCGCGGCGGCCAAGGCGCTGAAGACTTGAAGAAGGAGATCAAGAAGAAATTCATGGAGAAAAAGAAGAATTTGACCTTGAATATCCATGAGGTAGATAAAATATATTTAAGCGCACAGTTGGTTTGCCAGGGGATCATTGAACAGCTGGAAAAGCGTATCCCGTTCCGGCGTGCAGCCAAACGGGCTATCGAGCAGGTTCTCCAGGCCGGGGCAAAAGGCGTTAAGGTGATTATTGCAGGCCGGCTCAACGGCGCAGAAATAGCCCGGACAGAAAAATTTGGCAATGGGAGTGTGCCGCTGCATACGCTTCGGGCGGATATCGATTATGCACGCGGCGCCGCTTTTACGACCTATGGCACGGTCGGGGTGAAAGTATGGATCAACCGTGGTTTGATTTTCACTAAATCCGCAGAAAGTCAGAAAGGGTAATATATGTTAATTCCAAAAAAAGTTAAACACCGGAAATGGCATAAAGGCAGGATTTATGGCACGTCATATTCCAAGAACAATCTTGATTTTGGCAGTTACGGGTTAAAAGCATTGCAAAACGGCTGGGTATCCTCCCGGCAGATAGAAGCGGCCCGGCGTGCCGTGACCCGGTTCCTTCATAAGGGAGGCAAAGTGTGGATCAGGATTTTTCCTGACAAGCCAGTGACTCTGCATGGCAATGAATCGCCGATGGGCGGCGGCAAAGGCAATGTGGACCATTATGTGGCCGTGGTCAAGCCCGGTATGGTACTGTTTGAAATGGACGGAGTCGACCGGCCGGTAGCCCAAGAAGCGTTGCGGCTGGCTTCCCATAAACTTTCCGTGACTACTAAATTTATGAGCAAAGCAGATTAATTTTATGGAGATCAAGGAATTACGACAAAAAGGCGAAGAGGAATTGCGGAAGCTTATAAAGATTCAGCGTGAACAGCTTCGTGAAATCCGGTTTAAAGTAAGCACCAAACAGTACAAAGACGTCCGTGAGCTGCGGGCGGTCCGGCACGGAATCGCCAGAATACTGACCGTCCTGAAGGAGAAGACCAAAGTGAAGGAATTTCAAAAACAAGTAAAAAAGTAATATATGAGCGGTTCAATAAAAAGGCAATTACAGGGAGTCGTTACTGGCGATAAGATGCACAAGACAGTCGTGGTGCGCGTACAGAGCGTGAAAAAACATCCAAAATATTTGAAGCAATACACTGTCCGGAATTCGTTCAAGGCCCATGACGAGAAAAATGAGTATCATATCGGCGATGCCGTCGTGATTGAAGAAACCCGGCCCCTAAGCAGGGACAAGCGTTGGCGAGTCGTTAAGAAAATTTCATAAACAATTTCGAAAGCATATGATCCAGCCACGGTCAACAATAACCATAGCAGACAACACGGGCGCCCGGCGCGTCATGGTCATTAAGGTATTGGGTGGCTACAAGAAGCGGTATGCCCGGCTGGGGGACATCGTCACTGTCAGCGTCAAGGAAGCCATTCCGCATGCCATGATCAAGAAGGGTGAAGTAGTCCATATGGTGGTCGTGCGGCAGAGGAAAGAATACCGGCGTCCTGACGGCTCGTATATCCGGTTTGACGATAATGCCGGCGTGGTTATTGATACCAAGACCAAGGAACCGAAAGGAACTCGCATATTCGGACCGGTGGCCCGTGAATTGCGCAATAAAGGCTTTACTAAAATCATCTCATTAGCACCGGAAGTGCTTTAAACAATATGTATTTCAAGAAAAACGACACAGTCCAAATAATTACCGGCAAAGACCGCGGGAAAAAAGGTAAAGTTCTCCAAACTTTTCCGAAAATGAATACCGTCGTGGTCGAGGGCATGAATATGAAGGCGAAGAATGTCCGTCCGAAGCGCCAGGGAGAAAAAGGGCAGGTCGTCAGGTACAATGCGCCCGTTGACGCTTCAAACGTACAATTATTTTGCAGTAAATGCAATAAACCGGTACGGGTTGGACTGACTAAAACTGCTGATGGCAAGAAAATCAGAATCTGCAGGAAATGTAAACAGAATATATAATCACATATGATACCACGTCTAAAAGAAAAATATTTCAAGCATGTCGTACCGGCAATGGAAAAACGTTTTGGCTATAAGAACGTAATGGCCGTCCCCCGCCTGATGAAGGTCGTGCTGAATAGCGGAGTCGGCAAATCCCTCAAGGACGACAAGTTTACTGAGGCAGTTGTCAATACGCTGACCAGAATTTCCGGTCAGAAACCCATGCTGGCTCAGGCTAAAAAATCAATTTCTGCCTTTAAAATTCGGCAGGGAATGACGGTCGGTGTCACGGTGACGATGCGCGGACGCCGGATGTACGAATTCGTTGACAAGCTCATCAATGTGGCCTTGGCGCGGGTCCGTGATTTCCAGGGGATTACCAGTACGTCTGTCGACAGTCGCGGCAATTTGACCATCGGTTTTAAGGAACATGTCGTATTCCCGGAAATCAGGTCCGATGAGGTCGAGCGTATTCACGGCCTTGAAGTGTGCCTGACCACGAATGCCAAGACCCGTGAGGAAGGGCTCGAATTATTCACGTTGCTGGGTTTCCCGTTCAAGAAGAATTAACAACACTATATGGCAAAAGCATCACAAATCGCGAGAGCAAAGAAAAAGCCGAAATATTCCACCCGGGTGGTGCGTCGTTGCTGGCGCTGCGGCCGGCGTCGAGGGTATATGCGGGCTTTCCATATGTGCCGGATATGCTTCCGCGAGCTGGCGAACAACGGGGAGATTCCCGGTATCCGCAAAGCCAGCTGGTAAAATAATTAATTGAGATAATTTTTCGTATAACGTATGACAGATCCAATCGCCGACATGCTTACCAGAATACGCAACGCCGTGACGCTCAAGAAAGCGGAAGTCATTTTGCCGGCCTCAAAGGTGAAATGGAGTATCGCACAGATTCTGGAGCGCGAAGGCTTTATTAAGAAGGCTGAGCAGACTAAGGATGCCGAGAGTAATCGGCCGGCTCTGCGGTTGGTATTGCGCTACCAGGACGGCATTTCGGTTATTCAGGGTATGGACCGGGTCAGCAAGCCTGGGCGACGAATCTACCAGGGCGCTAAGGATATCCCGCGCGTATTGCCGAGTTTGGGCGTGCGTATCATTTCAACCTCCCATGGTTTGAAGACAAATGCTGAAGCAAAACGTGAAAAGTTAGGCGGGGAAGTCATGTGTGAAATATATTAATTATGCTTTCGTAAAGACTATATGCCACGAATTGGGAAAAAACCTATCGCAATACCAGCTGGAGTCGACGTGACTATCTCCGGCCAGTCGGTGAGTGTCAAAGGGCCAAAAGGCAGCCTTAATATTCAGTTACATCCCTGGGTTTCGGTGGAACAA
>JBAZNF010000038.1:0-3843 GCA_041649335.1 Patescibacteria group bacterium
GTTATCGGTACTCCCATATTGTTATTAGATGCTTTTCATAAAATTTTCAAACTGGGCATTGGTCGGGGAATCTGCTTTGAGCGGGAGCGAAAAATAAAACGTCGACCCCTTCCCCTCGACGCTGTCAAACCAGACTGCCCCGTGGTGATTTTCAACGATATTCTTGACGATAAACAATCCTAACCCTGACCCGTCAGTCTGCATGCGGATTACGTTGTCCGCCCGGAAAAATTTTGAAAAAATACGCCCTTGTTCGCGGGCCGGTATGCCGACGCCAGAATCAGCCACACTGAATATTATCTGGCGGGGGTCAGTCTTGGTGGCAACGGTCACGTGACCGCCCTGCGGCGTATACTTAACGGCATTATCAATGAGATTTTGGATAACCAACCGGATTTTCTGAGCATCAATATACACCCGGGGCAGGGGGTGTGCCGGCTTCTTATACTCAAACCGGATGTCCTTCTTTTTTATCGTGTTGAACATTTCCTGGACGACATTTTCGATCAATTCGCCCAATGACGTGTGGACAAAACGGTATTGGAAACGACCCTCCTCAATGCGCGATACGTTCAGCAGGTCATTAATCAGCTGAATCATCCGCTCGTTAGTCTGGTAGCCCTTGTTCAGCAAGTCTTCCTGCTGGGGATTCAGTGGTCCCATGTCGCCGTCCAGGATCATCCGTAAAACCCACTTGGTTGCCGACAAGGGGGTACGCATCTGGTGCGACGCCACGGAAATAAATTCCGTCTTCATCTGGTCGACTTCCTTCAGGCGCCTGTTTACCTGCGAATAAATCTTATTGAGCCGGGCCAGTTCTTGGTTGGCTTTCAACAGCTCAAGTTCCACCGTTTGGAGGCTACGGACCACATAACCGCTCCGGTAGCTTGAGATGCCCATCAGACAGATCATGGTCAATGACATGATAAAAATGTATATCTGATTGAGATATAACGGCTGCTCTAGGACAATCGTCGATGCGTGCGGCAGGATTCCGTGGTACTCCAGGATAACCATGCCGATCAGCATGCCACCGCCGAAAATTAAATTCAACGGAGCGGCGACGCCGCTAAAATGGACATTCGTGCCGACCAGTTGTAACAGGTATAACGCTAAAAAAATACTTTCAATCCCACCGGTCGCATGCACGATGACGGAAATAACCACCATATCCAGAAACACCCCGAAGTACGGCCAGTACTTGGGATAATGAACTGTCCGGTATACCAGGCTTGACGTTAAATTAAAAATAAAACCGATCGTGGCCGCGATCAGGATGCCGATCAGGTCAAACTCAAAGCCGACCTCATAGCCGACGACGGTGATCACCGATACGGTGACGATCATGATATACCTGACGGCCACTGACCAGCGCAAACGTTTAAGCTTCTCCTCCTCGCCGAGTCGGAGAATGTTTTCAGTTTGCGTTATGGCCAGCTCGTCTTTAAGTTTCGACTGCTCCTCCATTTGTGATTTATTTTTGTATTATGTATATATTTTATCACATTTTCACCAAAAAGTCAACGTGTACCGCTTCTAGTACACGTTACCCTCATACAGCGAGGAATTCAGCGGCAAAGCTAAAATGTATATAAAAATATTGTCAGAGCAACGTGACATTGTCACGAGTGGAATGAAGGACCTCATAAAAATTAATAAAAAAAGTCCAGGTATTTACCCGGACCAGGAACGTGCTATCAATGCGTTCATTGTGCGTATTTTTCAATCCCTCTTAAAGTACCGAATACCCCGGAAAGGATTGAAGCCATGCAAACTACCGCCAGTGCGCCGAGTATCCCCGGCCAAAAAACCGTGTACCCAAACGCATAACACGCACCGGATGCGCTGGATACTGTCGCCGCGATGACAACGAAAATGTACGCGGTGTACCGCGCCTCTTCGTAATACCATCGATACGTTGACAGCAACCGGTGTAATTGCCCAGAATACGTCTCACTGCATGCCTGTACAGACATACTGTAACTGGCATACGAAATACCTACGGTCAAAGCAACCATGACATTCCGGGCGATATCATAATGAACAAGGCGCGCGTTGCTCTGCGCGGCAATAAACGCAACCAGAAGCATTAACATGAAAAACATGCATCCTCCTTGAATGTTGTTTCCAAATTGAGTATTACAATACTCTTGCCTGCCAATAAAGTCAATTAGTCTGTGGCCTGAATTGAAGCGCTTCAGCGACATGCTTTGCCTCAATACTTTTTGATCCTTCCAAGTCGGCTATCGTCCTGGCTACCTTCAATATCCGGTGGTACACCCGCGCCGACAGGTAAAATTGGCTGACCGCCTGCTTTAATACTACCTGCGCCTCTGAACCGATACAGCAATACTGATCAATATGCTTCACCGTCATTTCCGCATTGACGACAAGCGGCGTACCTCGAAATCGTTCTGACTGCCGCTTTCGCGCCTGCTGGACCCGTTCGCGCACGACGGAAGATGATTCACTGCGACGCGGTTCCGCTATTTTTTCATATTCCAGACGTGGCACCGGTATATGGATATCGATGCGGTCCAGCAGGGGGCCTGAAATTTTCTTTTGGTATTTTGCGACCCCGATAGCGCTGCACATGCAGGCCTGATGCGGATCATTGAGGTACCCGCAGGGACAGGGGTTGCGCGCCGCGATGAGCGTAAAACGCGCCGGGAACTGCACAGAGCCAGAAGCCCGTGAAACAGTAATCACTCCGTCTTCAAGCGGCTGGCGGAGACTTTCCAGCGACTGGCGGGGGAACTCAGAAAATTCATCCAAAAACAAAACTCCCCGGTGTGCCAATGAAATTTCACCCGGCTTTGGCCAGCTTCCACCGCCAACCAGCGCCACTGACGACGTGGTGTGATGCGGCGCGCGGTAAGGACGAAGGCGAATTACCGGTACGTCCTTAGCCAACCGACCGGCTACTGAATATATCTTAGTCACTTCCAATGATTCATCCAGGCTCATAACCGGCAGGATAGTCGTCATTGTCCTGGCCAATAGCGTCTTACCCGAACCTGGCGGGCCGGTCATCAGGACGTTATGCCCGCCGGCAGAGGCAATCTCCAGCGCCCGTTTAGCCTGCTCCTGCCCGCGGATATACGAAAAGTCCAAGTCCTGATCATCAAGAGCTTTTACGCTCCTGGATTTTTTCCGATACGGGACCATCCGGCTACGTCCATTTACATGGTCTATTATCTCAGCTAAATTTTTTACTGCAAAAACGTTAATGCCGCTTATCATACTAGCTTCAGCCGCATTCGCCGCCGGCACAAACAGCTCTTTCGTCTTCCGTTTTCTGGCCAGGCACGCGATGGGCAAGACGCCGGTAACCGGCCTGACCAGACCGTCCAACGACAACTCTCCGACAAACAATCGATGTTCAATCGGCCAGTCATTCCGTATTTCACCGCGGGCCAGCATGATCGCCATGGCCATAGCCAAATCATAGCCCGAGCCTTCCTTACGGAGAGATGCCGGCGCTAAATTTACAGTGACCACACCCGGCGG
Organism: Patescibacteria group bacterium; assembly: GCA_041649335.1. Taxonomy (GTDB): domain Bacteria; phylum Patescibacteriota; class Patescibacteriia; order UBA10025; family JAHIVO01; genus JBAYGJ01. The sequence goes on from JBAZNF010000038.1 coordinate 3,511, forward strand.
CCATTCGGCTCCACTGTTCCTGATGCCTGACTTCACCCGCTCCCGCGCTTCCTGGACAGCGGTATCCGGCAGGCCAACGATGATAGTTTTCGGCAGGCCTAAGCCGAGATCGGCCTCCACGTCGACCACCTGGGCATCAAGCCCGACCACCGCGGCTGATAATACTTTTGACGCCATAAATAATAGAATAAAACCTTCTCACAAAACGTGGGAAGGTTTTATTTAATTCTTCTACAAAAAGCATGATACCAAAAGATCCGCTTGGCGTCAAGCGTCTTGACAGTCCAGCCAAATGGGGATGAAATAAGAGTGTACTCATCGCAATCGTACCCG
>JBAZNF010000039.1:0-2885 GCA_041649335.1 Patescibacteria group bacterium
TGACCTGAAAAAGGTCGTGATCAACATTAAGGCGGCTCGCTTAGATGATTTATGTGAATATGAGTTCTATAAGAACCGGTATCAAGTATAATATGATATATCTGATTCAGAATCATACTTCAACATGAAAGGGCAGCGATATTGGATGACTAACGACAAGCTCAGAAGAAACGCAATCATTTTCTTGATATTGCTTGGCCTAATCAGCCTGTTATCGGATTTTACCCACGAAGGGGCAAGAAGCATCTATGGCCCTTTTCTTGGATTGATCGGCGCAACGGCGCTCATAATTTCGTTCACTTCGGGACTCGGGGAATTCATCGGGCAAGCATTGCGGATTGTCACCGGGGTGATCGCGGACAAAACCCGAAAGTACTGGGCGATGATGTTCATCGGCTATGCTGTCAATCTGCTGGTCATCCCGTTTTTGATGTTCGTTGATGCCTCGATTTGGGTGGTCGCCATCATCTTGATTCTTCTTGAACGCGTCGGAAAAGGTATCAGAGCACCGGCAAAAAGCGCTTTGACATCATTTACAGCCCCGCATTTGGGTGCCGGGAAGTCATTTGCGATTCAAGAGGCATTGGACCAGTTCGGCGCATTTCTGGGGCCGATCTTCGTCTTTGTGGTTCTCAACTTGAACAAGGGCGGGGAATTGCAGGGATACCAGATGGCATTTGGCTTGTTGGGAATATTTGCCATCATGACATTGGTGGTTTTACTTGTTGCAAAACAGAAATATCCTCACCCCGAGGAGTTCGAGACAAGATCAACACATCAAAGCCTCAAGGGAAACAAGTCCTTTGTCCTTTACATGTTTGCCATTACCCTGATAGCGCTTGGATTCATCGATTATCCCGTGCTTGCTTATCACATCGGAAGTTCCACCCAGATTGATGTAATCTATATTCCGCTGTTATATGCCCTGGCGATGGGCATCGACGCCATCAGCGCCCTCTTGTTCGGACACTTGTTTGACAAGAAAGGAATCATCTCTTTGATTATTGCAATCGCGATATCAGCGTTGATTGCGCCGGTGTTCTTCTTAGTGAACGGCTCAATCGGCATTGTGCTTGGCGTGATGTTATGGGGGATCGGCATGGGGGCTCAGGAATCCATCCTCAAGGCGGTCGTGTCGAAATTGGTGTCAAAAGAGAAAAGAGCCACCGCGTATGGTGTGTTTTATACCGTTTTCGGTTCGGCTTGGTTTTTGGGATCGCTGGTTATCGGTTGGCTGTACGGAGTAAGCATGCTTTATCTGGTGCTGTTCGCAAGCGCGATGGAGATTCTGGCGGTGGTCTTGTTACTGCTATATAAAAAGAAAGCTATTTTTGTGTCTTAGGATACCGCCAAACTATCTTTAGGCAATAATCGCAATGTTTGAGTCAACATAGTTTTGCATAAGAAATTCAACCCGGAACCATTGCTCTACATCGGTTTCAGGTTTTTTTCTAGTCTGTCAATGATTACATTGAGCCTTTTTGCCCGTGACTCTTCCTTCTTCAGAACGAAATAGCTCATGGCGTAAGTTCTTTGAATTGAAGGCGAAAACGACATATAGTTATCATATGCGATTTCACTTCTCTTCAGCAATCGTCTGAAATCTTCGATATCATAGTCGGCCGGAGGCAAATCGCTTCGCTCCCACCTGCCGTCTTCTTTGGCAAGTTTGATGGCTTTCATCCCGGAAGATGTCATCAATCCCTTTTCGATTAGGGATTCCGCGATTTGTTTGTTTCTTGTCGACCATATCGATGATTTGGTTCTTTTCGCAAAATACTTTACGTAGAATTGGTCGTCGATTTTTTTGATCTGGCCGTCGATCCAGCCAAAGCATAAAGCGACGATGAGAGCCTGATCGGGAGTCAGGCGCGAGGTATTAAGTTGTTTATCAAAACGGATCCATTGTCCGGGAGCCGTCTCGTGATTATTCATAAGCCAAGCCTCAAAAGAGTGTTGATCTTCAAAAACCAAAGGATTCATTTTATCATCTCCAATTCCAGAATAAGGAAATTCTCGCCGTTGTCAATATGGCTGATAATATTATCGGTTTGAAGTTGATTATTTTTTTGTATTATTTGAATCAACATCAACATCAAAATTCATCAAGATTGAGACCATGTTATTGTCACAACGATTCATTCATTACAAAGACGGACATTGAGCATCTTCATTATTGCGCGCGTGGAGTGCAGTCTGTTGTTATCCCGACACATATGTGTTATTATCTTTCTGTAATAATTCACTGTAATTATAGCGAGAAGGTGAGTGGAATGACCAGCAAAGGCAGCCGGTACTTACTGACGTTCTTGATTCTCACAATCTTATATTCATCAGTATACATTGCAATGATCTTCATCCCGGAATTGCATGTCATCCTACCGCCGCATCTGATCCTTGGGGCAATCCTTTTGGTTGCGTTTGTCCTTTTCAAGGGCGTTAAGGATCGTTCAAAAAACGTTGTTGTGACATCGGTGATTGTTTTAGTTTCCTTGATCATTCACTTTGCTATCGATATTCTGGATGAATATGTTCTTATTTTCCAGTATCCGATAATCCATACCATTATTCATGTTATATTCGGCGTTTCCTACTTTTTGTTTTCTTTCAGCGTGTATTATGAGTTCTCGGAATATAACAAACGGCAAAAAATCAAACTGGCTTCAATGGAACTAAACGTTGTGATTCTTTTGGAATACAACAATAAAAAAAAGATGTTCCGAATCGAGATACCAAATCAGATACTAACTCAATATCAGTTTCCGGACTCGACTATTATTGCGGATCTTGATACAATCATAAAATGGGTGCCCAGCCGGGAAAAAGAACTGATCAAGAGTCTTGATGAGGGCAAAGATATTAGCAGCATAATTGATGCAATCTTT
>JBAZNF010000040.1:0-2614 GCA_041649335.1 Patescibacteria group bacterium
GCATCATGTAATGGCTATTGCGGTCAATTCGAACAATATTTCCAGCCAGCCGTCAAATATTGTTACTTTATCCATGTTAGCCCCGGAAATTATCATGAAAACGCCAAGTTCCGGTCAGACGGTCTTAGGACGGTCGCAGCGGTTGCTCAGTACGGTAACGTATGACGGGGAAATTACCGGCTTCCGCTATCTGCTCCATCAGGACGGAGTGAGTACGGATAAGTTTATCGGGTCCGGGCATCCGCTGGCCACCAACCCGAAATCATGGGAATATGCCTGGGACACGACCCTGACAGCAAACGGTTCCTATTATGTGATTGCGCAGGTGCAGATCAAGACCGGACAATGGTATCGGAGTACGGCCCTGCCGGTAGTCGTCAAACAGGAGGTGTCGCCGGTAGAATCGCCTGCGTCGACCACGCCTGCACCAACGCAGGTGTCGAGCGAACAGTCCTTTGATACTGATTCAGACGGGTTAACTGACGAATATGAGTCGCAGATCGGCACTGACCCGCATGACCCCGATACGGACGGCGACGGGATCACTGACGGAGAGGAAGTGCGGCTCGGGACCAACCCGCTCGGTGCCGACAATAATGCTGGCGTCAGCGCGAAGATAACCCCTGACATCAAGGATTCTGTCAGCCAGATTGCCTTTGAAGAGCCGACCCAGAGCGGCGTCCCAGCGCCGGAAAAATTACAGGTTACCAAGGTTGAAAATTATTCCCCGTCTACCGGCACAAACCAGTTGGTTATCACCGGTATCGGACCGCCCGATACCTACGTAACGATTTATATCTATTCAACGCCGATTGTCGTTACGACCAAAACCGACGAGAGCGGCAATTTTACGTATACGCTGGACAGCAACCTGATTGACGGCAAGCATGAGGTGTACGTGACGGTAAACGACGAGACCGGGAAGATACAGGAAAAAAGTTCCCCGTTGGCTATCTTCGTCCGCAAGGCGCGCGCGGTCACGGAAACGGATTATCTGCGCGGCGACGTCAATGTTTCTACCCCGGGGGATTCTTCGATAAGCCGGTATCTGATAATTGCCCTCAGTGCTGTCGGCGCGGTCGTTGTCCTGTTGCTCGGTATCCGCTACTTAATCAAGAAGCCCAACGTGTAGATGAAGTTTTTTTCAAAAAAAAATTTAGCATTTCTCAAGAATAATATCCAGGTCGTCTATGGGGTTGTCCTCCTGCTATTAATACCCGGGGCGCTGATTTTGAATACCATGGTGTTTTTTGACCGGGCCGCTAAAGTCATGGATACGGAATTATTGCGCAAGGCAGCACTCGCCGATGACGTTATTGCCACATCCGTGCCGGATTTGTTAAGCGACCGGCCGGCCCTGCAGGCAAAAGTGACCGCAGTCGCGGAAGCTAATGATGAAGTGTACAGTCTGGACGTTCTGGTGCCGAATGGGGATGCTTATACCATCGTGGCCAGCCTTGATCCAAAAGTGATTGGCCAGGATTCGAACTGGATATACAACACGCTGGCCTGGCAACGGAACACCAGTATGGCATTTACCACATCGTCAAATGCCAAATCGACTGAAGATGAATCGTCCCAGACCACTGACCGCTATTGGGTAGTGGTAAAGCCCGTCAGTGATGCCCTGGGACAAAAAGTAGCTCTTGTGTCAGTCAAATTATCCTCAAAAATTATCGATGACCTATCCAGGCAGCTTTTTAACCGGTCGTTGATAGTACTCATCGCGTCTATTTTAGTAATTGTGCTGCTCTTGATCAATAATACAAAATTATTCCAGTACGCCACATTGGCAAATAAATTGCGCGAAGTCGACCAGATGAAGGACGAATTCATTTCCATGACGTCGCATGAATTGCGGGCGCCGATAACCGGCATCCGCGGGTATCTGGCCATGATCGGTGACGGGTCTTTTGGCCAGCTGCCGCCGGACGCGCATGACAAGGTCCAGCTGGTGCTGACAGAGACGAACCGGCTGCGGGATCTGGTGGAAGACCTGCTGGATGTTTCCCGGATTGAGCAGGATCGGATAAAATTGGACATCCTGTCCATTCCCGTGAAATCGATTTTTGAAAATATGGTCAATACCTTCTGCCGGCAGGCTGAAGGGAAGAAGCTGAAGTTACTGGCCGAATTGCCTGACCAGTCGGTGAATGTCCTGGCCGATTACAATAAATTGACCCAGATCATGGTCAATCTTGTCTCCAACGCAATAAAATATACCCCCCAAGGCAGCGTGACTATTTCCGCCACCCGGACTGACGACAAGCGCCCGATGGTAAAAATTAAAGTCACTGATACCGGCATGGGCATGTCTGCCAAAAACCGCGAGAAGCTTTTCCAGAAATTTTACCGGATCCGTAACGAGCAGACGGACAAGATTATCGGCACTGGCCTCGGTCTCTGGATAACCAAGGCTTTGGTCATGAGAATGAAAGGGGAGATATACGTAGACAGCATAGAAGGGAAAGGCACTGAATTTACCGTCCTGCTGCCGGCAGCGGGAGACACCAAGCCATCATGAAGAAATTGGCGTTGCATATTTGCTGCGCCACCTGCGCGGCGTACGTTTTAGAACAGTTGCGGGTGACCTATGACGTGACGGCTTTGTACT